>NZ_JAMYUP010000001.1:0-479233 GCF_040323155.1 Mesorhizobium sp. M0060
CCCGATCCCCGCCCCACACCTACCCCCCGCACGCGTCCACCCCCCCCCCCCCCCCCCCCACCCCCGGCCTTCTCCGATACACTCCCACATACCTCGGGCCGCGCCGCCCCGCCCCCCCCCCCCCCCGCGATTCTATTGACGCGCCTTGCGAGGCCCGTCAGTCTGAGGCCAAAACGGCTCACCGACTGCTGTCAGGCGTGATGAATTATTCCGACCCATCCATCGTTGCATCCACGGACGCTCCGTTCCTGAGCCTTGACGGCGTGCGCAAGACCTATCCCGGCGTCGTCGCGCTGGACGGGTTCTCGATCGAGGTCAGGCCCGGCGAGGTCATCGGCCTGGTCGGCGAAAACGGCGCCGGCAAATCGACGCTGATGAAGATCCTCGGCGGCGTGACCCGGCCGGACACCGGCACCATCACCGTCGATGGCCTCGACCATGACGGTCTGACCGTCGAGGCCAGCATCGGTTCGGGCATCGCCTTCGTCCACCAGGAACTCAATCTGTTCGAAAACCTTGACGTCGCCGCCAATATCTTTTTCGGCCGCGAACCGCTGCGTGCCGGCCCGCTCAAGCTCGTCGACCGCGCCAGGCTGCGAGCGCTGGCGGCGCCGCTGCTAAAACGCGTCGGCGCCAATTTCTCGGCCGATACGCCGGTGTCGGCGCTGTCGCTGGCCCAGCAGCAAATGGTCGAAATCGCCAAGGCGCTGTCGATCAAGGCAAGGCTGGTCATCCTCGACGAACCGACCTCGAGCCTGCCGATCGCCGAAACCGACAAGCTGCTCGGCGTCATCAAGGCGCTGAAGGCGGACGGCATCAGCGTCATTTTCATCTCGCACCGCCTTCACGAGGTCGAGCGCGTCGCTGACCGCGTCGTCGTGCTCAGGGACGGAATGCTCGCCGGAACCTTGCCGAAGAGCGCCATCAATCACGACCAGATGGTCAAGCTGATGATCGGCCGCATGCTGAAGGAGAGGGAGAAGGCCGCGGAATCGGCGCGCCCGCCGGGCTCAGTCGCGCTGTCGGTCAAGGCCATTCGCACCGCTGCCTATCCCGACCGGCCCGTCGACCTCGATGTCAGGCATGGCGAGATCCTCGGCCTCGCCGGTCTCGTCGGCTCCGGCCGGACGGAGCTGGCGCGCGTCCTGTTCGGCATTGACAAGAGCTTTGGCGGCACCATGCTGCTCGACGGCAAGGAACTGGTCGTCGCGCAAGCCGCGGATGCGGTGGCAAGCGGCATCTTCCTCGTCCCCGAGGATCGCAAGCTGACCGGCATCCTGCTCGACCTGTCGATTGCCCAGAACATTTCGCTCCCCAACCTGCCGGCGCATTCGCGGCGCTCGCTGGTCTCGGCCAGCGCGGAAGCTGCTACCGCCGAGAAGCAGAAGACCAATCTCGGCATCAGGGCGCCCTCCGTCCAGACGCGCACCGGCACGCTGTCCGGCGGCAACCAGCAAAAGGTCGTGCTGGCCAAATGGCTGGCGATGAAGCCGAAGGTGATGATCCTCGACGAGCCGACGCGCGGTATCGATATCGGCGCCAAGGCCGAAATCTACGGGCTGATGCGGGGGCTGGCCGATGCCGGCGTCGCCGTGCTGATGATCTCCAGCGACATGGAGGAGGTGATCGGCGTGTCCGACCGCATCGCCGTCATGCATGAGGGCCAGATCTCCGGCATTCTCGACAAGGAACAGTTCAGCCAGGAAAACGTGCTGCTGCTGGCGGTGGGCAAGCAGCCGAAATAGGCAGCGGCCATTGGGGAGACGACGATGAGCAAGAAAGATCTCGGCCTGCTGATCCTGATCCTGGTGGTCGGCGCGGTGGTGGCGATCATCAATCCACGCTTCCTGCTGCCGATCAATCTCGCCAACACGTCGAACCTGATCGGGCTGTTCGGCATTCTGTCGATCGGCCAGGCCTTCGTCATCATCACCGGAGGCATCGAATTGTCGGTCGGTTCGGTGGTTGCGCTGCTCGGCGTGCTGTTCATCGATTTCATCGCCACGCGCGGCATGGCCTGGCCGGTCGCCCTGCCGCTGATCCTGGTGCTCGGCGGCATCATCGGGCTGGCGCATGGCTGGCTGATCACGCGGCTCAAATTGCAGCCTTTCGTGGTCACCTTGTGCGGCCTGTTGATCTATCGCGGCGTGGCGCGCTTCTACACCGCCGACGGCACCGCCGGCTTTGCCTTCGGACAGAATTTCCCGGAACTCGAATTCCTGACCGCCGGGCGGTCCTGGGGCGTGCCGAACAGTTTCATCGCGCTGATCGTCATCGCCGTCGTGATGTGGGTGGTGCTGCACCGCTCAGTGTTCGGGCGCTATCTCTACGCCATCGGCAAGAACGAGGAAGCGGCGAAATATTCCGGCATCCGCACCGGCCGCATCGTCATGGCCGCCTATGTCATCTGCGGCGTGCTGACGGCGCTGTCGGCGATCTATTTCGCCATGTACACACGCTCGATCTCGCCGGCGAGCCACGGCCAATTCTATGAACTCTACGCCATTGCAGCGGCGGTGCTCGGCGGCTTCTCGCTGCGTGGCGGCGAAGGCTCGCTGATCGGCGTCATCCTCGGCACGGTGCTGCTGCAGGAGCTGCAGAACCTCGTCAACCTGCTCGGCATCCCCTCCTCGCTCAACTTCGCTGTCATGGGCGGGGTGATCCTCATCGGCGTGCTGGTCGACCAGCAATGGGGCGTGTTCCGGGCGCGGCGGCTAATGCTCGAGGCCACCCGCAAAAGTGTGGCGGGTGCTGCCGCGGAGTGACGCAAAAATAACTGGATGAAGCACGCCAATTGCCATTGGCAGGTGGCATGAAAAATCAGTGCTGAGCTTCGCGACGGCAGTTTCAGATCAATCTCTATTTGGAACGAAACTCGTATCTGAGCGTTGATTTAGGCTTTTCTATTGGAGGCATCCAATGGCCACGAATCCTGTAAGCACCGCCAAAGTAGGAAGTCACCCCCTCCACCCGATGCTGATTCCTTTTCCTGTCGCTTTTCTTGTCGGTGCGTTTGTCACCGATCTGGTTTTCTGGGGGACTACTGATGCCTTCTGGGCACGGGCATCGATGTGGCTGATCGGGGCAGCCGTCGTAATGGCACTTCTAGCTGCCACAGCCGGTTTTATCGACTTCCTCAACGAGCCGCGCATCCGCGCCTTGCCCGACGCTTGGTACCACATGCTGGGCAACTTGACCGCGGTCGTTGTGGCATTGATCAATTTCTATCTTCGCTATGCCCAAGGCGCCGAAGCCGCGGTCCGACCATGGGGCGCGCTGTTGTCGTTCATAGTGGTCTGCATACTGCTGTTTACCGGCTGGAAGGGGTGGGAAATGGTGTATCGGCATCACGTTGCAGTTCTGGATACGCCAGCGGATACGCAGGTGCGGCCTTCGGCAACCAACGCCACTGACACTCGTCACGCCGGTCGGGACCGGCACGCCGCATGAGGCCATAATCCCGAAAAGTGAATACCGGTTTCCGGAAAGATATTGGTCAAACAAGAAGATAGAGTCCCATCCCGATGCATCGGGATGGGCAGGCTCTAGATAAGGCCCGACACGTCGGAGAAGGCCATGGCCTTGCGCAGCACCTCGGCGAAGCGCTCGCCGGCGGCTTCACGAGGGCCGCTATTGTCGATCGAGGTGACACCCGGTCCGGACAGCGCCACATTGGCGCTGCGCGCCAGCCGCGCCAGCACTTCGCCGCGCGACTCGCGACCGCGCAATGCCAGCCGCTCGGCCAGGATCTCCGGTGTAGCCGTGATCTCGACGACAGCCAGATTGGCGTAACGCTCGCGCAGCGCCGGGATAATCGCGCGCGAGACATTGGCGACCGCGACACGGCCGTTGGAGACCGACCAGTCGACTTCGGCCGGGATGCCGTAGCGCAGGCCATGCGCCTCCCAGGAAATGGCGAAGGCACCATCCGCTTCGGCCTCGACAAAGGCCGCGTCGGCCAGCGTGTCGTGATCCTCGGTGGCCGCATCGCTCGGCCGGGTGATCACCCGGCGCACGAACTCCAGCCGGCTTTCGTCGGCAAACACAGTGCGCGCATAGCCGATCACCGTGTCCTTGCCGGCACCACTCGGCCCGACGACGGCGACAAAGACGCCGTCGCGGATCGGAAACGCCGCCGCGGACAATTCACGCTCGATCGACGCCGACACCATCATGCGACCCGGCGTCCCTGCCGCCAGACCGTGCGGACAACCGGGACATGGTCGTCGACGCGCACGCGAACCAAATCGGCGCGCCGGCCGGGCTCGATGACACCGCGATCGGTGAGGCCGACCGCCTCGGCCGGGTTCTTCGAAACCATGGCCACCGCCTGCGGCAGCGAGATACCTTCGACCACGTCGCCGAGAAAGAAGGCCGACTGGATCAGGCTGAAGGGGATGTAGTCCGACGACAGTATATCGAGCAGGCCGTCGCCGGCCAGCGTGCGGGCCGAGACATTGCCCGAATGCGAAGCGCCGCGCATGACGTTCGGCGCGCCCATCAATACGCCGAGCCCTGCCTCTTTCGAAGCCCGTGCTGCCTCCTCGGTGGTCGGGAACTCGGCGACGCGCACGCCTTGCTCGATCGCTTCGTCGACATGGCCGACGGTCGCGTCGTCATGGCTGGCGAGCACGATGCCGCGCTCATGGCAGGCAGCGGCGATGAAGCTGCGGTTCGGGCTCGAATTCCTCGCCGATTCCGCCATCCGCTTTTCGCAGAATTTCTGGAAATCGCGATCGGTCAGCTTCAGCTTGCGCTGGTAATAATAGGCATAGGTTTCGAGATCGACGAATTGGCGCTGTCCCGGCGCATGGTCCATCAGCGACGCCAGCCTGACCCGCTCGTCGCCGTCGAAATTGGCGAAGGCTGTGAGGCAGTCCGGCGCCGAAACCTCGCAGCGCAGATGGATGAAATGGTCGGCCCTGAGCCGGTCCTGCTGGACGCTGTCCTCGATCGCGTCGGCCAGCTTGCGTATGTCGGCAGCCGTTAGGTCGGCGTCCTCGTCCATGCCGACGCGCAAGGCATCGAGCACGGTGGTGATGCCGGCGGTCGCCACCTGCGCGTCATGGGCGAGCACAGCGGCGATCGGGTTCCAGCGCACTTTCGGCCGCGGCGCGTAATGGCCTTCGAGATGGTCGGTGTGGAGCTCGACCAGGCCGGGAATGATGAAGTCGCCGTCCATGTCCTCGCCGCTGCGGCCGGGACCGGGATCGATGGCGGCGATCATGCCGTCGCGCAGCACGATCGACCCTTCGACGATCTGGTCGGCGAGCACGATGCGGGCGTTGTCAAGAACGGTCTCGGCGGTCATTTCAGGCAGTCCTTGCAGCATTTTTGCAGCCAATTGGAATCAATTCGCGTCGCTTGCGGTTAAAACAAATAGTCATTTCAGGCGGTTCTTCTGGCCGGGCGACACCCGAGCGCGTGATGAGACAGCACCATGAACGGCGCGCCAGGTTCAGTTTCCACAAACAGCGTCAGCGCGTCCACCGGCACCGGCCTTTGCAGCACGTCCGCAAACAGGCTGTCGATTGCTAAGCGAAGACGAGGGCTTTCCTGTGACGAGACCCGGCCGGACAGCGTCATATGGAAACGAAACGTCTCGAAGACATAGGGATAGCCCCATTGGCAAAGATTGCGGAATTCGTCGGGCTTCAGCGAATCGGGGCTGCGCCGTTCGATCTCGGCCTCGGTCAGCGGCGCGCGAAAGCGGTCGAAACCGCGCACTACGTCGTCGGCGAAGCGATTGAGTGCCGGCAGCGGTGCTTCCGGCACCAGCGCGAAAAAGCCGTCGATCTGGCTGACGACGAGGCGCGGGATCATCACCACCGGCATCGCCTCGCCAAAGTTGTCCAGTGCCGCGCGAAGCGTGGCTTCCGTCTCGTTCGAGGCCAGCCGGAAGGGCGCCTTCAGCGTTGCGTGGAAACCGTAGCGGCGCGCCGAGGCGGTATGGAAGGCGACCTCCGCCGCCGACAGTTCGCCCACCGCCTCAACCGGCCTTGTGGCGGCGCCGAATGGGTCGCGACCGAGCCAATTGGCGGCGATCCGTGCCAGCGGTTCGTCCTGCCGGGGGGTGAAATAAATCGCGTAGCGCATCGAAAGTCCTCGTCAGCCCGCTGCCATAGGCGATTTGCATGACGAAATGACGAAGCTGGTGATCGCTCCTGATAACAAAGTTGTCCAGGCGGGTCATTAGCCGACGATTTTTTCGCCTTGGGCCAGTTTGCCGACGCGGACGGGGCCGCTATCAGGCCTTCATCAGCCATTCGTGCTCGGGCGCGTTGTGGAATTTCCACGTCCGCTTCGGCCCGGCCATGACGTTGAGGTAATAGAGGTCGTAACCGTGGCAGGCGGCACAGGGGTGATAGCCCTTGGGCACCAGCACGACGTCGCCGTCCTCGATCGCCATCGCCTCATCGAGCGAACGAGCACCGTTCTGGTCGACATCGGTGTAGACGCGCTGGAAAGCGAAGCCCTGCGGCGGATTGAGGCGGTGATAATAGGTTTCCTCGAGATAGGATTCGGCCGGCAGGTTGTCCTGGTCGTGCTTGTGCGGCGGATAGCTCGACGTGTGGCCGCCGGGCGTGATGACCTCGACCACCAGCAAGGAATCGGCCGGCTTGCCCTCCGGCAGGATGTTGGTGACATAGCGCGTGTTGGTGCCCTTGCCGCGAACCTCCTGGCCGAGGTCCTTCGGCGCAATGACGCGGACCGGCAGGCCGCCGCCAAGCCCCGGCGCCGAGCAGACGGCAAGTTCGAGATCGGTATCCGCGCTCACCGACCACTCCGAGCCCTGCGGCACATAGACCGACCACGGCTTGCCCTCGAACGGCGACATGCGTCCGCCCAGCAGGCCGAGATCCCTGCCGCCGGCCTTGGCCTTGCCCTTGCCGGTGAGAAACACCAGGCAAACCTCACGATCCGCGGTTTGCCCGGAAGCGCTCTCGCCTGGCCTCAACCGATGCAGATCGAAGCCGACATAGCTCCAGCCCGCGCTTTGCGGCGTCACATGGGCGATGCGGCCGTGGCCTTTATTGGCTTTGACGAGCAGCTTCGACATGGTCATTCCTTCGGTTCGGCGTCCGCCGATGCCTTGTCTTCATTAGCTGGCTTATAGAGATAGAAGAACTGCCAGACGGCATAGCCGGCGAAGCCGAGCGCGATCACGCCCCAGAACGGCGTGCCGGTGGCGAACTCGATCACCGACCAGACCAGGCAGACCGCGACAATGGCAACGCGGCGCCATAGCGGCCGGAAGAACGGGTGCTCAGAGTCTTTCATCCAATCAACCCCGGCATCGGATCAGCCCTTCTTCGCAAACTCTCAAGCATTCGGAAAGCCCTGTGTCTCCACCGTATAGCCCGCGGCCGTCATCACCCGCATCAACTCCTTGTAGCCGACTTGCGCCATCTTGAGCGGCGGGTTCTTCTTCGGGTCCTGCTCGGCCTCGACCACGAACCAGCCTTCATAGCCATGTTCGGCGAACCTCTGCACAATCGCGCCAAAGTCTAGCGAGCCGTCTCCCGGCACGGTGAAGGCACCAAGCGCCACCGCGTCGAGGAAAGACTGCTTGTTGCGATCCAGTCTTTCGATCACTTCCATGCGTACGTCCTTCACATGCACGTGGTTGATGCGCCGGTGGTGGTTGTCTATCGCGCGCAGCACATCGCCGCCGGCAAAGGCCAGGTGACCGGCATCGAGCAGTAGGGGAATGCCCTCTCCCGAATAGCGCATGAAGGCATCCAATTCGGGCTCTGTCTCGACCACCGCCGCCATATGATGGTGATAGGAGAGCGGCATGCCTTGCTCGGCACACCATTCGCCGAACTGCGTGAGCCGCCTGGCGTAGGCTTTCATCTCGTCGTCCGAAAGCCTGGGCTTGCTGGCGAGCGGCTTGGAACGGTCGCCCTGGATGGAGCGGCCGACCTCGCCATAGACGATACAAGGCGCATTCACCGCCTTGAACAGATCGATCATCGGCTGGATGCGATCTTTATTCCCCGATGTATCCTCATCGACCAGCGTCCCGGAGAACCAACCGCCGCAAAGCGTCACGTCGGCCTGCCTGAGGATCGGCAGCATGATTTCTGGGTCATTGGGAAAACGGCGGCCCATCTCCATGCCGGTGAAACCAGCCGAACGCGACTGGCGCAAGCACTCCTCCAGCGATACGTCGTCGCTGAGTTCCACAAGATCGTCGTTCCACCATGCAATGGGGGACATGCCCAGTTTGGCTTTCAAGTCGTCACTCCAATTCAGACATTCGAGGCGGTCTTCGCAGGGCTTAAAGACCCCGCCCGCGCAACGCTTCTTCATATTTCTTGCGCGCCGCGTTCACTTGTGGCCGCGCCGAGACTTCCGGCACTGCGACATCCCACCAGCTTCCTCCGGCGTCGGTCGAAACCAGGGGGTCGGTGTCGATGACCAGCACCGTCGTTCGCGTGTTCTTCTTCGCTTGCGCCAGCGCCGTTTCCAGCCCAGCGATCGAGGGCACTTTTTCGGCGATCGCACCCATGCTCGCAGCATGCGCGGCGAAGTCGATATCGGGCAAGGTCTCGTGACGCGCATCCTTCAGCAGATTGTTGAAGTTGGCGCCGCCGGTTGCCATCTGCAGCCGGTTGATGCAACCATAGCCGCGGTTGTCGAGCAGCACGATGGTCAGCTTGAGGCCGAGCATCACCGAGGTCGCGATCTCGGAATTGAGCATCAGGTAGGAGCCGTCGCCGATCATCACGACAACCTCCTCGTCCGGCTTGGCCATCTTGGCGCCGAGCCCGCCGGCGATTTCGTAGCCCATTGTCGAGAAGCCGTATTCGGCGTGATAGGAGCCGGGCGCGCCCGCCTGCCACAGCTTGTGCAATTCGCCCGGCAGGCCGCCGGCGGCATGGAGCAGTACCACGCCGGAGCCCATGGCGCGCTGCACGGCGCCGATCACCTGCGCGTCGGACGGATAGGCGGCATTGGTCGACGCCGTCACCTTGCCGGCATCCGCCTGCCAGTCCTTTTTGCCACTGACTGCGTTGTCGGTCCAGCCTGAAGGAGCCTTCCAGCCCTTCAGCGCCGCAGCGAATTCGGCGAGCCCTTCCATCGCATCCGCGACCAGCGGCAGCGCCTGGTGCTTTCCGGCATCGAAAGGCTGGACGTTGAGCCCGATGATGGTCTTGCCGGAATTCTTGAACAAAGCCCAGGAGCCGGTGGTGAAATCCTGCAGCCTAGTGCCGACGGCAAGCACGACATCGGCCTCTTCGGCCAGCCTGTTGGCCGCCGAAGTGCCGGTAACGCCGACCGCAGCCATGTTCAGCGGATGATCGTCCGGCAGCGAGGATTTGCCGCCTTGCGTCTCGCAGACCGGAATGCCGGCGTCCTGCACCAGTCTGGCCAGTTCACCCGACGCCTGCGAATAGAGCACGCCACCGCCGGCAATCACCAATGGCTTCTTCGCGCTCTTCAGCGCCGCCACCGCAGCCGCCAATTCCCTACGGTCCGGGCGCTGCCGGCGCTGAGTCCAGAGCCGTTCGGCAAAGAAACTCTCGGGGTAGTCATAGGCCTCGGCCTGCACGTCCTGGCACAGCGCCAGCGTCACCGGGCCGCATTCGGCGGGATCGGTCAGCACCTGCATGGCGCGATTTAGCGCCGGTATGATCTGCTCCGGCCGCGTGATGCGGTCGAAATAGCGCGATACCGGCCGGAAGCAGTCATTGACCGTCGCCGTGCCATCGGAAAAATCCTCGACCTGCTGCAGGACGGGGTCCGGGATGCGATTGGCGAAGACATCGCCGGGCAGAAGCAGAACCGGCAGCCGGTTGACATGGGCAAGGGCTGCCGCCGTCACCATGTTGAGCGCACCGGGGCCGATCGAACTGGTCGCCGCCATGAAACGGCGGCGGAAATTGGCCTTGGCATAGGCGATCGCCGCATGCGCCATCGCCTGCTCGTTATGGGCGCGGAAGGTCGGCAACTCGTCGCGGACCTGATAGAGCGCCTCGCCGACGCCGGCGACATTGCCGTGGCCGAAGATCGCCCAGACACCGCCGAAGATCGGCACTTTCTTGCCGCCAATCTCGGTCATCTGTCTAGCAAGAAAGCGGGTCAGCGCCTGCGCCATCGTCAGGCGGATTGTTTTGGTCATGTCGTTTTCCTCCGCAGTCCTTATGCCGCGCCTTCTTATGCTGCTTTGCGGCCGCGCGCGGCAAGCCATGCCTCGGTCAGTCTCTCGAAGCGCGACGCCATGTCGGCCACCGCCTCGTCGTCCGACATCTTGCCGGCAAGCCATTGCTCGGCCGCGTTGATGAAGATGGTGCGACCAACGGCGAAACCCTTGACGATGGGTGCCTTGGCGGTGGCGGCGAAGGCCGCTTCCAGTTCGTCCTGCGGCGCTTCCAGGCCAAGCAGCACTATCCCGCGGCACCACGGATCGTTCCTCAGGATCACCGCCTCGATCTTTGCCCATGCGCCGGCCGACGCCTGCGGTTCGAGCTTCCACCAGTCGGGCTTGATGCCGAGCGCATAGAGTTCCTCCAGCGCCCGCGGGATGGTCATGTTGTCGAGCTTGCCATGCTTGCCGGCGATGATCTCGACCAGCAATTCCCGGCCGACCTTGCGCGCCGCTTCGAACAAAGCGCGCAGCTTCCGCTGCTGTTCGGTTTTCAGCTCCGCCGGATCGTCAGGATGGTAGAAGCACAGGCACTTGATGCAATGGTCGACCGGCCACTCGGTCAGTTGCGAGCCGATATCTTGCGAGAATTCGAAGCGAAGCGGCCGCGAGCCCGGCAACTCCACCGGTCGGCCGAGCCAGGCGAAGGAATGGTGGGCGAATTCGAACATCGCCTCGCGGCCGTATTTTTCGTCGAGCAGCATGCCGTAGCCGGCGCGACCAGCCGCGACCTTGGCCGCAGCCTTGACCGTCAGCACCTTGAAAGCTGGGATTCGCGACGGATCGGCACCGACTTTTGCCGCGACGTCCTCCAGCTGGACGCGGTGGTCGCAGGCGAATGCCATCAGCGAGGGGACGTCGCGCCGGCGCGTCGTCGCCCAATGGATGTGGTTGATCGCCTCGTCCTTGCGCAGCGCCAGATGCTTGCTGCCGTTCCTCAGGAAGAACTGCAATTCCTCGAAGGTCGGGTATTCCGGCGCGCAGAGCAGCCGCGACACGGCAAATGCCCCGCAGGCATTGGCCCAGGTCGCCGCCGTCGCCAGGCTTTCCTCGCCGAGCCAGCCGCGCAGGAAGCCCGACATGAACGCGTCGCCGGCGCCAAGCACATTGTAGACCTCGATCGGAAACCCCTTGCCGACGACACCGTCCTCGAGGTCGTCGCTGATCGGCCCGTCATAGACGATGCAGCCCATGGCGCCGCGTTTCAGCACGATGGTTGCCGCCGACAGCGACCGGATGGTTTTCAGCGCGCTCAGGTAATCGTCCGCGCCGGAGGCGATCATGATCTCCTCTTCGGTGCCGACGATGAGATCGCAGTCGGGCAGCACCGTCTTCAACTGCGCCGAGACGCGGTCGGATTTCACATAGCGCTCGAAGCCTTCGGCGTGGCCGGCGAGGCCCCATAGGTTGGGGCGGTAGTCGATGTCGAACACCACCTTGCCGCCCTTGGCTTTCATGACACGGATCGCCTTGCGCTGCGCGGCGTCGCTGTTTGGCCGCGAAAAATGCGTGCCGGTGACGACGACCGCGCGTGCCGAAGCGATGAACGCCTCATCGATGTCGTCTTCCGAAAGCGCCATGTCGGCGCAATCGCTGCGATAGAAGATCATCGGCGAGACGCCTTCATCCTCGACCGACAGCAGCACCAGAGCGGTCAATCGCTCAGGATCGGTCCTGAGGCCGTCGACGGAAACGCCCTCGCGGGTCAGCTGCTCGCGGATGAAGCGGCCCATCTGCTCATTGCCGATACGGGTGAGCAGCGCCGAGCGCAGGCCGAGCCTGGCAGTGCCGACCGCGATGTTGGCCGGACAGCCGCCGACCGACTTGGCAAAGGAGGTGATATCTTCCAGGCGCGAGCCGATCTGCTGGCCATAGAGATCGACGGAAGCGCGGCCGATTGTGATAACGTCGAGCGGCGCATATCTCGCTTCCACGGCTTCGCCCATTCGAACCTCCCATCGGCTTTGTTGTCTTGGGTAACACGCGCGAGCGGCAGCGTGGCGCCGGCAATATGAAATAATAATTCCAATCCATAGTCAATATGGAACGCGCGTTCCTTCGCCGAAAAGTGCTGTGCAAAGGCCCGCGCGTTGAGAAACTTTGAAGTCAGACGAACGTCAAGTCCCTACCACTGAAACCAGCTGATTTACCAAGGAAGCGGGCCATCTTCGTTGAAGAACCCGGCGGTCGGGCCATCGGCGTCCAGGGTCGCCAGGTGAATGACGATCTCGGCCGCCTGCTGCACCGTGCGGTGACCTCTGTACCCGTTGAGATCGGTGGCGGTATAGCCGGGCGCCGCGGCGTTGACCTTGATGTCTTGCGGCGCAAGCTCCCTGGCGAAGGCCACGGTGATGGCGTTCAAGGCCGTCTTGGAGCTGCCGTAGCCCATAATATTGACGGCGTGGTTCGCGCTGGCGGGATCGAGCGCCCGGCCGATGGACCCGGTGGAACTGCTCACCATCACGATGCGGGCAGCAGGAGCTGCCAGCAGCAGCGGCAGGAATGCCTGGGTCACGCGGATCGGGCCGAAGACATTGACGTCATAGGTGGCCTGGATGTCGGCAACCCGCTGCCGGCTCGGCGGCAGGTCGTAGTTGATGGCGACGCCGGCATTGTTCACCAGCACGTCGAGGCAGGAGTTGGCCGCGCTGACGGCTTTGGCGGCCGCCTTCACACTCTCATCCTGCGTGACGTCCATCTCAAGCCACTCTACGTCGAGGCCTTCGGCGCGCAAGGTTTGCACTGCCGCCATGCCGCGTTCGGCGTCTCTGGCGCCGAGCCAGACCTTGAAGCCCATCGTCGCCAGTCGCCGGGCGATTTCGCGGCCTATACCCTTGTTGGCGCCGGTCACCAGCGCGCTTTTCGATGTCGTCATATCGGTGTCTCCATGTTCCTTGTGGACGAGCCACAAATGGCGCGACGCAGCGGGCGCCGCGCGCCGGAAACTCTCCAGCTCTTGCCTAATCCTCTCACGCTGTTGCACGGTTGGCGCGAATGCGCGATGCTGGTGCAATGAGCGAGGCGCTGCAGGAGTTGATCGAGATCGCCGGCCGCCATGCGCGCGGGCGACGAACAAGAACGGCGATTCCCCGCGTTTCGATCGGCCGCAGCGAAGTCGCCACGGCGCCATTGCCGGGGGTGTGGGGATCGGGGATCTTATTCGTATTGCAGGGCGCGAAGACGGTTCTGATCGGCGACCGGGCACTTCGTTACAATCCGGCCAGCTATTTCATCTACACTGTCGAGACGCCCACTATCAGCCAGATAGTCGAAGCGAGCGCCGCGCGCCCTTACCTGGCCATTGGCTTGACCCTTGACCTGCAGGCCGTCGCCGCGCTCCTCGTCGACCACCGGCCGGCCCTCGGCGGCGACAGTTTCTCCACCTCTCCCGTTGATGACGACCTGCTCGACGCGTTGCGTCGAATGATGCGGCTGCTTGGCCGGCCAGCGGAGATTCCCGTGCTCGCAACCTTGCTCGAGCGGGAGATACTGTTTCGGCTTCTGCAAGGCCCCCAGGCCGGAAAGCTACGTGAGCTTGCGCGCGCCGATGGCCATCTGTCCCGGATTGGCCGGGCGATCGCCTGGATCCGTTCGCATCCCCATCAGCCGGTCCGGGTCGGGGATCTGGCCGAAATCGCCCGCATGAGCAGCGCTGCGTTTTATCGCCACTTCAAGGCGGCGACGGCCATGAGCCCAATCCAGTATCAAAAGCAAATCCGCTTGCTGGAAGCCCGCCATCTGCTGATTGCCCAGCCGGGCAACGTGGCGCGTGTCGCCTTCGCTGTCGGCTATGAGAGTGCTTCCCAGTTCAGCCGGGAGTATGCCCGCCAGTTCGGATCGCCGCCTGCCCGCGACGCAGCGCGGCTTTTGGCAGAAGGCGAAACGGCAATAGAGGTGATCTAAGCCTTCCGCTTGCGGCCGCCGTCGCGCCGCTTCTCGCCGACGGCAACGGTCAGCGCCATGGCCAAAGCCATCGTCGCCGACAGCGAGCGGAAGCCGGCGAAATCGGCTTCGGCGACCTCGAACCAGACCCTGGCGAATTGGGCGAGCGGCGAAAAGGAGCTGTCGGTAATCGCCACGATCGGCACGCCTTGCTCCGAAATGACGCGCGCCTCCTCGATGGTGGCCGGGGCATAGGGCGAAAAGCTGATGGCGATGACGGCGTCCCTTGGAGAGGCAAAACCGATCATCTCCGCATTGAGGCCGGCGGCCGATTCGATCAGCTGGTTGCGGATCTTGAGCTTGCCCAATGCATAGGCAATGTAGGAGGCGACCGGGTAAGAGCGCCGCTTGGCCAGCACATAAATGGTTTCCGCCTTGGCCAACACGGCGATCGCATCTTCGAAATGGTCTTCGTTCAGCGTGCGCGAAATGTCGTTGAGCGAGGTGCTGGCTGCGGCGACAAAACCGTCGAAAATCGCCCGGTGACCGGCGCCTTCCTCGGCCTTGGCGCGCAACGCCGCCAGCCTCTCGTCATAGGACGAGTTGCGTTCGCGCAGGCGCTCGCGAAATACCAGCTGCAGGCTGGTAAAGCCGTCGAAGCCAAGCTGCTGGGCAAAGCGGATCAGGGTCGAAGGCTGTACACCGGCGGAGGCGGCGATGCTGGCAGCGGTGCCGAAGGCGATATCGTCGGGATTGTCGAGCGCGTAGGCGGCGATCTGGGCGATGCGTTTCGGCAGGCTCTGGCGCCGCTCCAGGATCGTCGCCCGCAGCGTTTCGAAATCGCGAGGCACCCGTTCGTCCATCGTCGCTCCGCCCAGGCTCATCGTCGGTTCCCTCTGTGCCCCATCATAGCGGGCCTGTGCAAGAACACCATAAAAAATGAGACAAGCGTTCCATTTACAAACAAAATGGACTAATTCATCCACACAAATTTGCACGTAGCGGAGGCAAAGCAGATGGTCGGGGTAGGTCTTATCGGTACTGGTTTCATGGGCAAGTGCCACGCCATTGCCTGGAATGCGGTCGGCACCGTCTTTCCCGACGTGGCCAAGCCAAGGCTGGTCCATCTCGGCGAGGTCAACGAGGACCTTGCCAAACGCCGTGCGGCCGAATTCGGCTTCGCCAAGGCCTCCGGCGACTGGCGCGCCGTTGTCGACGACCCGGAAGTCGATGTCGTCTCGCTGACCACGCCGAACCAGTTCCACCCGGAAATGGCCATCGCCATCCTCGAAGCCGGCAAGCATCTGTGGTGCGAAAAACCGATGGCGCCGAGCTTCGCCGAGGCGCAAGCAATGGCGGCGGCGGCCCAAAAGTCAGGCAAAGTCGCCGCGCTCGGCTATAACTACATCCAGAACCCCGCAATCCGCCATATCGGTGCACTGCTCGATGAGAAGATCATCGGCGAGGTCAACCATCTGCGCATCGAGATGGACGAGGACTTCATGGCCGATCCGCAGGCGCTGTTCTTCTGGAAGCACGAGGCGGTGTCGGGCTATGGCGCTCTCGACGATTTCGCCGTACACCCGCTGTCGCTCATTGCGGTCCTGTTCGGTCGTGTCGCCCGCGTCATGTGCGACATGGCCAAGCCTTATGCCGACCGCCGCGTCGCCTCAGGCGGGCGCCGCGCGGTCGAGACCTACGATATCGCCAGCATCCTGATGCATCTCGAAAATGGCATCGCCGGCACCTTGCTGGTCAACCGTTCCGCGTGGGGCCGCAAGGGCCGGATCGCCATCCAGATTTTTGGTTCGAAGGGTTCGATCCTGTACGATCAGGAGCGGATGAACGAGTTCCAGCTCTATCTGACGGCCGATCGACCGACCGAGCAAGGCTACCGCACGATCCTGGTGGCGCCGCACCACAGGCCTTACGACGCCTTCCTGCCGGCGCCCGGCCACGGCCTCGGCTTTAACGATCTCAAGATCATCGAATGCCGCGAACTGTTGACGCGCCTTGCCGGCAAGCCGGCGCGGATCATCGACTTCGACGAAGGCCTGGAGATCGAGCGCACCGTGCACGCGATGGCGCGCTCGTTCGCGGAACAGCGCTGGATCGCAGTGCGGTAGTAAGCCGGGCGCTGGTTTCCCTTTCTCCCGCAAGGGGAGAAGGGGGCAGTGCCGGTCTCAGGCGGCTCCCGGGCGATCGGCGATCATGGCGTGTCGCGCCGACCGGCGCCGCTCGACGGCGTCGGCAAGGCCGAGCAGCACTGTCTCGGTGGTTTCCCAGTCGATGCAGCCATCGGTGATGCTCTGGCCATAGACGAGCGGCTTGCCGGGCACGACGTCCTGCCGGCCGGCGACCAGGTTGCTCTCGATCATGATGCCGATGATGCGCTCGTCGCCCGCCGCGATCTGGCCCGCCACGTCAGCCGCCACCAGCGGCTGGTTTTCCGGCTTCTTGTTGCTGTTGGCGTGACTGACATCGATCATCAGCCGAGGTGCCACGCCGATCCGGCCGAGCTCAGCGGAGGCAGCAGCTATGCTTGCCGCGTCATAGTTGGGCACAATGCCGCCGCGCAGGATGACGTGGCAGTCCTCGTTGCCGGTGGTCGTCGCGATGGCGCTGCGCCCGCCCTTCGTCACCGCCATGAAATGATGCGGCTGGGCGGCGGACTTCACCGCCTCGACGGCAATCCGCAGATTGCCGTCGGTGCCGTTCTTGAAACCGACCGGGCAGGAGAGGCCCGATGCGAGCTCGCGATGGATTTGGCTCTCTGTCGTGCGCGCGCCGATCGCGCCCCAGGCGACGAGGTCGGCGATGTATTGCGGAGTTGTCATGTCGAGGAACTCGGTCGCTGAGGGAAGGCCGAGATTGTTGACCGCCGAGAGCACGTTGCGGGCCATCCTCAGTCCTTTGTCGATGTTGAAGCTGCCGTCGAGGTCGGGATCGTTGATCAGGCCCTTCCAGCCGACCGTAGTGCGCGGCTTCTCGAAATAGACGCGCATGACGATCTCCAGCCGGTCCGACAGGGTCTCGCGCAGCGCCGCTAGCCGGCTGGCATAGTCCACGGCGGCGACCGGGTCGTGGATCGAACAAGGGCCGACGATGACCACCAGCCGGTCGGCGGCGCCGGTCAAGATGGAATGGATCGCGTTGCGTGAGGCGGTAACGGTGCGCGTCGCCGTCAGCGTGCGCGGTATCTCGCGCATCACCTCTTCCGGCGTGCTCAGTTCTTTGAGTTCCTTGACCCGAAGATCATCTGTGGTGGTCAACACGGCTTTCTGCTCCTGATTGGGAGACCTGCCGGCTGAAACAAAAAAGCCGCCAGGTCTGGCGGCGTTCGGATGTTGATGCTGCAATCTTCAGATCGAGCGCAATCCTCCCGCCGCCAGCGAGTAGCTAAAGTACCAAAACGAGGCGGTCGGGTTGATCATGCCAGCCCTATAGCCGAAGCCGAGGTGCTTGTCACGCTCCCCTCAGTTTGAATTTTGACGGCCCTGCCCGTCGCGATCCAGCCCGAACTCTTATACGCTCAACGATATGGACCAAGATCCCGAAGAACCCGTCGATGTTTATGCGCTGCTGCGAGCGGCGGCAGACGCACGCCTAAGATCAGCCAAAGCTATGTTGAGCGCCTACGAGGCCAACGCCTTCGGGACGCCAGCTACGCCGGAGGATATTGCCTACTGGAAGCAAGAGCTGGCCGACGTTCAGGTCGAGTTGGCGGGGTTGCACAATGCACACCGGACCTGAGGCCCCGACGTTTTCAACTGATGCTACTCAGGCGACGACCCGGCGACGCTCTGGTCGTAATCGACAAGCGACCCGGTCATGACGCCGGACTGCGGGCTGATCATATAGCTGATCAGCCGGGCAAGCTGCGCCGGCTTCACCAATTGGCCCATCGGCTGCGCGGCTTCGGCCTTTTCCAGCCAGTCGTCTGGCGCGTCATGCCATTTCTTCTGCACGATCGCCTCGCCCTCGGTGTCCATCCAGCCGGGCAGCACCGCGTTGCAGCGGATGCGGCTGCCGCGATAGGCATTGGCGACATTCTTGGTCAGCGTCGCCAGCGCCCCCTTGCTCGACGAATAGGGCGCCAGGAACGACTGGCCGCAATGCGCCGACATCGACAGTACGTTGACGATCGAGCCCGGCGCCTTGCGCGCCAGCAAATGCGCCACCACGCCTTGCATCAGGAAAAACGGGCCGCGCACATTGGTCTGGAATATCTGGTCGAAGAGGTCTTGGGAGGTCTCGACCAGCGAGCCACGGGCCGAAGTGGCGGCGGCGTTGACCAGCGCGTTGACGGTGCCGAAATGGGCGATCGCCGTTTCGACGGCGCGCTTGCAGTCGGCCACCTCTGAGACGTCGGCACTGATGAAGATGGCGTCGACGCCTGCCCGCTTGAGAGCGGCGACAGCCTTGTCGCCTTTCTGCTGGGAGCGGCCGATCAGCGCCAGCGCCCGGCAGCCCTCATCGGCCAGCGCCTCGGCGACGGCGAAGCCGATGCCTTGCGCGCCGCCGGTGACGATGGCGCGTGTTTCGGAATTGCGACCGGCGGAACCGTTCATCGCCTTGCTCCTGTGCTTGATGTTCAGTGGCTCTTGTCGAGGCGAATGGTCTTGCCTTCCTTGGCCGATTTCAGCGCCGCATCCGCCAGCCTCAGTGCCACCAGCCCGTCCTTGCCGCTCGGCGCCGCCTTGTTGCCTGTCGTCGCCGCGGCGATGAAGGCAGCGATCTCGTTGGCATAGGCGTCGAGGTAGCGGGTCATGAAAAAGTCGTGCAGCGGCGGCCGCGTATAGCCTTTTTCATTGGCCAGTTCGATCGACACCGGCCGCTGGTTCTCGGCCGCAATCATGCCTTTCGAGCCATGCACCTCGATGCGCTGGTCGTAGCCATAGGTGGCGCGGCGCGAGTTGGAGATGACGCACTGCTTGCCGGAGGCGGTTTCGAGGATGACGCTGACGCTGTCGAAATCGCCGGCCTCGCCGATCTTCTTGTCGACCAGCACCGAAGCATGCGCGCTGACTGCCACCGGCTCCTCGCCAAGCAGGAAGCGCGCCATGTCGAAATCATGAATGGTCATGTCGCGGAAGATGCCGCCGGAGCGGCCGATATAGTCGAGCGGCGGCGGACCGGGATCGCGCGAGGTGATGGTCACCATCTCGACGGTGCCGATGGCGCCGTGGTCGATCGCCTTGCGCACGGCGGCAAAATGCGGATCGAAGCGGCGGTTGAAGCCTACCATCAAGGTCGCGCCGGCCTTGTCGACGACGGCCAGGCATTCTTCCACCCTGCCGGCATCGAGGTCGATCGGCTTCTCGCAGAAGATCGCCTTGCCCGCCTTGGCGAAGCGCTCGATCAGATCGGCATGGGTGTCGGTCGGCGTGCAGATGACGACCGCGTCGATATCCCCGGCCTTCTCGATGGCGTCGATGCTGCGCACTTCGGCGCCATAGGCTGTGGCCAGATCGGTCGCCGCCTTCTCGAAGGCGTCGGCAACCGCAACCAGCCTGGCCTGCGGATTGGAGCCGACCGCACGGGCGTGGACCTTGCCGATACGGCCGGCACCGAGAAGAGCAAAGCGAAGAGGCATGAAGATTTTCCTTTGAGGATGGTTCGGAAGGGAAGGCGTGTCGGCGCCTGTGGCCCGGCGTTGGCCTTTAGGCCGCAAGTTCCGCCTGCCCGGTCTTGGCGCCGGTGATATAGGAGACGATATCGTTGCCGTCGGTGTCCTGCTTGCGCAAATTGGCGACGATGCGGCCGCGCCGGAAGACGACGATGCGGTCGACCAAATCGAACACCTGGCGCATGTTGTGAGAGATCAGGATCAGCGGTTCGCCATTTTCCTTCAGCGTGCGGATGATGTTTTCGACCTGCATCGTTTCCTGCACGCCGAGTGCCGCCGTCGGCTCGTCCATGATGATGAGCTTGGAAGCAAAGGTCGCGGTTCTGGCGATCGCCACGCACTGGCGCTGGCCGCCCGACATGTGGCGGATGGTGTTGGAAAGGTTGGGGATCTTGACCGCGGTCCGGACCAAGGCGGCCTCGGTCGCCTTGCGCATGAACTTGCGATCGAGGATCGAGAAGGGCCCGAGATTGAACAGCACCTTTTCGCGGCCGAGGAACAGGTTCGACGGCACGTCGAGATCGTCGGCCAGCGCCAGATTCTGGAACACCGTCTCGATGCCCGCCTCGCGCGCTTCGATAGGGCCGGCAAAATTTACTTCCTTGCCGTCGAACCACATCTTGCCGCTGGTGCGCTGCTCGACGCCGGTAATCTGGCGTACGAAGGTCGATTTGCCGGCGCCATTGTCGCCCATAATGGCGACATGCTCGCCCTTACGCAGTTCGAAGTTCGCACCTTCCAGCGCATGGACGCCGCCATAATACTTGGTCAGGTTTTCGGTCTTCAGGACGATGTCCGACATGATCAAGCCCTCATTGCCCGCAAGCGTTGGCGCCACTGGTCGAGAACGACTGCGCCGACGATGATCACGCCCTTGACCATCTCCTGGTAATAGGCGTCGAGGCGCAAAAAGGTGAAGCCGGAAATGATGACGCCGAAGATCAGCGAGCCGATCACCGTCCCGATGATCGAGCCGCGGCCGCCCGACAGCGAGACGCCGCCGATCACCGCCATGGCGATCGCGTCGAGTTCATACATCACCCCCATGCCGGCCTGGGCGGTGAGATTCTTGGAGCTCAGCACCACGGCGGCGAGCGCGGCGAGGACGCCCGCAATGACGTAGACGAGGATCTTGTGGTTGGCGATGTTAATGCCGGACATGCGCGCGGCATCCTCATTGGAGCCGATGGCATAACAGTGCTTGCCATATTTGGTGTAGCTCAGGATCAGCTGGAACAGCACTGCCAGGGATATGAAAATGATGACGGGCATCAGCCCCTTGCCGATGGCGGCGAAACTCTCGGTCGGAAACGAGATCGGCTGGCCCTTCGACCACCATTTGGCGATGCCCCGCGCGGTGACCATCATGCCGAGCGTGGCGATGAACGGCGGAATGCGGGTGTAGGCGATCAATGCACCGTTGACCAGGCCGGCCAGCAGACCGCAGCCGATCGCGACCAGCACCGGAACGATTACCGGCAGATCGGTCCAGCCTTGGGCGATGAACATTGCCTTGGGATTCGGGTTGCCATTGACCGTCGCCACCTGGGCGAAGCTCATGGCTATCATCGCCGTGGCGCCGACGATCGAACCCGAGGACAGATCGATGCCGCCGGTAATGATCACCTGCGTCACGCCGATGGCAATGATGCCGACGATCGACACCTGCAGGATGATGATCTGCAGGCGTGCCTCATTGAAGATTGCATCGATATTGTCGCGGGTATTGAACAGGAAGCTGTCGCCAAGGAAAACCCGGCCGATCAGCTCGAAAGCGCCGACCAGGATGACGAGCGCCAGGAAGACGTTGAATTCGGCCGGCCATGCGCGCCGCTTCGCATCATAGCTGAGCCCGCCGACGCCGTGAGATGTCTGTGCCAATCGTGCTTCCTCCGTCAGCCACGGTCTCCACTCGGCCGCTCTTCAGGCCGAGAGGGAAAGGAGGAGCGGCGCTGTCTTATTTTGGCGCGCCGCTCCGTTTCGAATGGGTCCGCGGCCTCAGTTCTTCTTCAGGAACTTGTCGATATTCGCCGGCGTGACCAGCTGGAAGGGGATGTAGACCTTGTGCTCGACCTTCTCGCCCTTCGCTAGCTTGAGCGCTGCGTCAAGCGCGCCGGCACCCTGGCCGGCCGCGTCCTGGAACACGGTTGCATCGAGATCGCCAGCCTGCATCGCTGCAAGCGCGTCCTGGGTAGCGTCGACGCCACCGACGACAACCGACTTCATATCGATGTTGGCAGCTTTCATCGCCTGGATGGCGCCGATGGCGCTTTCGTCATTGTTGGCGATGACGCCGTCGAACGGCTTGCCGGTCGACAGCCAGTTGGTCATCAGGTTTTGCGCTTCTTCGCGCTTCCAGTTCGATGTCTGCTTGTCGATGATCTTGATGAAGCTGCAGTCCGGAGTGGCGATCACGTCGTCAATGTCCTTGGTGCGCTGCACCGCTGCCTGGTTCGACAGCTCGCCCATGATCACGTAGACATTGGCCTCTTTCTTGCCGGCCTCCTTGAACAGGCGGCAGACCTCCTTGGTCTCGAGCGTGCCGGAATCGGCTTCGTTCGAGGCGACGAAGGCCTGGTTGTCGGGCAGCGTGTCGACGTTGACCGGCTCGCGGTTGACATAGACCAGCGGAATTTTGGCCGCGGCGGCTGCGTCCGACATCGCCTGGGTGGCCGAGGTGTCGACCGGGTTGACGATGATGGCGTCGACGCCCGAGGCGGCAAAATTCTTGATCTGGTCAAGTTGCTTGGCGACGTCGTTCTGCGCGTCCTCCACCTGCAGCTCAACGCCGTCCATGCCCTTGGCCTGCTCGATCATGCCGTTGCGCAGCACGGTGAGAAAATTGTCGTCGAACAACGCCATCGACACGCCGATCTTGGCAGCGAGAGCGGACGAACTCATCAGCGCCGTAAACGCGACGCCCAAAAGCAGTTTCTTCATTTTATGTCTCCTCCACATTGGTGTCCGGCTGCACCGATCTACCCGGAATCCCCGATCTCCCAGGGAATCTCTCCCGATTGCCCGCTTCAGTTCCGGAAGGCATTTTGCCTGAAACAGGTGTTCCGGAACGAAAGAACCAAAATGCTCAGTTAGTGAAATATTTATTCCATTTCGCGTGAGGGCGTCAAGCGAGATTTCGCCGTGAGGAATGGATTTTCGGCATTTCGAGCTCTTTTAGACGAACGCTCAGGCAAGCCAGGCCTGAAAGCCGTCCTGATAGATTACATCATGCAGCGGCAATGGCCGCGACCTCAGATGTTTTCCGGTAGATAAATGTCGAAGGGCAGAAAGGTCTGACCCGGCGCATTCGCGGCACCGGTCTCGATGGCATGCGCCATCAGCGCTACAAGCTCCCGGCAAAGCGCCGCCAGTGGTGTCGAGATCACCATGGTCAGGATGTTATCCGCCAGCGCCGCACGGGAGTCAGGCGTGATCTCGTTGCAGACGACCGCCGGCATCTCTGCCGGCATCGCTTCCCTCAGCGCCGAGATCGCGCCTTCCATGCCGCCGCCGGCGACATAGCAACCGGCGAGATCAGGATGGCGGGCCAGAAGCTCGATCATTGCATCATGCGTGATCTGGTTCGCTTCCAGATTGACCAGCGTCTCGAGTATGGTGAATTCTGGCGCCTGCTCGCGAAAGAAGGATCTAAAGCCGATCTCGCGGAGCTCGTGACCATGGAAGCGATGGCTGCCGACGAAGAGCGCGACTTTGCCCGGTTTCTTCGCGGCCTTCGAGATCATCCAGGCAGCGGTGCGGCCGACCTTTCGATTGTCGAGGCCGACATAGCCCTCGCGAATGCCGGACGCGAAGTCGGAAAGCAGGGAAAATACCGGCACATCCTTGGCTTTGAGAGCCTCGACGGCGACCGTCAGTGTCGGGTGATCAGGTCCGACCAGGGCGACAGCCCTGGATTTTGCGGCCAGCTTGCGCATTCGCTCGACGATCTCGTCCGGCGCCAGCGAAGCGGCGAAGTCGATGGTCGCTACGCCGCGAAAGCGCGGCGACTGCGACACCGCCAGCTCAAGCTCGCGGGCGAATTCGCTGTAGAAGACGTCCTCCCGCCTCAACAGCAGGAACCCGAGCCGGTATTCGGGCAATTCATGGCGCATCCGCTGCTTGATCAGCCCGGCTGCGTGATAGCCGATGCTGGTCGCCGCTTCATAAACGCGGCGCGCGGTTTCCTCGCGCACCGGCAAGCGGTTGTTCAGCACCCGGTCGACGGTGGCAACGCTGACCCCCGAAATGCGTGCCAGGTCGGTGATCGTCGGCCGTTTCGCCATCGCTGCCTTACTCCACTATCCGGCCCCTTTTACACCATTCTGATGGAAAATGATAGAAACTATCTTTGTGATATTGAGCCTATCAAGCCCAAGCGTTATTTTAGTATGGCAGAAACCTAATCGAGGCCTCCGCCATGGTGGACATTGGACTCCGAACCGGGAACATTACCTCTGTAGCAGCGTCCCGGCGTGACTACAGCCTGATCGGCCGCGACGCGAAACTCGCCGTCGAGAGCGGGCTGACGGCGGCCGAGTGGTACCACACCGACGTGTCGCGCAAGCAGATGAAGGAGCTGATGCAGCGCTCCGACGGTCCGGCGATCCGCGATACCATCATCTGGCTCGGCGCCCTGGTCCTGAGCGGCGCCGGCGGCGCCTGGTTCTGGGGCAGCTGGTGGTGCGTGCCGTTCTTCTTCATCTACGGCGTCCTCTACGGTTCCTCCACCGATTCCCGCTGGCACGAATGCGGCCACGGCACCGCTTTCAGGACGCAGTGGATGAACGACGTGGTCTATCAGATCGCCTGCTTCATGATCATGCGCAACCCGGTAACCTGGCGCTGGAGCCACACGCGCCACCATACCGATACCATCATCGTCGGCCGCGATCCGGAGATCTCGGTGATGCGTCCGCCCGATCTACTGCGCGTCGTGCTCAACTTCGTCGGCATTCTCGACGCCTGGCATGCGATGAGCGACATGCTGCGCAATGCAGCCGGCATCATCAGCCCGGCCGAAAGAACCTTCATTCCCGAGCAGGAGCAGCCGAAGGCCATCCGCATTGCCCGCATCTGGACGGCGATCTATGCCGCGACTATCGCGCTGGCGCTCTACACGGGCTCGTTCCTGCCGCTGATGCTGGTCGGGCTGCCCAGGCTTTACGGCGCATGGCACCATGTGATGGTCGGCCTGCTGCAGCATGGCGGCCTGGCTGAAAACGTCACCGATCACCGGCTCAACAGCCGCACGGTCTACATGAACCCGGTGAGCCGTTTCATCTACTGGAACATGAACTACCATGTCGAGCATCACATGTTCCCGATGGTGCCCTATCATGCGCTGCCCAGGCTGCATGAGCTGATCAAGCACGATCTGCCGGCGCCGACACCGTCTATCCTGGCCGGCTACCGCGAGATGATACCGGCCTTCCTGCGGCAGCTGCGCAATGAAGACTATTTCATCAAGCGTGAACTGCCGCCGACGGCGAGGCCCTATCGCGAGGACTTCCACAACGACAACGCTGCTGCCGCCGCGGCAGCCGAATGAGCCAAGCCCATGCCGGGCCAAAAAATCTGCCGGGAGGGAGAAATGAGCGACTGGATCGAGGCCTGTGACGCCGGGGACATCGACGAAGAGGACGTGATGCGGTTCGATCATGGCGGCCGCACCTTTGCGGTCTATCGCAGCCCCGACGACGGCTATTTCGCCACCGACGGCCTTTGCACCCATGAGAAGGTGCATCTGGCCGACGGGCTCGTGATGGACAACATCATCGAGTGCCCGAAGCACAATGGCCGCTTCAACTACAAGACTGGGGCTGCCAGGGGCGCGCCGGTCTGTGTCGATCTAAGGACCTATCCGGTCAAGGTCGATGCCGGCAAAGTTCTGATCCAGATTGGGTGACGGTGATGGCGAAAGGAATAGTCATCATCGGCGCCGGCGAATGCGGCGGGCGGGCAGCGCTCGCGCTGCGCGATCTCGGCTATAATGGCCCGGTGACGCTGGTCGGCGACGAGCCGCATCTGCCCTATGAGCGGCCGCCGCTGTCGAAGAACGCGATGGTTGCCGAAGCGCCGGTGATCACGGCAATCGCCAGTGACGAGATCTTTGCCGAGCGGTCGATCAGGCACATCCATTCAGTTCGGGCGGTCGCGATCGACCGTGCTGCGCATACCGTGCGCCTGTCGGACGGCTCGGTCCTGCCTTACGACAGGCTCTTGCTGGCCACTGGGTCGGTGCCGCGCAAATTGCCGATGCCGGGTCTTGGCGGGCGCTGCGTCTATCTCCGGACCTTCAACGATGCGCTGGCTATTCGTGCTCATCTCAGCGCCGGAAATCGCGTCGCCATCATTGGCGGTGGCTTCATTGGGCTCGAGCTCGCCGCGGCGGCGCGCAGACTGGGTGCGGCGGTCACCGTCATCGAGGCGCAGCCGCGCATCTTGATGCGCGGCGTGCCGGCCGAGATTGCGCAAATCATTCACGCGGCGCACGAGGCCGAAGGCGTGAAAATCCTGTGCGGCGAGGGCATCGCCGCCATCGCTGATGATGGCGCCGAAGTGCGCATGGCGCTTGCCAGCGGGCAGGGCATTGTCGCTGATCTTGCCGTGATCGGCATCGGCGCCGTGCCGGTGACCGGACTTGCCGCGGAGGCGGGGCTGACCATCGACAATGGTATCGCCGTCGACGCCGCGCTTCGCACCGGCGACCCGGACATCTTTGCCGCCGGCGACTGCTGCTCGTTTCCGCTCGCCATCTATGGCGGCCGGCGCGTGCGGCTCGAAGCCTGGCGCAATGCGCAGGAGCAGGGTGCGCTTGCCGCCAGGAACATGCTTGGCGCCGGCGAGGCCCACGCGGCGGTTCCGTGGTTCTGGTCGGATCAGTACGGCCTGACCTTGCAGATCGCCGGCCTGTCGGACGAAGGCCGCAGCATCGTGCGCCGCGACCTCGGCGACGGCGCGTTCATCCTGTTCCATCTCGCCGAGGACGGCAGGCTGGTTGCGGCAAGTGGCATCGGCCCCGGCAATGCGGTCGCGCGCGACATAAGGCTGGCCGAGATGCTGATTGCAAAGCGGGCAAAGCCAGCGCCGGAAGCGCTAGGCTCGCAGACCGTCAAACTGAAATCGCTGCTGGCGGCTTGAGCTGCCGGGGGGATAATTGGCCGAATGGGCTCGGCTAAAACAGCGCCTTCAGCTCCGGCAACTTGTCGTTGACCAGCCAGCCATAGTAATTTTCCTCAGGCAGCTTTTCCGGCTCGCCCGCAGCGCGGCGCTTGTCGTTCTCGGCCTTCAGCGCATAGGCACGCTGTTCCGGATTGCCGACATTGTAGAGCGTCGACGTGATGCCGGGATTGCCCGAGATGTCGAAGCCGGCAATGGTTTTATAGGCGTCGATCGACTTCCGGATCGTTGCCGCGACATAAGGCAGGGTCAGGTCCGGATCCATGATGGTCTTGTAGACCGCATTCGGGTCGCCGACGTCGAGCTCCGGCAGGCCGGAAACCTTGTGCACGAGATCGCTCATCTGCAGTGCCGTCAGCGGATTGAGCTGGCCAAGGCCAAAAGTCTGGCCGGCATAATAGGGCTGGAAGAAAGTCGCGCCGAAGCGGTCGTTGGGAAAGCTGGTGCCATCGACGGTCTTGCCGCGAAAGGAACGGTTCCACACCTGCTCGCGGCATTCCCAGAGCTCGTAACTGTCCGATTTGCCGGCGCACTTGGCAAATTCCGGCCGTTGCACGAAATCGGTGATGTCTTGGCCGTCATAGGCGAAGGAGAGCTTGCTCGACAGATACGAGATCGCCTTGACGTAGTAGGTCTGCAGCCGGTCGTAGGCATCGACATTGTAGGTGTGCTCGCCGACGATGGCGCCGACGATATGCATCGGGTCGATGCCATAGGCCGCGGCTGCCTGCTTGATCTTGCCGCGCAGTTCGGCATCGTTCTGGAGCAGCGCAAAGACCTTGCGGTATTTCGCCTGGAAGGTGGTGTTGGTCGCCTGGGTGCGCCGGCTCGAAGCGCCCGGTATGTCGGGCTGCTCGGTGTTGCGGTTGCCCGGCGGCACCATCGTTGCCGCTTGCGCGGCGAACATGGCTGCCGCCAGCGTCAGCCCGAGAATGACGAGGATCAGTTTTTTCATGTGCCGCCGCCCAAATAATCGCCGGGCAAACTAGGTAATGCTCCAACGGGAGTCGAGAGACGCCTGCACCCGACGGGACGAAAGCTCGCCGGATGCTTCCATTTAGCCACACATCGGGGATGCCGGGCTGAATTTGGCGGAGACCGGGAGCAGTTCCCCGGCCTCTTTGAGGATGAAGCGTCTCCTACAGGATGAAACGCGACAAATCCGTGTTTCTGGAGAGGTCGCCGACATGCTTCTCCACATAGGCGGCATCGATGGTCACCGAGGTGCCGTTGCGGTCCGGTGCGTCATAGGAGATCTCGTCCAGCACCCGCTCCATCACCGTCTGCAGCCGCCTGGCGCCGATGTTCTCGACGCTTGCGTTGAGGTCAACGGCGATGCCGGCCAACGAGTCGATCGCGTCATCAGTGAAGACCAGGTCGACGCCCTCGGTCTTCATCAGCGCGATGTACTGCTTGATCAGGCTCGCTTCAGTCTCGGTGAGGATGCGGACGAAATCGTCCTTCTCCAGCGCCCGCAGCTCGACGCGGATCGGCAGGCGGCCCTGCAATTCGGGCAGCAGGTCGGATGGCTTGGCGACGTGGAATGCACCCGAAGCGATGAACAGGATGTGATCGGTCTTCACCGGCCCGTATTTGGTCGCAACCGTGGTGCCTTCGACCAGCGGCAGCAGGTCGCGCTGCACGCCCTCGCGCGAAACACCGGCACCGATGCCGCCTTCACGCGAGGCAATCTTGTCGATCTCATCGAGGAAGACGATGCCGTCGTTCTCGGTCGATTCGAGTGCCCTGCGCACCACCTCGTCCTGATCGAGCAGCTTGTCGGACTCGTCGCCGATCAACAGCCCGTAGGACTCCTTGACGGTCGTCTTGCGCATCTTGGTTTTCTTGCCGCCCATCGCCTTCGACAGCATGTCGTTGATGTTGAGCACGCCGATATTGGCGCCCGGCATGCCGGGAATCTCGAAGCCGGGCATGCCGCCATTGCCGGTATCGGCCACTTCGACCTCGATCTCCTTGTCGTCGAGCTCGCCGTCGCGCAGCTTCTTGCGGAAACTGTCGCGGGTGGCCGGGCTCGCTGTCTTGCCGACGAGCGCTTCGAGTACCCGTTCTTCGGCGTTGATGTGAGCACGCGCCTTGACGTCCTCGCGCATCTTCTCGCGCACCAGCCCGATGGCGATCTCGACCAGGTCGCGGATGATCTGCTCGACATCGCGGCCGACATAGCCGACCTCGGTGAACTTGGTGGCTTCGACCTTGACGAAAGGCGCACCGGCAAGGCGCGCCAGGCGGCGCGAAATCTCGGTCTTGCCGACACCGGTCGGGCCGATCATCAGGATGTTCTTCGGCATCACCTCTTCGCGCATCTGGCCTTCGAGCTGCTGGCGGCGCCAGCGGTTGCGCAAGGCAATCGCCACGGCACGCTTGGCGTCTTTCTGGCCGATGATGAAGCGGTCGAGTTCCGAAACGATTTCGCGGGGAGAGAATGTGCTCATGTCACTAAATTCCACTTTGCCACTGCCGAATGGACTCGAACGGATGCAGCAGCATGATCACGTTGAGTGTCAGATTGTCCCGGATGAGATAGCCGACACCGAATTCGAAGATGAGGGCGAGGATTACGATCACCCATATAGGGAGCCTTCGCGCCATGACAAACCCCAGCACCATGGCCAGCGTGTCCGACACCGAATTGATAATGCTGTCGCCATAATAGTCGAGCGAGATCGTGCCGGCGCGGTAGCGGTCGATGATGAAAGGGCTGTTCTCGAGCAGCTCCCAGCCGCCCTCGATGACGACCGCAAAGGCCAGCCTGAGCCCGATCGGCGAGCGCGGGAAAAGGAACCATGCCAGCGCATAGAACAGGAAGCCGTGAATGATGTGCGAGAAGCTGTACCAGTCGGAAATATGCTGGGAATTCTCCGAACTCTGCACGATGCCATGCCACAGCTTGACATAACCGCAGGTGCAAATCGGCGTCCGCCCCATGCCGTAAAGGGCCCCGGCCTGGAAGATGACCAGGCCGAGAACCAGCAGAAGCCCCATTCGCCAACTGTCTTCATAGGCCGAGACGGTTTTGTCGCTGGATACGCTCATGCTGCTATTGCCCCTCTTCTGCGTCGCCCACTTCGGCATCACCCTGTTCGGCGTCACCCTCGTGGGCATCAATCGCCATCAGCACGGCATCGCCATATTCCGACTTCCTGCGATCGATAGCCCTGAAACCGGCCTTTTCATAGGCACGGATAGCCCGTGCATTGGCAGGGTCCGGGTCGATGATGACGCGCGGCGCACCTTCCTCGAAAAGCTGCTCGACGAACTGCCGGACGATCGTCGAGCCGTGACCGATCCCGACAAGCTCCGGCACGCCGATCGACAAATCGATGCCGAGCGTGCCGAACGGCTGGTCGCTATAGGGATGGCCGTCCTCAAGATGCGGATCGTAACTCTGCAGATAGCCGATGGGTTTGCCGTCGAGCTCGACAATAAGCGGCTCGACCGAAATGCTGTCGATATGCCCGCGGATCTCTGCAATCTCGGTCCCTGGATCGTCCCACCACTCGGCGACATGCGGCTCGGCAAGCCAGCCGGCGATCATCGGCAGGTCCTTCTCGGTCACCGGCCGAAAATCATAGCGGAGACTCCGCTCAGGCGGCATCGAGCGTTTCGACGACGAAGCTGTTGTTGGTGTAAACGCAAATGTCGGACGCGATCTGCATCGCCTTGCGGGCGATCCCCTCGGCGTCCTTGTCGGTATCCATCAGGGCGCGTGCTGCGGCCAACGCGTAATTGCCGCCCGAGCCGATCGCCATGACGCCAAATTCGGGTTCCAGCACGTCGCCGGTGCCGGTCAGCGCCAGCGAGACCGACTTGTCGGCAACCAGCATCATTGCTTCCAGTCGGCGCAGATAGCGGTCGGTGCGCCAGTCCTTGGCGAGCTCGACGCAAGCGCGCGTCAGCTGGTCGGGATATTGTTCGAGCTTGGCTTCGAGCCGCTCCAGCAGCGTGAAGGCATCGGCGGTGGCGCCGGCGAAACCGGCGATGACGTTGCCGCCCTTGCCGATGCGGCGCACCTTCTTGGCGTTGCCCTTCATGATGGTCTGGCCGAGGCTGACCTGGCCGTCGCCGGCGATCACCACTTTGCCGCCCTTGCGCACGGTCAGGATGGTCGTGGCATGCATGGTCAGTTCATTCGACATTTTCTGCTCCGATCAGCACCGATCCCATCAAGGCGATTGGCGCGTTACGAGTGACTTGATCGGCCATATGTATGCATAGGCCGGATGATTGCAAACCGGCCATCCGCAGGGTCTGATATCGCTCCGCAGCGGTAACTGGCAATCGCCGGGTCATGCTGCTAGAAGGCTTTCGTTTTCAGGCATGTGAACGCCTGAACCGTGCAAACCTGAGACAAGGATGAGGTCATGGCGCCCCGTTCCGCCGAGATAAGCCGCAAGACCAAGGAAACCGATATCTCCGTGTCGGTTCAGGTCGACGGCTCGGGCAAATCCGACATTTCGACGGGCGTCGGCTTCTTCGACCATATGCTGGACCAGTTGTCGCGCCATTCGCTGATCGACATGACGGTGAAGGCCAAGGGCGACCTGCACATAGACGACCACCACACGGTCGAGGATACTGGCATCGCGCTCGGCCAGGCGCTGGCCAAGGCGCTGGGCGAGCGGCGCGGCATCATGCGCTATGGTTCGATCGATCTCGCCATGGACGAGACGCTGACGCGGGCGGCGATCGACGTCTCCGGCCGCCCTTTTCTGGTCTGGAATGTTTCGTTCTCGTCGCCGAAGATCGGCACCTTCGACACCGAGCTGGTGCGCGAATTCTTCCACGCACTGGCGCAGAATGCCGGAATCACGCTGCATATCACCAATCATTATGGTGCCAACAACCACCATATCGCCGAGACCTGCTTCAAGGCCGTGGCGCGTGCGCTGCGTTTGGCGCTTGAGCGCGACCCGCGCCAGCCGGACGCGGTTCCCTCCACCAAGGGATCCTTGAAAGGGTAGCGCCATGGCCATCTATGTCGTGATGGAGCCGCCGGGCCGCAACGGAAGAGCGGACGCTACCTTTGTCCGCGACGGTTTTGCCTGGCTCGGCTTGCTGGTGCCGCCGCTCTGGCTGGCTTGGCATCGGCTGTGGGTCGAGGCGGCATTGGCCTTTGTCGCCATGGGCCTGCTTTCGATGCTTGGCGAAAGGCTGGGCCTAGAAACCGCCGGCTCGCTTTTGTCGCTGCTTGTCTCGCTCTATGTCGGGCTGGAAGGACAGGGCCTGCGGATTGCAGCCCTTCGCCGCCGCGGCTGGCATGAGTGGGGCGTCGTCGAGGCCGACAGGCTCGACGATGCCGACATCCGCTATGCATTGGAAGCCGATGCGGATTCGAATGCACAGGCCCCTGCGCAGCGCATCGTCCCGGACGCAGCACTTGCCCGGCCGGCGCAGATGGGTATGGCGCTGGGATTGACCCATATTCCGGGAAAGCCCTGAGATGCGGGTCGCGATCATCGATTACGGGTCGGGCAATCTGCGCTCGGCCACCAAGGCCTTCGAGCGCGCCGCGCATGAAGCCGGCATCGCCGCCGCGATCGAGCTCACCGCCGATGCCGAGCGGGTCAGGACCGCCGACCGCATCGTCCTGCCGGGCGTCGGCGCCTATGCCGATTGCGCCGCTGGACTGCATGCGGTTGCCGGCATGTGGGAGGCAGTGGAGGAGGTGGCGATCGCCAAGGCGCGGCCGTTCCTCGGTATCTGCGTCGGCATGCAGCTGATGTCGGAGCGAGGATTGGAAAAGACCGTTACAAAGGGCTTTGGCTGGATCGCCGGCGACGTCAAGGAGATCACGCCGGCCGATCCGGCGCTGAAGATCCCGCAGATCGGCTGGAACACGCTCGATCTCAGGCGCAAGCACCCATTGTTTTCCGGCATTGCGACGGGCGGGAAGGGACTGCACGCCTATTTCGTCCACTCCTACCATCTCGATGCGCAGAAGGAGGATGAGGTGCTGGCGGTTGCCGACTATGGTGGCCCGGTGACGGCCGCTGTCGCGCGCGGCAATCTCGCCGGAACGCAATTCCACCCCGAGAAGAGCCAGGCACTCGGTCTCGCTTTGATCACCAACTTCCTGCAATGGAGGCCCTGAATCATGAGCAAGAAGGGCTATTGGATGGCGATGGTCGACGTCCGCGATCCCGAGATCTACAAGCAGTATATCGAGGCCAACGCCGCGGCTTTCGCGAAATACGGCGCGAAATTCCCGGTGCGAGCCGGGCGGCATACCAGCCCGGAAGGGCCGACAGGCAATCGCCATGTGCTGGTGGAATTCGAATCCTACGAGAAGGCGATGGAATGCTACGGCTCGCCTGAATACCAGGAGGCCTTGAAGTACAGGCTCGCCGGCTCGACCGGCCACTTTGTCATCGTCGAAGGCGCCTGAAGGTGATCCTGTTTCCGGCGATAGACCTCAAGGACGGCAAATGCGTGCGCCTCAAGCATGGCGACATGGCGACTGCGACGATCTACAATGACGATCCCGCCGCTCAGGCGCGCGCCTTCGAAGAGCAGGGCTTCGAATGGCTGCACGTGGTCGACCTCAACGGCGCCTTCAAGGGCCAGAGCGTCAACAGCGCAGCTGTCGGCGCCATTCTCAAGGCGACCAGCAACCCGGTGCAGCTCGGCGGCGGCATCCGCACCCTGGCGCAGATCGAGGACTGGCTCGACCGCGGGCTGGCCCGTATCATCCTCGGCACAGTGGCCGTGCGCGATCCGGATCTGGTCAGGCAGGCCTGCAAGGCATTCCCGGGCAAGATCGCCGTCGGCATCGACGCCAAGGGCGGCAAGGTCGCAGTCGAAGGCTGGGCCGAGGCCTCGAGCCTCGGCGTCGTCGAACTGGCGAAGAAATTCGAAGGCGCCGGCGTCGCCGCCATCATCTACACCGACATCGATCGCGACGGGGTGCTGACCGGCATCAACTGGGACGCCACCATCGATCTCACTGAGGCGGTTTCGATTCCGGTCATCGCCTCGGGCGGGCTTGCCTCGATCGCCGACATCGTGCGCATGACCATGCCCGATGCGCGGAAGCTCGAAGGCGCGATCTCGGGCCGCGCGCTCTACGACGGCCGCATCGACCCGGCCGAGGCGCTGGCAATCCTGCGCGGCAAGCCGATGGCAGGGGCGTGATCATGAAAGTCTCGATTATCCTCGCCCCCTATGACAGCGGGCACCATCATGAAGGGTGCGGCCAGGGGCCGGACGCCATCATCGCCGGTGGGCTCGTCGAAGCCCTGACCATGGCTCGCCACGACGTCGCCGTCGAAGATATCGGCAAGGTGGGAGACGAGCAGGGGCGCGAAATCGCAACCGGCTTCGCCGTCTGCAACGCCGTCGCGGCCAAGGTCGGCCTCGCCGGCGACGGAGGACGCTTCCCCATTGTCCTTGCTGGAAATTGCCTGACCGCCGCCGGTGCGGTGGCCGGTGAAGCGGCTGATACGATCATCTGGATCGATCAGCATGGCGATCTCAACACGCCGGAGACGTCCGCCTACGGCTTTCTCGACGGCATGGCGCTGGCGGCGACACTCGGGCTCTGCTGGCGTCCGATGACAGCAGCGATTCCGGGATTCCGGCCGATAGACCCGGTGCGCTGCATGCTGGTCGATGCCCGCGACCTCGATCCCGACGAAAAGCGCCTGCTGGAACCTTTGCCGATCGTGCGCACCGAATGTGCCGGTGCACTCGATATAGTCGGAAAGCTCACAGCGGCAGGGGCTGCCCGGGCACATTTGCATCTGGACCTGGACGTCCTCGATCCGGATGTGCTGCAGGTGAACCGCTACATGCATCCAGGCGGTCCGAGCCCGGAACAGCTGCGGCAACTTGCCTGCGGGCTGGCCAGGTCCATCCCGATCGTCGGCGTGACGCTCTCGGCCTACGACCCTGCCTTTGATTCCCAGGCCGAGATTCCGCCCGTCATCGGCCAACTGCTTGTCGATTTTCTTGCGGCGATCGAGAGAATCTGATGCTGAAAGCCCGCGTCATCCCCTGTCTCGACGTCAAGAACGGTCGCGTCGTCAAGGGCGTCAATTTCGTCGACCTGGTCGATGCCGGTGATCCCGTCGAAGCGGCAAAGGCCTATGACGCGGCCGGCGCCGACGAGCTCTGCTTTCTCGACATCACCGCCTCGTCGGAAAACCGCGAGACCATCTTCGATGTCATCGCCCGGACGGCCGAACAATGTTTCATGCCGCTGACCGTCGGCGGTGGCGTCCGTCAGGTCGCCGACATCAGGAAGCTGCTTCTCGCCGGCGCCGACAAGGTGTCGATCAACACCGCGGCGGTGAAGACCCCTAATTTTGTCGCCGAAGCAGCCGACAAATTCGGCAACCAGTGCATCGTCGTCGCTATCGATGCCAAGAAAGTGTCCGCTGCGGGCGAGGCTGATCGCTGGGAGATCTTCACCCATGGCGGCCGCGAGAAGACCGGCATCGATGCCGTCGAGTTCGCTCGGCGGATCGTCGATCTCGGCGCCGGCGAGATCCTGTTGACGTCGATGGACCGCGACGGCACCAAGGCCGGCTACGACATAGCGCTTACCCGCGCGGTCGCCGACGCCGTACGCGTGCCCGTCATCGCTTCCGGTGGCGTCGGCACGCTCGATCACATGGTCGAAGGCATTCGCGACGGCCATGCAGGCGCGGTGCTGGCAGCCTCGATCTTCCATTTCGGCACCTACAGCATCGCCGAAGCCAAGATGCATATGGCTCGAGCCGGACTGCCGATGCGGCTGGACTCGCCGGGTAATCGGTCCTAGAGCCTTTCCGGCTAAGAAGAGGCTGTAAACGGCGTCATGACTGAGTTCTCGCTCTCCGATCTGGAGAAGATCATTGGCGAACGCGCACGTTCCGGCGATCCGGATTCGTGGACGGCCAAGCTCTTTCAGCGCGGCATAGGCAAGGCGGCGCAGAAACTCGGCGAAGAGGCGGTCGAAACGGTGATCGCAGCCGTCAGCGCCGACCGGGACGCGCTTGTTTCGGAGAGCGCCGATCTCATCTATCATTGGCTTGTCGTTCTCGGCATAGCGGGCATTCCGCTGAGCGATGTGCTCAAGGAGCTCGAACACCGCACCGGTCGTTCGGGCGTCGCCGAAAAGGCGTCTCGGCTGGACCGGGGCTGATCGCTGCGGAGGAACTCGATGGACCAGCTCGCTCCTACCGAGAAGTATTCACCCTATCGGTTCTTCTCGGCCGAGCAATGGTCGCGGTTCCGCGCCGATACGCCGATGACGCTCACCGAAGACGAGATCCATCGTCTGCGGTCGCTGAATGATCCGGTCGATCTCCATGAGGTCGAGCGCATCTACCTTTCGATGTCACGGCTGTTGTCGGCTCATGTCGAAGCCAGTCAACTCCTGTTCAGGCAGCGCCAGGCCTTCTTCAACGCGCTGGACGTGGCCAAGACACCGTTCATCATCGGTGTTGCCGGTTCCGTCGCCGTCGGCAAATCCACCACGGCGCGCGTCCTAAAGGAGCTGCTGGCGCGCTGGCCGTCGAGCCCCAAGGTCGACCTGGTCACCACCGACGGTTTCCTGTTGCCGAACGAGGTCCTGCGCCGCAACAACCTGATGGAGCGCAAGGGCTTTCCCGACAGCTACGATGTCGGCGCGCTGCTGCGCTTCCTGTCCGGCATCAAATCGGCGCAGCGCAACGTCCGCGCGCCGGTCTATTCGCACCTGACCTATGACGTTATCCCGGGCGAGTTCCAGACCATCGACCGGCCGGACATCCTGATCTTCGAAGGCATCAATGTCCTGCAGCCGGGCAACTTGCCCAAGGACGGCAAGATCGTGCCTTTTCTATCGGATTTCTTTGACTTCGCCATCTATATCGATGCGGAAGAAGAGCTGATCCATCACTGGTATATTGCCCGCTTCATGCGGCTGCGCGAAACCGCCTTCCGCGACCCGGCCTCCTTCTTCCACCGCTATTCGCAACTTTCCGAGGATGCGGCCCGCGCCATCGCCGAGGGCCTGTGGGCCAACATCAATCTGAAGAATCTGCGCGAGAATATATTGCCGACGCGCGCCCGAGCCGATCTCATCCTGCGCAAGGGCGCCAACCATCTGGTCGAGGAAGTGGCGCTCCGAAAACTGTGAAATCCCGAGGCATTCCTTAAAGTCATCTTAACCCAGTCTTCCTATTGTCGGGCCTGATCTGCGGGCTCGGCAAACAATGAATGCGCCATTCCTTAATATTGATCGGCCGGCATCTGGCCGCGTCGCACGTCCGGGCAGCGGGACCGCCACGATTGCTCTGATCGTACCGGTCCACAATGAGGAAGGCGCGATTGCTCCATTTCTGAAGGCCGTGTGCGAAAGCACCGCTCCGCTGAAGAATAAAGGCGTTGCCCTCGAGTTCATCTTCGTCAACGACGGCAGCAGCGATAGAACACTCGAAAAGCTGATCGAAGCCCAAGAGGCCGATCCACGCATCCGCGTAATCGACCTTTCACGCAATTTCGGCAAGGAAGCCGCGATGACCGCCGGCCTCGACAGCTGCGATGCCGATGCAGCGATCCCCATGGATGTCGATATGCAGGATCCGCCGCATGTCATTCCGCTGCTTGTGGAAAAGTGGCGCGAGGGTTTCGAGGTCGTTCTCGCCAAGCGAGCCAATCGGTCGAGCGACAGTTTTCTCAAGCAGCGCTCCGCCTCGATGTTCTACCGCGTTCACAACTGGATCGCGCAGCAGAAGATCCCACACGATGTCGGCGACTTCCGGCTGATCGACCGTCAGGTCATCGAAGCGCTGCGCTCCTTGCCCGAACGCCGTCGTTTCATGAAGGGCTTGTTCGCCTGGGTCGGGTTTCGCACTGCAACGGTCGAATACGTCCGCGATCAGCGCATCGCCGGCCAGTCGAAATTCTCCGGCTGGAAGCTGTGGAACTTCGCGCTGGAAGGCATCACCAGCTTCTCCACCGCTCCGCTTGAAATCTGGACCTATGTCGGCGCGATGATTTCCGTGCTGTCGTTCCTCTACGGCCTGCTGATTATCGCCAAGACAATGATCTTTGGCGTTGATGTGCCCGGCTACGCTTCGCTGCTGGTCAGTGTTCTTTTCCTTGGCGGCATCCAGTTGCTCGGTATCGGCATCATCGGACAGTACCTCGGCAGGGTCTACGCCGAGATCAAGCAGCGTCCGATCTACATCGTGCGCCGCAAATATGAGGGAATGGACTGATGGAGCTCGACGCCTACCGGCAGATGGCCGCCACGGAAGACGAGCATTGGTGGTTCTGCGGGCGGCGTGCCATCGCCGAGGCGGTCATTCGCAGCATCGGCCTGCCCGAAAAGGCGCGCATCGTCGAGATCGGCGCCGGCACCGGCGGCAACATCCGGATGCTCGAGCAGTTCGGCGCCGTGACGGCGGTCGAGATGAGCGATCTCGCGCGCCGGATCGCCCGGGAAAAGACCGGCCGCGACTTCCTTGCCGGACACCTGCCGGACAACATTCCTGTCGCGCCGCAAAGCTGCGACCTCGTCTGCCTGTTCGACGTGCTGGAACATGTCGCCGAAGACGAGGCTTCGCTGGCCGCGATCCGCCAAATGCTGAAACCAGGCGGCAGCGTCGTCCTTACGGTGCCCGCACACCAGTGGTTGTGGAGCACGCATGACGTGGGGTTGCATCATATGCGGCGCTATTCACGCAGCCTGCTGCGTGAACGAATTGAGAAGGCTGGCTTCACCATCGACCGGCTGAGCTATACAAATGCCGCGCTCTTTCCTGTAGCGGCACTGGCACGACTGCTAGACAGGTTGCGTACGCCAACCTTGCCAGCCGGCCATGCAACGCCGCCGAAACCGCTGAATGCGGCGATGAAGGCTGTGTTTTCGGCTGAGGGCCGCATCATACCAAACGCAAGTCTGCCCTTCGGTGTTTCGCTGCTGGCGGTGTTCCGCAGCAAGGGCGCCGTCGAAACCGGTCGCCTCGACGAGAAATTGGCAGCTTGACCGCGTAATGGGCACTGGCTCGTATCGTCGACTATCGCGCTTCGCGCTGATTGGCATTGCATCGACGCTGATCTATGCCGTTTGCGCTTTCTTGCTGTCCGCGCTTCCGGGTCCCGTCCTGCCGGCTGCACTGGCTTCGGTTGCCGCCTACATCATCGCTGCGATCTTTTCCTATCTCGGCCACAAATATGTGACTTTTGTATCGCCGGGGACGCATGCGTTTGAGGCACCCCGGTTTTTCCTCCTGACTGCGCTGGGCATTGGTTTTTCCTGGTTGTTGCCCCTGGTCTTGGTCGATTGCCTTGGCACGCGACCAGTGTTGCCGATCGCCATCATCTGTGTCGCCGTGCCGGCAATCAATTACTTCATCCTCGATCGATGGGTGTTTGCCCCGGGTCCAAAGATGCCGGCAGCATCATGAGCGTCTCGGATGACGTCGGCGCCTGGAGTCGGTGGCGCAGCCAGGATTTGGCAGAATCGCTGGTTTCCAGCCGCAGTGTTTTTGCCTTCGCTGCAATCACGGTCCTCTCAATCGCTTGGCAGATGCGCTGGGGAACCATTCCGGATACGAGTTGGCTGACCACTGTCTGCGAGCGTATGCTCTCCGGTGAGCGGCTTTACTCGCAAATCCACGAGACCAACCCGCCATTCAGTGTATGGCTCTATATGCCGCCGGTGGCTGCGGCCAGGATGCTGGGGGTTGCTCCCGAAATCCTGGTTCAGGCTTGGACATACCTGGCCGCATTGATCGGGCTTTTATTCTCCGGCGCCATCATCAAACGCGCCGGGTTCACGGAAACGCCCTTGCTGTTTGCGCTGGGCCCGGCCTTCTACGCGATGCTGGTCATCTTCCCGGGCAACGTCTTCAGTGAGCGCGAGCACATCGGCATCGCGCTGTTCATGCCGCTGCTGGCGCTGCATGCCTGGCGGGCGCGAAAAGAGGCAAGCACGCAACCAAGCTCAGGTCTCGCCGGGCTGGCCGGCCTTTCTGGCGGGGCGCTCCTGCTGATCAAGCCTTATTATGCGATCATGGTGCTGGCGCCGGCGCTGCTCGTTGCAGCGCATCGGCGCAGCCTAAGACCGGTGTTCGCCCTGGAACACTGGGTGATCGGCGGCGTTTGCATCGCCTACCTGGCAGCGGTCACCCTGATCTATCCGGAATTCCTGCGCGACGTCTATCCGCAGCTGGCGGACGTTTATGCTCAAGAGCGCATCTTTCTGCCGATTGTGGCGTGCTACGGTATAACCTGCTGGTGTCTCCCGTTGCTGATCTGGTGGTTGTGGCCGACTGGGCGTTTTCCAGAACTGGCGGCTGTAGCGCTAGCAGCGTCGATTGCCGGCTTGTTCCCGCTGTTCTACCAGGCCAAAGGCTGGACCTATCACGCCTATCCCACGATTTTTTACGCCATAGCGACCATTCTTTGCCTTTGCCGAGAAGCGAGCGGCAACCGGTATGGCTGCTCTCTCGTATCGGGGTTCCTCCGCGGGCCTTGGTGCTGGTGGGGGTTGCGGCCGCTTTCTTGCCGTACTCGACCGTCGAGCAAACGGACTACGTGTTGGCTGATGCCATTCGCGCCGCAACCGATCGACCAACCGTTGCATTGATCAGCCCGGATCTTTCCGCCGGACATCCGCTGAGCCGCATGGTCGACGGGCAGTTCGTTTCGACGCATGTCAGCGATTGGCTCGGAGCGTATTCGCTCGATCTGTCGCGGCGGGCGGCTCTCTCCGGCGATGCCAGCGAGGCGGCGCGTTACCAAGCCATCATGGTGCGCTATGCCGAAAGCAAACGTGAAGAATTTGAGCGACTGCGACCCGATGTCATCATCTTCCAGGATGACGGCCCTTGGACACGCCAGTTGATCGAGCGTTTTGGCTTCGACGCCATTCTGGCCCGCTACCGCGTGCTCGCCGAAGACAAGCGCCTACGCATCTACCTGCGTAACGATTATGTTCGCCCCAGCCCCTAGCCCGTCCGATTCCATCGGCTTTACATCGCTTTAGTCACCCGCCTCAGCGTCAGATTAATCCGGCCGCCGTTCTTGAGCAACGCCGAGGTCGACGGGTAGATGCGGTCGACGCCGTGAAAGCAGAGCCGCCCTTCGCCGCCAAGCACGACGACGTCGCCGCTCTTCAGCCTGAACGATTTGGTGGCGCCGTCGCGCGTGGTCTGGCCGACCCGGAACAGGCAATCGTCGCCGAGTGAGACCGAGACGACAGGTGCGGAGAGATCGATCTCGTCACGGTCCTGGTGAAGACCCATCTTGGCGTCCTGCGAATAGAAATTGATCAGGCAGGCCTGCGGCGGGTGCGCATGGCCAGACACGTCTCGCCACAGTTCGAGCAGTACCTCCGGGATCGGCGGCCAAGGTCTCCCGGTCACCGGGTGGGTCGGCTGGTAGCGATAGCCTTGCTCCTTGTCGGTGACCCAGCCCAGCGGGCCGCAATTGGTCATGCGCACGCTCATCTCCTTGCCGGTGCGCGGCATTGCCGGCACGAACAGCGGGGCTTCCTGCACGACTTTCCTGACATCTTCCACCAGCGCTTCCTGCGAGGCACGCGACAGGTAGCCGGGCATATGGCGGACGCCTTTGGGCAGCACGAGCATCAGCTTGATCGTTTCATTGGGTCTTTTGAGAAAATGATGCCACCAGCTCATGAAGACGGCGACCCGAAATCCGCCTCCGACAGTGGCTGCGAACCTTACACCGGCGATCTGGAATCCGAAGCCGCTTCGGCAGCGCCGCGGCCGTCAATCATCCTCGACCCGGCCGCGCAGCTTCTTGATCGAGCCGCGCCCGGCTTTGCCCTTTAGCCGTCTTTCGACCGCGCCCTTGGATGGCCTGGTCTTCTTGCGTGGCGGTGGCGGTGGTTCGGCGGCCTTGGCGACCAGTGCCGTCAGCCGCGCGCGGGCGTCGGCCCGGTTCTGCTCCTGCGTGCGGAAGCGTCCGGCTTCGATGACAACGACGCCGTCCTTGGTGGCGCGCTGGCCGGCGAGCTTGATGGTCCGATCGCGCACGCGCTCCGACAGGCCCGGTGCATTGGCGGCATCGAAGCGCAATTGCACCGCCGTCGCCACCTTGTTGACGTTCTGGCCGCCCGGGCCGGACGAACGGATGAAGTCCTCGTGCAGGTCGCCCGGATTAATCACCGCATCGTCGGTAATGATGATCTTGTCGTCGGCGTTCATGCCGCAGTCATGGCGCGGCAGGCGAAAAAAGAAAAGGCCCGATCGAAACCGGGCCTTGAAGCGTCGCCATGTGGCGGGGGCTATTCCGCTGCGACCTGCATGCGTGGTGCAGAGCCGAGTACGGTGGCGTCGACATGGGCTTCGAACTTTTCGAAATTGTCGACGAACATACCGACCAGCCTTGCCGCTTGCCGGTCATAGGCGGGCTTGTCGATCCAGGTCGATCTCGGGTCGAGAATGGCGCGGTCGACGCCGGCAACCGTCACCGGTACGTCAAACCCGAAATTGGCGTCGGTCCTGAAGTCGGCCGCTTTCAGCGAGCCGTCGAGCGCTGCCGCAAGCAGCGCCCGCGTTGCCTTGATCGGCATCCGTTTGCCGGTGCCGTAGGCGCCGCCGGTCCAGCCGGTGTTGACCAGCCAGCAATCGACACCGTGGCATGCGATAAGCTCGCGCAGCAGATTGCCGTATTCCGATGGATGCCGCGGCATGAACGGTGCGCCGAAGCAGGTCGAAAATGTCGCTTCGGGTTCGGTAACGCCCTTCTCGGTCCCCGCCACCTTGGCGGTATAGCCGGAGAGGAAATGGTACATGGCCTGCGCCGGGGTCAGCCGCGCGATCGGCGGCATCACGCCGAATGCGTCGGCGGTCAGCATGATGATGTTCTTCGGGTGGTTGGCGCGCCCCGTCTTGCTGGCGTTTGGAATGAAGTCGAGCGGGTAGGCGCAGCGCGTGTTTTCGGTCAGCCCGCCATCGTCGAAATCCGGCACACGGCCGGCGTCGAGCGCTACATTTTCCAGCACCGTGCCGAAGCGCTGGGTGGTGGCGAAGATCTCCGGCTCGGCTTCGGCGGAAAGCTTGATCGTCTTGGCATAGCAGCCGCCTTCGAAATTGAAGATGCCATGCGGTCCCCAGCCATGCTCGTCATCACCGATCAGCGTCCGCGACGGGTCGGCCGACAACGTCGTCTTGCCGGTCCCGGAAAGGCCGAAGAAAACGGCCGCGTCGCCGGCCGGCCCTTCATTGGCCGAGCAATGCATCGGCATCACGCCTTTTGCCGGCAGCAGATAGTTAAGCACGGTGAACACCGACTTCTTCATTTCGCCGGCATAGGAGGTGCCCCCGATCAACACGATCATGCGCGAAAGATCGACGGCAATCACCGTTTCGCCGCGCGTGCCGTGGCGGGCGGGATCGGCGCGGAACGACGGCAGGTCGATGATCGTCAAATCGGGCACGAAATGCTCGAGTTCGGCGGCTGCCGGCCGGATGAGCAGATTGCGGATGAACAAGGAGTGCCAGGCAAGCTCCGTGATCACCCTGGTCGGCAGCTTCAGTTCCTCGTCGGCACCGCCGACCAGGTCCTGTACATAAAGGTCCTTTTCGGCTGCATGGAGGCGAAAATCTCCAAGCAGCGCATCGAACTGGACCGGCGAAATCGCCTTGTTGTTGTCCCACCACACATGCGGTGCGGTGCTTTCGTCGCGCACCACGAATTTGTCCCTGGGCGAGCGGCCGGTGTGCTGCCCGGTTTCGGCGGCAAGCGCGCCATGGGCGGTGAGTCGGGCCTCGCCGCGGCGGATTGCCTCCTCGTACAGCGCAGCCGCGCCGAAATTATAGCGCACCACGCCCGTGGTTCTCAGGCCGATCCGATCGATTGCGCATGCAGGATTGCGTTTGCCGGCTTCCGACATGGGTGTCCCTTCTTCGATTTACCGCGTCTTTACCGGCGAATTTCCGGAACCCCAATTGCAGGAGCTAAAAACGTCAAAATCAGAAAAGGCGAATGATATCAAATCATTAATCGATTTAAATATTTTGAAAGTTGTTTAAATCGTTTATATGTGCGAAAACATTGGTGGTTGCCCAAAGGATTGGCGATGTTCATTCGTCCAATCCATATCGAGGTACAATTGTGGCCGCCGGCATGCCGCGCGTGACAGCGGATAGAGTCTATGCCACATTTTGTACCTAATTTGTCCTGCAAAAGCCCCTTCTCGACGAAAGAAGGGACAGCTCATGAGGGAGCCGCTTGAAATGGCAACAATCGCGCTTGTCGACGACGATCGCAACATTCTGACTTCGGTTTCGATCGCCCTCGAATCCGAGGGTTATCGGGTCGAAACCTACACGGATGGGGCGTCGGCGCTGGAGGGGCTGGCGGCGCGCCCGCCGAACCTCGCCATCCTCGACATCAAGATGCCGCGCATGGACGGCATGGAGCTGCTGCGCCGGATGCGTCAGAAATCCGACCTGCCGGTGATCTTCCTGACCTCCAAGGACGACGAGATCGATGAACTGTTCGGCCTCAAGATGGGCGCCGACGACTTCATCCGCAAACCCTTCTCGCAGCGTCTTCTGGTCGAACGCGTCCGCGCCGTGCTGCGCCGCGCCAGCACCCGCGAGGCGGCTGCCAAGGCGCCCAACCAGCAGGCTCGATCGCTTGAGCGCGGCCAGCTTGTCATGGACCAGGAGCGCCACACCTGCACCTGGAAGGGCGAGCCGGTGACGCTTACTGTCACCGAGTTCCTCATCCTGCATTCGCTGGCCCAGCGTCCGGGCGTCGTAAAAAGCCGTGATGCGCTGATGGATTCGGCTTATGATGAGCAGGTCTATGTCGATGACCGCACCATCGACAGTCACATCAAGCGGCTGCGCAAAAAGTTCAAGGCCGTCGATGATGACTTCGAAATGATCGAAACCCTTTACGGAGTCGGATATCGGTTCCGCGAAGCTTGAGTCGAGCGGGAGCTGCTATTCGATGGCAGTGGAAGTAGAGCGAGTGAGACGGTCGGGCGCCGCCAGGCGCCCGCCGCGGATTCTGCCCGCCTTCGTGTCGAAAATCACGGTGCCGATGCGCCGATTTCTCGGCCATCACATCTTTTCCAGCCTGACGCGGCGCATCCTCTTTCTCAACCTTGCCGGCCTTGCTGTCCTGGTCACCGGCATTCTCTATCTCAACACCTTTCGTGACGGGCTGATCGACGCCCGTGTCGAAAGCCTGATGACCCAGGGCGAGATCATCGCCGGGGCGATCGCGGCATCGGCGACGGTCGAGACCGATTCGATCAGCATCGATCCGGAGAAGCTGCTCGAGTTGCAGGCCGGCGAAAGCCTCGGCCCGGGCTCCGATCAGCTCGACAACCTCGATTTCCCGATCAATCCGGAGCGCGTGGCGCCGGTGCTCAGGCGGTTGATCTCGCCGACGCGGACGCGCGCCCGCATTTACGACCGCGACGCCAACCTGCTGCTCGATTCCCGCCATCTCTATTCGCGCGGCCAGATCCTTCGCTACGACCTGCCGCCGGTCGAAGAGGAAAAGCCCGACCTTCTGGAGCGCATCCAGAAATTCGTCTTCGATTTCTTCCGCAACAAGCAGCTGCCCGTCTATCGCGAGCAGCCGGGTGGCAACGGCGCCGCGTTTCCGGAAGTGGTCAAGGCGCTTACCGGCGGTCCGTCGACTATCGTGCGGATCTCGGAGCAGGGCGAGCAGATCGTTTCTGTGGCGGTGCCGATCCAGCGCTTCCGTGCCGTTCTCGGCGTGCTGATGCTGTCGACCGAAGGCGGCGACATCGACAAGATCGTCGCGGCCGAGCGCAAGGCGATCCTGCGCGTGTTTGGCATCGCCGCCCTGGTTACCGCCATCCTGTCGATGCTGCTGGCCTCCACCATCGCCAATCCGCTGCGCCGGCTTTCCGCGGCAGCCGTCAGGGTTCGCCGCGGTGTCAAGAACCGCGAGGAAATCCCCGACTTCTCCGATCGACAGGACGAGATCGGCAATCTGTCGATCGCCGTGCGCGACATGACCAATGCGCTCTACGCCCGCATCGAGGCGATCGAAAGTTTTGCCGCGGATGTCTCGCACGAGTTGAAGAACCCGCTCACCTCGCTGCGCAGCGCGGTGGAGACATTGCCGCTGGCCAAGAACGACAATTCGCGCAGCCGGCTGATGGACATCATCCAGCACGATGTGAGGCGGCTGGACCGCTTAATCACCGATATTTCCGATGCCTCCCGTCTTGATGCCGAACTCGCGCGGGAAGACGCGGGAACCGTCGACCTGAAGAAGTTCATCACCGATCTGGTCGCCGTCTCGCGCGAGGCGACGCGCAACAAGAAGGCGGTCGAGATCGAATTCAAGGTCGCCAAACTGCCGCAGGGCGTGAAAGGCTACTTCGTCGTCGGCCATGATCTGAGGATCGGCCAGGTGATCACCAATTTGATCGAGAACGCCCGCTCGTTCGTTCCCGAAGAACGTGGCCACATCACCATATCGCTGGCGCGCGCCGGCAAGTTCAACATCGTCACCGTCGACGACAACGGCCCCGGCATCCGGGCCGACAACATAGATCGCATTTTCGAGCGGTTCTATACCGACCGGCCGGCCGGTGAGGCGTTCGGCCAGAACTCGGGCCTTGGCCTGTCGATCAGCCGGCAGATCGTCGAAGCGCATGGCGGCACGCTGAGCGCCGAGAACATCCCGGGCACCAAGCCCGGCGAGATCAAGGGCGCGCGCTTCGTGGTGACGCTGCCGGCCGAAGGCTGACACATGAATTCCAATCACGCCTGGTTCAATTGTGCAGCCTGAAAACATTCACGGCACCGCGATCCTGATAGGTGATCGCGGCATTCTCATCACCGGACCGTCCGGTTTAGGCAAGACTACGCTGGCGCTCACCTTGATCGATCATTGTAGACAGCGCGGGCTGTTTTCCCGGCTGATCAGCGATGACCAGCTCTATGCCGCCGATCGCCAGGGGCGGCTGGTCTGCCGCGCGCCTGCCAGCATCGCCGGCCTCGTCGAAGTGCCGGGATTTGGCCCAAAACCGATACCGTTTGAGCCAAGCTGCGTGATCGACCTCGTTATCCGACTGGTGCCGGCCGGCAAGATGGTCCGCTTCCAGGAAGATTTGACAGAGATCATAGCTGGCGTTCCAGTGCCGCGCATCGATCTTGCCGGGCGCAACGTCGCGGCGGCCCTGCCGGCAGTGATGTCGCGCCTGTCGATTGCGCCTTTCCTGTGATCCAATCTCGATTTTTTGCTGCAATGCGTCAAATTGGCTTGGGCCGGCGCAATTTTGGGCTTGTCAACGGGCCTTGCGTCGACAAGATAGCGCTCCCGCCACCTGGGATGGTCGGCGAGCATAAAATGCGCCTGTGAAGCGGCGATGACGGGAGCCACCAAAGAATGATCGGACTCGTGCTTGTAACGCACGGTCAACTGGCCGCCGAGTTCCGCCATGCCGTGGAACACGTCGTTGGGCCACAAGACAATTTCGAGACCGTGGCGATCGGTGCCGACGACGATATGGAACAGCGCCGCCGCGACATTATCGACGCGGTCGGCCGGGTCGATACGGGATCAGGCGTCATCGTTTTGACCGACATGTTCGGTGGCACGCCCTCCAACCTCGCCATTTCGGTGATGGAATCCGGCCGCATCGAGGTCATTGCCGGCATGAACCTGCCGATGCTGATCAAGCTGTCCAGCGTTCGCAAAGGCGACAACATGACGGCCGCGCTGGATGAGGCACAGGCTGCCGGCCGCAAATACATCAATGTCGCCAGTCAGCTCCTGAGCAGCAAATGAGCGCACTGTTGCCGGAAAAGGACAAGATCGTTCGCGACTTTCCGATTGTTAATCAGCGCGGCCTGCATGCGCGCGCCTCGGCCAAGTTCGTTCAAATTGCCAGCGGCTTCAATGCCACGGTCCAGGTCGAGAAGGACGGCGTCAAGGTCGGCGGCACCTCGATCATGGGCCTGATGATGCTGGCGGCGAGCCCCGGCTATTCGATCCGCGTCACCGCCAGCGGCCCGGAGGCCGAAGAGGTCATCGAGGCGCTGGAGCAATTGGTTGCTTCCCGTTTCGGCGAGGAAAGCTGACGGCGCCCTCTCGCGCCGGGTCGTCGCCGAAGACATGCACGGATAAAGATTTCTTTATATCCCATTGTCGTCCAACTCTCGATCTGCTAGTCAGGCCGGCAACTCGCGCCTTTCGACACGCCTTTCGGGGCGGGCGCGTCCCGCAAACAATTCTTGATCGGAGCACTGCCATGACGGGTAGCAAGGACTATGTGGTCGCAGACATCGCGCTTGCCGGCTGGGGCCGCAAGGAGATCGAGATCGCCGAAACCGAAATGCCGGGCCTGATGGCCTGCCGCGAGGAATTCGGCGACAAGAAGCCGCTCAAGGGAGCGCGCATCACCGGCTCGCTGCATATGACCATCCAGACGGCGGTGCTGATCGAAACGCTTAAGGCGCTCGGCGCCGATATCCGCTGGGCTTCCTGCAACATCTTCTCGACCCAGGACCACGCCGCCGCGGCCATTGCCGAGGCCGGCATTCCGGTGTTTGCCGTCAAGGGCGAGACGCTCGAGGACTATTGGGTCTACACCGACAAGATCTTCCAGTGGGCCGATGGCGGCACCTCCAACATGATCCTCGACGACGGTGGCGATGCCACCATGTACATCCTGATCGGCGCCCGCGCCGAGGCCGGCGAGGATGTGCTGTCCAATCCGGGCAGCGAAGAGGAAGAGATCCTGTTTGCCCAGATCAAGAAGCGCATGCAGGCATCGCCCGGCTTCTTCACCAAGCAGAAGGAAGCGATCCGCGGCGTCACCGAAGAAACGACGACCGGCGTCAACCGGCTCTACCAACTGCAGAAGAAGGGCCTGCTGCCGTTTCCGGCGATCAACGTCAATGATTCCGTGACCAAGTCGAAATTCGACAACAAATATGGCTGCAAGGAATCGCTTGTCGACGGCATTCGCCGCGGCACCGACACGATGATGGCCGGCAAGGTCGCCGTCGTCTGCGGCTATGGCGATGTCGGCAAGGGTTCGTCGGCTTCGCTCAAGGGCGCCGGCGCCCGCGTCAAGGTCACCGAGGTCGATCCGATCTGCGCGCTGCAGGCGGCGATGGACGGTTTCGAGGTGGTCACGCTCGAAGACGCGGCACCGACGGCCGACATCGTCATCACCACCACCGGCAACAAGGACGTCGTTACCCTCGACCACATGCGCCTGATGAAGGATATGGTAATCGTCGGCAACATCGGTCACTTCGACAACGAGATCCAGGTGGCGTCGCTGCGCAACCTGAAGTGGACCAACATCAAGCCTCAGGTCGATATGATCACCTTCCCGGACGGCAAGCGGATGATCCTTTTGTCGGAAGGCCGTCTCCTCAACCTCGGCAACGCCACCGGCCACCCGAGCTTCGTCATGTCGGCGTCCTTCACCAACCAGGTGTTGGCCCAGATCGAGCTGTACACCAAGCCCGGCCAGTACCAGAACCAGGTCTACGTCCTGCCGAAGCATCTCGACGAAAAGGTCGCGCGCCTGCATCTCGACAAGCTCGGTGCCCGCCTGACCGAACTGTCCGGCGAACAGGCCGCCTATATCGGCGTCACCCCACAGGGACCGTTCAAGCCGGAACACTACCGCTATTAACCACGGCGGCGCTTGCCACTAGATATTGAAGCCGGGCGATTGACTTTTCGCCCGGCTTTATTTTTGCGCTGATTGATTCTTCACGCCGATTCGCGCAAGCGCTATGGTGCTGATTCGCGGTCCGGGGACGAGGCCCGGCGCACGCATCAGGGCGGTCTTGCATTCAGGCGGCGAAGAGGACCAAGACATGCCGGGGGATAACCCGCCTTGCGCGGGACAGGCCGTTTCCGGCGGCCGAAACGATTCGAAGACCACAGGCTCCGCTGCCAGGGGCGGCAGCCTTTTATGGCGCGCCGGCAGCCGCGTCGGGGTGCTGCTTGCTTCTTCGGCGCTGGCTGGTCCGCTGCTTGGCTTTGCAGCACATGCCCAAACCCGCGTGGCGCAAAAAGCCGGGCTGTCGGTCAGCACGGTCGAGGTCATGCAACTCGCCATGTTCGTCGGCGTCATGGGGGCGGCATTGCTGTCGGCCATCGTTCTGATCCGCGAAAGGGCGCGCACCTCGGCGGAAAATGCCGAACTCAGGACCCGCATCGCCGACGTCAATGCCGCGCTGCAGCGCTCAGAGGCGCTGCTCCATTCCCGCGACCAGCGCGTGGTCGTATGGGCTGCCGAAAACAAGAAACCCGAGCTTGTCGGGACATTGCCGATCGAGAGCGGCGCGCCGGAGGACCGTGCTGCCTTCCTGGCGTTCGGCCGCTGGCTGATGCCGCGTTCGGCGGCGGCGCTCGAGCACGCCGTGGCGGCACTGCGGGAAAAGGCAAAGCCCTTCGATCTCGTCATCGAATCGCAGGCCGGCCAGCCGCTCGAGGTTCATGGCCGCAAGAGTGCGGCGCATGTGCTGGTTCGCTTCGTCTCGCTTTCGGAGACACAGCGAAGCCAGGCCAGGCTGAAGATCGAGAACCAGCGCCTCGCCGCCGACCATGAGACCCTGATCGGGCTTCTGGATGCGCTCAAGATGCCGTCATGGCTGCGCACCGTCGACGGGCGGCTGAAATGGGTCAATCGGTCCTATGCCGAAGCGGTCGAGGCCGAGAATGCCGAAGCGGCGGTTCGTGATGGCAAGGAATTCCTCGGCGGCCAGGCGCGCGAGACGATCGCTGCGCAGCACAAGTCGCATCCCGTCTTCGAACAGACGCTCTCCACGGTGATCGAAGGCGACCGCCGTAGGTTTGCCGTGACCGATTTTGCCGGGGCGGACGGTTCGGCTGGTCTTGCCTGCGACATCAGCGCCATCGAGGCCATCCGTGGCGAATATGAGCGGACCGTGCAGAGCCACGCCGATACGCTCGATCAGCTCAACACAGCCGTGGCGATTTTCGATACCGACGAGAAATTGCGGTTTTTCAATCAGGCGTTCCAGAAACTATGGGGCCTCGACAGCGGCTTCCTGCACAGCGCGCCGGATAACGCCTTGCTGCTCGACCGCCTACGCAGCGAAGGCAAGATCGCCGAGCAGCCCGAATGGCGGCGCTGGAAAGAGAGCTTGCTCGGCGCTTACCGCGCGGTTGAATCGCAGGAGCATTGGTGGCATCTGCCGGACGGCAAGACCATTCGCGTCGTCGCCAACCCGCAGCCCAAGGGCGGCGTGACCTGGGTGTTCGAGAACCTGACCGAGAAGATGGACCTTGAAAGCCGCTACCAGACCGCGGTACGGGTCCAGGGCGAGACGCTCGACAACCTCGCCGAAGGCGTCGCTGTGTTCGGCCCCGACGGCAGGCTGAGATTGTCGAACCCGGCTTTTGCCGCACTGTGGGGGCTGGATGCCGATGCCTCAAAACCCAACGTCCATGTCTCGACGATCCGCGACCTTTGCGACCGCCGTGCCGTCGACAGTCCGTGGGGCGGGTTCGTTGCCGCCATCACCGGCTTCGACGACGAGCGCCGCGACCGTCACGGCCAGACCGAATTGAACAACGGCACTGTTTTGCGCTACGCGGCAATCCCTTTGCCCAACGGCCAGGTGATGATGACCTTCGTCGACGTTACCGACAGCGTCAATGTCGAGCGGGCGCTGAAGGACAAGAACGAGGCGCTGGAAAAGTCCGACCAGATCAAGAACGAGTTCGTGCAGCACGTCTCCTATGAGCTGCGCTCGCCACTCACCAACATCATCGGCTTTACCGAGCTTCTTTCACTGCCGTCGACTGGCCCGTTGAATCAGAAGCAACGCGAATATGTCGGGCATGTCGGCTCGTCCTCCTCGGTCCTGCTCACCATCGTCAACGACATCCTCGATCTGGCGACGGTGGATGCCGGAATCATGGAACTCGACATTTCCGAAGTTCACATCGATCGAACCATTACAGCCGCCGCCGAACTGGTCGCCGACCGGCTGGAGGAACATGCGATCAAGCTTAGGATCGACGCGGCGGCCGCGCCGAAAACCTTCCACGGCGACGAGATCCGCATCCGCCAGATCCTCTACAATCTGCTCAGCAATGCCGCCAATTACGCACCGGAGGCGAGCACCATAACGCTCGCCTGCCGCCAACTTGCCGACGGCGTGGAATTTTCCGTTCACGATGACGGCCCCGGCATGCCGCCGGACCTGCTTGACTCGGTGTTCCGGCGCTTCGAGCCGCGCACCAATGGCGGTCGCCGCCGTGGCGCCGGGCTCGGCCTGTCGATCGTCAAGAGCTTTGTCGAACTGCATGGCGGCAGCGTCCGCATCGAGACAGGCAGGGATAAGGGCACCACGGTTATTTGCGCCTTTCCCGACACGCCGTCCGGCATCCGCGCGGCGGCCGAGTAGCGCGTTCGATGGCGGTATTGGTGCTGGAGCGTTTTCTCGCCGACGAGGCTGCGACGGCAAGGCTTGGCGAGGATCTCGCCATGTCGCTGCGCCTCGGCGACGTGCTGGCCCTCAAGGGCGATCTCGGCGCCGGCAAGTCGACCCTGGCGCGGGCGCTGATCAGGGCACTGGCCGACGATGCCGGCCTCGACGTGCCGAGCCCGACCTTCACGCTGGTCCAGAGCTACGACACGCGTGTGCCGGTCCATCATTTCGACCTTTACCGGCTGGGCACGGCATCCGAGCTGGACGAGCTGGGTTTCGACGAGGCGCTGACGCAAGGCGCTGCGCTGGTCGAATGGCCGGAGCGGGCAGAGGCATATTTGCCGAAAACTTCGGTGCTGGTCGAACTCCTCCAGCAGGGCGACGGCCGCCTGGCGAGACTGTCGGGACAGGGCGCCGCCTTCGAGCGCGCGGCGCGATCGCTGGCCATGCGGGATTTTCTCGGGCAGGCCGGTTGGGGCGAAGCGCAGCGGCGATATTTCATCGGTGATGCCTCGGCCCGCTCTTACGAGATCGTCACGCTTGCCGGATTTCCGCCACGCGTGCTGATGAACTCGCCAAGGCTGGTGCTCGGACCGCCAGTCCGCGACGGCAAACCCTATGCCGAGATCGCTCACACCGCGCAATCCGTTTCGGCTTTCGTCGCCATCGACCGGGCCTTGCGGGCCGGTGGCGTCAGCGTCCCGGAAATTCATGCCCAGGATCCCGACCAGGGTTTTCTTCTGCTGGAACATCTCGGTTCCCAAGGGTTTCTCGGCAAGCGCGGCCAGCCGGTGGCTGAGCGTTATGCGGCGGCGGCCGAACTGCTTGCCATGATGCACGGCAAAACATGGCCCGCCCGCATGCAGGCCGGCCCCGGCGCCTTCCACGAGGTGCCGCCTTTCGACCGCGACGCTATGATGATCGAGGCCGAATTGCTGGTCGACTGGTATGTGCCGGCGATATCAGGCGCTCCGCCAAGCGAGGCGTTGCGCACCGGCTATCGCAGTGAATGGAATGCGGTGCTCGACCGACTCAAGGAGCGCGAATACACACTGATGCTGCGCGACTTTCATTCGCCCAACCTGATCTGGCGTGGTGAACGTTCCGGTCACGATCGCCTCGGCGTCGTCGATATCCAGGATGCGCTGATCGGTCCGTCCGCCTACGACGTCGCCTCGCTCGCCATGGACGCGCGCGTCACCATCTCACCTGAAATCGAAAAGCACACGCTCGCCGCCTATATCGCCGCGCGACGCGCGGCCGGCGTCTTCGACGAAGACGAATTCCTCGAAACCTATGCAATCATGGCCGCACAGCGCAATTCCAAGATACTCGGCATCTTCGTGCGGCTCGAAAAACGCGACGGCAAGCCTTATTATCTGAAGCACCTGCCGCGCATCCGCGATTATCTTCGCCGGGCGCTGGCGCAGCCGGCGCTGGCCGGGCTGCAGGATTTCTACATCGCCCACGGCTTGCTGGAGGAACGGTCGATTTGACGACTAAGGATTTGGGCCTGAAGGCGTCGGACGAGGGACCGATGCCCACGACCGCCATGGTGCTCGCCGCCGGGCTCGGCAAGCGCATGCGGCCGATAACCGAGACGATGCCGAAGCCGCTCATCAAGGTCGCCGGCAAGGCATTGCTCGACTGGGGGCTGGACAGCCTTGCCGAGGCAGGCGTCGCCAAGGCCGTCGTCAACGTCCATTACCTGCCGCAACAGATCATGGACCATGTTGCCAAGCGCAGCGTGCCGAAAATTGTCATATCTGATGAGAGCAGCGGCCTGCTCGACTCTGCCGGTGGTATCGTCAAGGCACTGCCCAGTTTGCGGGCACCCTTCTATGTGCTCAATGCCGACACCTTCTGGATCGACAGCGGCGTTTCCAACCTCAGGCGTCTTGCCCTTGCATGGAAGGGCGCGACAATGGACATTCTGCTGATGCTTGCGGATCTCCAGTCAGCAACCGGACATAGCGGCGGCACCGATTTCCTGATGGCGCCGGGCGGCGCCTTGCGGCGTGCAAACAAAGATCCGGCTGGCCTGATCTATGCCGGCGCCGCAATCGTCCATCCGCGCATCTTCAAGGATGCGCCGGCCGGCCCGCTGTCGCTTAACGCCTATTTCGATGCGGCCATCGCCGCCGGCCGCCTGTTCGGTATGACGATGCGTGGCCATTGGATCACTGTCGGCACGCCTGACGCGATCCCGCGGGCGGAAGCAGTGGTCGCCGCCGCGCTTGCCGGGTCGCCCGATGCTCTTGCTGAGGCACCCGGCGCTCTTACCGAGTCGAAATGAGCGGCTCCCGCCGCGTTTTCTCGATCCCGCCTGGAGCGCCGTTCCTGCCGACGCTGGCCGAGGCGCTGCTTGCAGGGCGCCTTGTTCCCGGTTTTGCCTATGATGGCGATCCGCTGGTGCTGGCCGATCTCACCATTTACGTGCCGACGCGCCGTGCCGCGCGGGCGCTTCGCGGCGTCTTCGTCGATGCTCTCTCGCGATCGGGAAGCCGCTCGGCGATCCTGCCGGTCATCCGCCCACTTGGTGAGTTCGATGAAGATGAAGCCGCCTTCGAGGCAGGAGCTTCCGCCGCCATCGACCTTGCGCCGCCGATCGCCGCGGTCGAGCGCCTGTTGCTGCTTGCGCCGCTGGTGCGGGCGTGGAAACGCCGCCTGCCGGCACATGTCGCGGCATTGTTCGACGAGGAGATCGTCATCCCGGCTTCGGCGGCCGACGCCATCTGGCTGGCGCGCGACCTTGCACGCCTGATGGATGAGATCGAGACCGAAGGCACGGATTGGGCGAGGCTCGCCGATCTTGTAACCGGCAACCTGGCAGGCTGGTGGCAGGTGACGCTCGATTTCCTGACCATCGTGACCGAGAACTGGCCGAAGCTCCTCGAGGAACGCCATCGCTCCAATCCGGCCGCGCATCGCAATGCCCTGATAAGGCTGGAGGCGGCGCGGCTGAAGCGCAATCCGCCCGCCGGACCGGTGATCGCCGCCGGTTCCACCGGGTCTATCCCCGCCACGGCCGAGCTGCTTGCCGCGATCGCCGGTTTGCCCAATGGCGCCGTCGTGCTGCCCGGCCTCGACCGGACGCTGGACGAACCGTCCTTTGCCGCGATTACCGCACCGGGTGTGCGCCCGGCCTTGCTTGGCCACCCGCAATACGGTCTGGCAAAGTTGATCGGCAAGATCGGCGTGCTGCGCGCCGATGTCGACGAGATTGCTGTTGCGCCGCGGCCGCTTACGCTGCGCGCCGCACTTGTCGGCGAGGCCCTGCGGCCGGCGGAAACCACCGAACTCTGGGCCGAGACGCGCGCCCGCTTCACCGCCGGCGATATTGCCGAGGCCTTCGCCGGTGTGACGCTTCTCGAAGCTGCCAGCGAACGCGACGAAGCCGTGGCGATCGCCGTCGCGCTCAAACAGGCTGTCGAACGGCCCGGCCGGCGCGCCGCACTCGTCACCGGCGACCGCGCGCTGGCGCGGCGCGTCTCAGTCGAGCTGTTGCGCTTCGGCGTCGCCGCCGACGATTCCGGCGGTACGCCGCTCATCAACACGCCAGCCGCCGGCCTGCTCAGGCTGGCGCTTCAAGCGGCGTTCCGTCCGGGCGACCCGGTCGCCTTGCTGTCGCTGCTCAAGCACCCCCTGCTCGGCCTCGGTTTGGAGCGGGCAAGCGTCCGCCATGCGGCCGAAATCGTCGAACTGGTGGCGCTGCGTGGCGGCACCGGGCGCCCGGATGTCGCGTCGCTGCCGCAACTCTTCGATGCCCGGCTCCTCGAATTCGACGACGGCGGCGATCGCCGCCGACCCTTCTGGCGGCCGCGGCTCTCGGGCAGGCGCATCGAACAAGCCCGCGATCTTCTGATCCGGCTAACTGCTGCACTGGCGCCGCTGCTTGCCTTTCGCGGCGAGGAGAATGCTGATCTTGCCACGCTTGTCCGGGCCAGCGTCGTCGCGCTCGAAAGCCTCGGCCGTGCTGCCGATGAAAGCCTGAGCGAGCTCTATGCCGGCGATGCGGGCGAAAAGCTGGCGGAGTTGCTGCGCGGGCTGGTCGCCGCGTCGGCATGGTTCTCCTTCGCGGCGGACGAATGGCCTGATGTGATGGAGGCGCTGATCGCGCCCGAAACGGTCAAGCCGGCGCAGGGCACCGACAGGAACATCGCCATCTGGGGCGTGCTGGAAGCGCGGCTTCAGGACGTCGATACGCTGGTCGTCGGCGGGCTCAACGAAGGCGTGTGGCCGCGCAAGCCGGAGAGTGACCGCTTCATGTCGCGGCTGATGAAGACCGGCATCGATCTCGAACCACCCGAACGGCGCATCGGCCTTGCCGCCCATGATTTCCAGATGGCGATGGGCGCGAAAAACGTGGTGCTGGCGCGCTCCGCCCGCTCCGGCGACGCACCGTCGGTGCCGTCGCGCTGGCTGCAGCGTATCCTTACCTTCGTCGGCGAGGAGCACGCTGCGGCACTTCGTCGGCGCGGCGATGAACTGCTTGCCTGGGCACGGGCACTCGATGCCGGCGAAAAGCAGGATTTTGCGCCGCGGCCGCAGCCGAAACCGCCGCTCGCCGTGCGGCCGCACCATTTCTCGGTCACCGAGATCGAAACGCTACGGCGCGATCCTTATGCCGTCTACGCCAAAAGGATCCTCCGCCTGATGCCGCTCGATCCGGTCGTTCGCGATCCGGGCGCTGCCGAGCGCGGCACGCTGTTTCACGCCATTCTGCACCTCTTCTCAGCGAGGGTGGCCGACCCGCGCACGCCAGAGGCGCTGGATGGACTTATCGCCGCCGGGCGCTCCTGCTTTGCCGAGGCGGCCCTGCCGGCCGATGTCGAGGCGGTGTGGTGGCCACGCTTCGAAAAGCTTGCCGCCGGCATCATCGAATGGGAGCGCGGCCGGGCCGCAGCGGTGGCACGGCGGCACGCCGAGGAACGCGCCGAAAAGACCGGCGTCGGCCGATCCGGCGTGACCCTGTCCGGCTATGCCGATCGTATCGATCTGCTGGCCGGCGGCATGGCCGACATTCTCGATTACAAGACCGGCTCCTCGCCATCCAAGGCGCAGGCGCACACGCTATTGTCGCCGCAGCTCGCGCTGGAGGGCGCATTGCTGCGGCGCGGCGCCTTCAAGGAGCTTGGCGCACGCGAGCCGTCGCAACTGGCCTTCGTGCGGCTGAGGCCGAATGGCGAGGTGTTCGAGGAATCGATCCTCGAATACAACCGCAAGCCGCGAACCGCTGCCGATCTCGCCGAAGAGGCGTGGGCGCGGTTGGAAAAACTGCTGATCCACTATGCCGACCCGACGACCGGCTATTTGTCGCGGGCGTTGCCGTTCCGCGAGGGCGAGACCGACGGCGACTACGACCATCTCGCCCGCGTGCTCGAATGGTCCGCCGGCGGCGACGCCGACGACGAGGGAGGGGAGGCATGAAGAAGGCCTATCCAATCCCGAGTGACACCGCCGCCAGCCAGGCGAGCGCCTCCGATCCGCAAAATTCCGCCTGGGTGTCGGCCAATGCCGGATCGGGCAAGACCCATGTTCTCGCCCAGCGCGTCATCCGGCTGCTGCTGCGCGGCACCGATCCGTCCAAGATCCTGTGCCTGACCTATACGCGTGCCGCCGCCGCCAACATGTCGAACCGGGTGTTTTCGACCCTGTCGCAATGGACAGCACTTGGCGACGCCGAGCTCTCGACACGGATAGAGGCGCTGGACGGCCGCCAGCCCGATCGCGAGACCATGCGCCGGGCGCGACGGCTGTTTGCCGAGGCGCTGGAAACACCGGGCGGGCTGAAGATCCAGACCATCCACGCCTTCTGCGAATCGGTGCTGCATCAGTTCCCGCTGGAAGCCAACATCCCCGCGCATTTCGAAATGCTCGATCCGCAAATGGAGGCTTCGCTGTTCGCCGCTGCCCGCCGCGACATGATTTCGGGCGGCGTTGCAGGCGATGCGGCATTGGCCGAGGCTTTTGCCACCGTGCTGGAGCGCGGTGGCGAACATGGGCTCGACGCACTGCTGTCCGAGATTGTGCGCAAGCGCGACGGTTTGCGCGTCTTCATCGTCGCGGCCGGCGGCGATGGTTTTCAGGCGCTGTTCGATGAGTTCCACTTCCGCACCGGCCAAACCGCCGAAGGCATAGCCGCCTCGGTCTGGCCGCTGCCCGGCTTCCTGCCGGATTATCTCGTCACCTTTTCCCGGGCGGCCGAGGCTGCCGATGCGCGCATCGTGCTGAACAATCTGCTGCCCTACGCCCGTCTTGCCTTCGCCGAGGATGACGCCGTCCGACGTCTGCATCTGCTTGCCAAGGCTTTCCTGAGGGCCGACGGCGAGCCCTATGATCCGGCAAAGACGTTCAAGAAGGCGTTGCTCGACCGGCTGCCCGACCTTGCCGAGCGCTATCTGGCGGCGGTCGACGCCATTCTCGAAATCTCCGACCGGCTGGCCTTGTTCAGGATGCTGGAAGGCACGCGTGCGGCGCTGACCATCGCCGACTGGCTGATCGCCCGCTACGAGCAGTTGAAGCGCGCCCGCGGCTTTCTCGACTTCAACGACCTGATCACCCGCACCGTCAACCTGCTGGCACGGCCCGATGCCGGCCCATGGGTGCAATACAAGCTCGACCAAGGGATCGACCACATCCTGCTCGACGAGGCGCAGGACACCAGTCCCGACCAGTGGGAGGTGGTCAAGCGGCTGGCGGAGGAGTTCTTTGCCGGGCTCGGCGCGCGCGACGCCGTCCACCGTACGATCTTTGCCGTCGGTGACGAAAAGCAGTCGATCTATTCCTTCCAGGGTGCCGCCCCAGATTCGTTTGCCGACAGCCGGCTTTTGTTTGCCGGCAAAGTTCGTGGTGCCGACGCCGCCTTCGCCGATCTCAAACTTACCTGGTCGTTCCGCTCGACCGACGACGTGCTTGCGGCGGTGGATCGCGTCTTTGTCGATCCGATCGTGCGGCGCGGCATCAGCCATGATCCCGATCCGCTCGACCATAAGGCGATCCGCACCGATGCGTCGGGTTACGTCGAGGTCTGGCCGTCGATCGGCGCCGATGTCGTCGACGAACCCGACGACTGGACGCAAGCGGTCGACCATGCCCACGCGCCGGCGGTGCGCGTTGCCGAAAACGTCGCAGCAACCATTGCCGGCTGGATCGGCAGCGGTGAGGTCATCGAAGGCCGCGGCAAGAAACTTCGGCCCGGCAATGTGCTGGTGCTGGTGCGCAAGCGCGACCGCTTCGTCCATGCGCTGACGCGGGCGCTGAAGCGCCGCGACATTCCGGTGGCCGGCGCCGACCGGCTCAGCCTGCCCGGACACATCGCGGTGAAGGACCTGATCGCACTCGGCCATTTTCTCATCCAGCCCGAAGATGATTTGTCGCTCGCCGCCGTGCTGCGCAGCCCGATCTTCGATATCTCGGAAGAGATGCTTTTCGCCCTCGCTTCCGAGAGGCCGCCCGCTGTCTCCTTGATCGCTTCGCTGCGCCGGCATGCCGGCGAAAGCGAGACCTTGGCCGCCGTCGTCAGCCGGCTCGACACATGGTCGAACGAAGCCGCATTCAAGCCGGTGTTCGAATTTTATGCCGGAGCTCTCGCCCGCGACGGCCTGCGCAAGAAGATGATCGCGCGGCTCGGGCCGGAGGCCGGCGATATCCTCGACGAATTCCTCAATTTCTGCCTGGCCGAGGAGCGGACCGGCCTGCCCGGACTGGAGTCCTTCCTGTCGACGCTGGAAAACGCCGGCCCCGAGATCAAGCGCGAGATGGACCAGACCCGCGACGAGGTTCGCGTCATGACCGTGCATGCCGCCAAAGGCCTGGAAGCGCCGGTGGTATTCCTGGTCGATGGCGGCTCCGCGCCGTTCAGCGACCAGCATCTGCCGAGATTGATGCCGTTCGAAGGCTCGGGCGACTGCTGGGATGGCAAGGGCTATCTCTGGCGTTCGGCCAGCGATGTTGCCAATGGATTTTCACGCGCCGCATCGGCCCGCGCCCGCGAGCTCGCCGACGACGAATACCGCCGGCTGCTCTATGTCGGCATGACCCGCGCCGAGGATCGGCTGATCGTCTGCGGCTACCATGGCAAGCGGGCGCCGAACACCGGCACCTGGCATTCGATCGTCAGCCGCGCGTTGGTCGGCGCCGCCGAAAGCGAGGAACGGCGGCACCCCGCTACCGCCGAAGCCGTGCACCGCTTTCAGGTGACGAAGCTGCCGCCCATGCCACTGGCGGCAGTGGATGAAGCACGGCAGGTGGAACGCGCCGCTCCGTTGCCGAAAACCCTGTTCCAGCCGCTGCCGCCCTTCGAGGAGCTGCCGCGGCCGTTGTCGCCATCCGGCGCCTCGGTGCTGATCGACGAAGCGAGGCAAGCCGTAGTCGACACGCGTTCGCCGGTACTGGACGCCGAGGCGGAGCCCGGCTTTGCCGTGATGCGCGGGCTGGCGCTGCACAAATTGCTGCAGATGCTGCCCGGCATCGCCGCGGGCGAACACCGGGATGCTGCCGAACGCTACCTGGCGCGCGCCGGCGCGGAATGGCCGGAAGACGAGCGCGAAAAAGCCTTGGCCGCGGTTTCCAGAATTCTTGCCGACAGCCGCTTCGCGCCGCTGTTTGCACCAAACTCGCGTGCCGAGGTCGCGATCATGGGCAGCCTGGAGGTGCGGGGAAAACTACGCTCGATCTCCGGCAAGATCGACCGGCTGGCGGTAACGCCCGGCAGCGTGTCGATCGTCGACTACAAGACCAACCGGCCGGCGCCGGCGATGCTCTCCGAAGTACCGCCCGCCTATGTTCTGCAGCTCGCACTCTATCGCGCGCTGCTTCAGCCGCTCTATCCGGGACGCGAGGTCTCGGCGGCACTGCTGTTCACCGAGGCGTCGCGGCTGATCGAGCTGCCGGCGGCAGTCATGGACGGTGCCCTTGCTCGACTCACGGGAGCGTGACACAACACCTGCTTGAAGAAAGACGCGATCACCACCACATTTGGTGCGACGAAAAAATCGAAAGGATCTCAGCATGGCCACCGTCAAGGTCGACAAGAGCAATTTCCAGGCCGACGTGCTCGACGCCAAGGAGCCCGTCGTGGTCGATTTCTGGGCGGAGTGGTGCGGCCCGTGCAAGATGATCGCCCCGGCGCTCGAGGACATCGCCATCGAACTCGGCAGCAAGGTGAAGATCGCCAAGCTCAACATCGATGAGAATCCTGAGCTGGCCGCGCAGTTCGGCGTGCGCTCGATCCCGACGCTGATGATCTTCAAGGGCGGCGAAGTCGCCGACATGAAGGTCGGTGCTGCGCCGAAGACCGCATTGTCGCACTGGATCAACGGCAGTCTCGCCTGATCCGATTGAAATTTTGCAGAACAGCCCGGCCTCGCGCCGGGCTTTTTCTTGGCGTCACCGATCCGCAGATCTGGCACTCGCCACTTGCCGTCTCATGCTCTTGTCTGGCTTAAAGCAGGAGAAGCGACATGACCGGATCCGCCAAGGCCACCGTCTTCATCGACAATGAGCGCGTCATCGTCACCGAATACCGCTTCGCCCCGGGCGACAACACCGGCTGGCACCGCCATGGCCACGACTACGTGATCGTGCCACTGACCGACGGCAAGGTGAAGCTCCTGACCAAGGACGGCGAATCCTTCGCCGAAATGAAGAAGGGTGCGCCCTATTTCCGCAACGAGGGCGTCGAACATGACGTCATCAGCGCAAATGATGGCGAATTCGCCTTCATCGAGGTCGAGCTGAAGTAATCCACCAACGTGTCGGCTGCGCCGCCATAAGCGTCCGGCAAGGCGCGATCACCAATCCGCGATACGATCGCCTCCGACGAATTGCGCACTTTCTTTCGTATATTCGAACAGTTCTATCTTCACGCCGTTAGGGTCGCGAATCCAAGCCTGGTACGTGTCATCGCACGCGCGTTTCTTTGAAGTGACTTCAACGCCCTTCGACCGCACATGCGCGATTGCGGCGTCGATGTTTTCCACTTCGAGGCAGAAATGGTTGATCTGGTTCAAGTCGCTATAACTCGCATGGTCTTTCTGGAACACCTCGACGTGACTACGGCTGTCGCAATTGAGGTAGAAACCGAAAATCTTCCCGTCGCGCAGGAAATTGAACTGGGTGTCCATGCCGAGGACGTCCCGATAGAAGCTTCGCGTCACTTCCAGGTCATTCGCGAAAATGCACACGTGAGCAAGCTGCTTTACCTTGATCATGACTGGCTCCTCGCGGTGGTCTGATAGGTCTGGCGTCATCGCGGCCCGGGCGAACGCACGCCTCAGGTCGGCGGCGTGCCGTTTTCGGCCAGTACCGCGCCGGCAAGGTAAAGCGATCCGCCGATCAGGATGCGCGGCGGCGGTCCGTCCCATGTATCGCGCAGCAGCATCAGTGCATTGGCGACGGAACTCACCGGCTCGGCTGACAGGCCGGCCTCGGTGGCGCGGGTCGCCAGTTCGTCATTCGGAACTCCGGCCTCGCTCAGGCTCACCGGCACGGTGTAGACATGCCGGACCAGCCCTTTGAAGGCACGGAAATAGCCGCTCTGGTCCTTGGTGTTGATCATGCCCGAGATCAGGAACAGCGGACGCGGGTTCTTTTCCTCCTGCTCGGCCAGCGCCTCGGCGACGACCACGCCGGCGCCGGGATTATGGCCGCCGTCGAGCCAGATGTCGGCGCCCTTCGGTGCCAGTTCGCTCAGCTTGCCTTGCGGCAACTTCTGCATACGGCCCGGCCAGACGACGCTGGCCATCGCCTTCTCGGCAGCGCGGTGGCTGATCTCGAAGCCCGCCGCCTTGACGGCCGCGATCGCCGCGGCCGCATTGGCGAATTGGTGGCGCCCCGGCAGGCGCGGCGGCGGCAGGTCCATCAATCCGTCTTCGTCCTGATAGACCATGCGGCCGTTTTCCTCATAGGCGAGGAAATCCTGGCCATAGACGAAGGCGGGACAGTCAAGCCGCTCGGCGGTTTCGATAAGCACCTGCTGCGCCGTCTCGCTTTCCTGCGCGCCGATGACGACCGGGCAACCACGCTTGATGATGCCGGCCTTTTCGGCGGCGATCAGTTCGACACGGTCGCCGAGATAGGCTTCGTGGTCGAGCGAGACCGGCATGATCACCGACACCGCCGGCTCGGCGATGACATTGGTGGCGTCGAAGCGGCCGCCAAGGCCGACCTCAAGGATGACCGCGTCGGCCGGATGTTCGGAAAACAAAAGGAAGGTGACGGCGGTGAGGATTTCGAAGACGGTGATCTTCTGACCTTGATTGGCCTCGGCAACACGAGCGATGGCTTCGGCGAAGACCTTGTCGTCCACCAGCCTGCCGCCGCCATCGGCGGCTAGCCGGTAGCGCTCGTGCCAGTTCACTAAGTGTGGCGAAGTGTGGACGTGGACGCGGTAGTCGGCTGCTTCGAGCAGCGCCCGCGAAAAAGCGGCACAGGAGCCCTTGCCGTTGGTGCCGGCGATGTGGATGACCGGCGGCAACTGGTCCTGCGGGTTGCCGAGGCGTTCGAGCAGCCGCGAAATGCGGTCGAGCGAAAGGTCGAAGCCCTTCGGGTGAAGCGCCATCAGGCTTTCGATTTCGCGGTCGGCGGCAAGCGTGGTCATGAAGGAATCCTAAGCGCGCGCACAACGGCACACAACAGCCGCTCGCGCCGCCTGATGTCGCGTCAGGCTTGCGGCCGGGCTTCGGCCGGGATCGCCACCGGCGGCAGGATTTCCGGCTCCTGTGGTTTTTGCTCTTCCGGCAGCTTGAGCAGCATTCTCAGCAGCCGCGCAACCGTCTGGCGCATCTCCAGCCGCGACACCACCATGTCGACCATGCCGTGTTCCATCAGATATTCGGCGCGCTGGAAGCCGTCGGGCAGCTTTTCGCGGATGGTCTGCTCGATGACGCGCGGTCCGGCAAAGCCGATCAGCGCCCCGGGCTCGGCAATGTGCACGTCGCCCAGCATGGCGTAAGAGGCGGTGACGCCGCCGGTCGTCGGGTTGGTCAGGACGACGATGTAGGGAAGGCCGGCCTCCTTCAGCCTGTCGACGCCAATCGTGGTCCGCGGCAGCTGCATGAGCGACAGGATGCCTTCCTGCATGCGGGCGCCGCCGGAGGCCGCAAACAGGATCAGCGGCCGCTTGCGCTGCAAGGCGACCTCGAAACCATGCACAATGGCGTCGCCGGCCGCCATGCCGAGCGACCCGCCCATGAAGGCAAAATCCTGCACAGTCACCACCACCGGCAGGCCCTCTACCGTGCCCAGCGCATTGATGATGGCATCTTCCAGGCCGGTCTTGGCCTTGGCATCCTTCAGCCGGTCTACATAGCGCTTCTCGTCGCGGAACTTGAGTGGATCCTGCACCACCTTGGGGTTCTCGAGCGTTTCGTATTTGCCGTCATCGAGGAAGAATTTCAGCCGCTCCTTGGCCGAGATTTTCATATGGTGGCCGGAGGACGGGATGACGAACTGATTCTGCTCCAGATCCTTGTGGAACACCATTTCGCCGGTCTCGGGATCCTTGATCCACAGGTTTTCCGGCATGTCGGTGCGGCGGCCGAGCATCGAATTGATCTTCGGGCGGACGTAATTGGTGATCCAGTTCATCGCTTCGGCTCCTGTCCTTACGAAGACGTAGGAAGACTATTCGGCGGCAGCAAGGCGGGCGGCCCGCACCCCTTGCGAAAGGCCGCTGACCAGCGTGGCGACGGCCTCGGCCGGATCGGCGGTCTTTTCGCCTTTTGGCCCCAGCACGTTGGCGACCGCATTGACGATCGCGGTGCCGACGACGACGCCGTCGGCCGACGCGCCGATGGTGCGCGCCTGCTCGGCCGTCTTGACGCCGAAGCCGACGCAGACCGGCAGGTCGGTATGGCTCTTGATGCGCTTGACCGCTGCCGCCACTTTGCCGGTGTCGGCCAGCGCCGAACCGGTGATGCCGGTCATCGAGACGTAGTAGACGAAACCCGACGTGTTCTGCAGCACCTTGGGCAGGCGCTTGTCATCGGTGGTCGGCGTCGCCAGCCGGATGAAATTGATGCCGGCCTTGAGTGCCGGGATGCAAAGCTCCTCGTCCATCTCCGGCGGCAGGTCGACGACGATCAGCCCGTCGATGCCACTTGCCAGCGCGTCGCTCAGGAAGCGCTCGACGCCGTAGATGTAGATCGGATTGTAATAGCCCATCAAAACGATCGGCGTTTCACTGTCGCCGGCGCGGAATTCCGACGCCATCTTCAGCGTCTTGACCAGCGTCTGGCCGCCCTTCAGCGCGCGCAGCCCTGCCGCCTGGATCGCCGGGCCGTCGGCCATCGGATCGGAAAACGGCATGCCGAGCTCGATGATGTCGCTGCCGGCGCCGGGCAGCGCCTTCATGATCGAGAGCGACGTGTCGTAGTCGGGGTCGCCGCCCATGAAATAGGTGACGAGCGCCGGGCGCCCTTCGGCCTTCAGCTTCGCCATGCGGCGGTCGATGCGCGTGGTCATGATCAGATCTCCATGCCCAGCATATTGGCCACCGTATGCACGTCCTTGTCGCCGCGGCCGGACAGATTGACGATGACGATCTGGTCCTTGTCCATGTCAGGCACGATCTTCACCGCATGGGCGATGGCATGGGCGGATTCCAGCGCCGGAATGATGCCTTCGACGCGCGTCGTCAGCTGAAACGCCTCCAGCGCCTCGTCGTCGAGGATCGGCACATAGTCGACGCGGCCGGAATCGCGCAGCCACGAATGCTCCGGCCCGACGCCGGGATAGTCGAGACCGGCCGAGATCGAGTGGCCGTCCATGATCTGCCCGTCGGCGTTCTGCAGCAGATAGGTGCGGTTGCCGTGCAGCACGCCGGGCGCGCCGGCACTCATCGATGCGCAATGCTCGATGCCGTCGAGGCCGCGGCCGCCGGCTTCGACGCCGATGATGCGCACCTGCCTGTCGTCGAGGAAGGGATGGAACAAGCCGATGGCGTTCGAGCCGCCGCCGACGGCGGCGATGATCGTATCCGGCAGCCGGCCTTCCTGCTCGAGGATCTGGGCGCGCGCTTCGGTGCCGATCACCGACTGGAAGTCACGCACCAGCTCCGGATAGGGGTGCGGGCCGGCGGCGGTGCCGATCAGGTAATAGGTATCCTCGACATTGGTCACCCAGTCGCGCAGCGCCTCGTTCATGGCGTCCTTCAGCGTGCCGTGGCCGGCGGTCACCGGCCGCACCTCGGCGCCCAGAAGCTTCATGCGAAAGACGTTGGGGCTTTGCCGGGCGACGTCGGTTGCACCCATATAGACGATACAGGGAAGGCCGAAGCGCGCTGCCACAGTAGCGGAAGCGACGCCATGCTGGCCGGCGCCGGTCTCGGCGATGATCCTCGTCTTGCCCATGCGCTTGGCGAGCAGGATCTGGCCGAGGCAGTTGTTGATCTTGTGCGAGCCGGTGTGGTTCAAATCCTCGCGCTTGAAATAGACCTTTGCGCCGCCACCGAGGCCCTTCGCCGAGGAGACCTCACGAAGATGCCTGGTCAGGCCTTCGGCGAAATAAAGCTTCGACGGACGCCCGGCATAATGCGTCGAGAGATCGGTCAGCTCGGCCTTGAAATCCGGGTCGTTCTTGACCTCGTTCCAGTGCCGCTCCAGCTCAAGGATCAGCGGCATCAGCGTTTCGGCAACGAAACGACCGCCAAAAATGCCGAACATGCCCTGCTCGTCGGTGCCGGTGCGGAAGGAATTCGGTGTCGCCGGCTTGTCCATCGCCGATCTCCTGGTTTGTGGTTTGAAGTGCGGTCAGGCGGCGCGGTTGTCGCGTGCTGCCCCGACGGCCCGGAAAAATTGTTCGATCAGCGCCGGTTCCTTGACGCCCGGCGCGCTTTCCACGCCCGATGAAATGTCTACTCCGGGCGGGTTCGCCAGTCGAAGGGCGTTGCCGATATTGCCTGCGTTGAGCCCCCCGGAAAGCATGTAATCGACGCCGGCGTCAAGGCTGGCCAGAATGCGCCAGTCGAAGGCAAGACCGTTGCCGCCCGGCAGCTCCGAGCCTTTCGGCGGCTTGGCATCGAACAGGAAGCGGTCGGCAATGCCGACGAAGTGTTTTACCCGCTCGAGATCGGCAGCCTCGCTGACCGGCAGCGCCTTCATCACCGGCAGGCCGTAGCGGGCCTTCACCTCGGCCACCCGCTCGGGCGTTTCAGCGCCGTGAAGCTGCAGCATGTCGGGCTGCATTTTTTCGACGATCTCGTCCAGGAATGCATCGCCTGCGTCGACCGTCACCGCAACCGCTCTGGCCTTGCCGCGCGCTGCCTCGCGCAGGCGTCCGGCTTCCGCCGGCTCGACATAGCGCGGGCTTTTGGCAAAGAAAATGAAGCCGACATGGCTGGCGCCGCCGGCCAATGCAGCGGCAAGCGTCTTGTCGGTCTTCAAACCGCATATCTTGATGTCGAGCGCCATGGCGCGGGATTGGCACGAAACGGCCAAAGAGTCGAGAAAAAGCATCTTGTTTGCCGCCAGCGCGAAACGCGCTACCTTGCTAATGTAAGAGCGGAACGCGCTACCTTGCTAATATAAGAGCGCAACGCGCTACTTGCTCAGGCACAAAGGCGGGAGAACAAAGACCATGCCGGAAAAGACCGTCGCGGAACTCAGGCAAAAGCTGGCACAGGCCCATGAGGTCATCGCTCATTTGATGGACAAGGCGGCTTTCAACGGCGCCGAGGCGCACCGGGCGCTGGCCTATTTCAGCAACGAGACCTTCGAGAAGGACTTCCTGCCTTGGCCGCGCCATGCCGATGAGGGGTTGCGGCCGGAGGAGTTGAACGCGGCGAATGACGATTGAGCAATTAAGCCCTGATCAAAAGCGCACTCTGTCAATGGAGTGTTCCTCCTCTCAACGCGCGACTTAGGTTGTTCATGGCCTCCAACGGAAAGTCATGTTTGCGCCAGTTTTCCTTGTAACCTTCGAGGCCATGTGTGTTCAAAACCTCACGCGCGGCACTGAGAACTGCTTCTGCGAACTCTCGCAACCCGCATGTGGCTTCAAGTTTCACCTCGCCGAAGTCGTCTGGCTCGTCAGACCAGATTTCTGAAAATTCCAGTATCTGCACTCTGACAAAAGCGCCTTCCGGCACCAGGACGAAGCGATACTCACCGAGTTCATCACAGAAGCGTGCGACCGAATACCTGGTGCCTTTCAGCGCGTTCAGCGTAGCGCCAAGCAGCTCGTTGAGGGCATCGCCCAGATAAGACGCCGCCACGGTCGCCTGAAGGTCCCCAACCGTCGCACATCGCCCAGCCCGCTCCAATCAGCCGGTATTCGATCCGCGCAGGCATCAATCACTCGAACGCGATCGCCTGCAGCGCGCCGCCATTGCGCTTGAGCCAGTCCTTGCAGCGCTCGGTGTCCGGGCAAAGCTGCTCGCATAATTTCCAGAATTTCGGGCCGTGGTTCATCTCCTTGAGATGCGCCACTTCGTGCGCGACGAGGTAGTTTATGACCGGCCGCGGCGCCATCATGATGCGCCAGGAAAACGACAGATTGCCGTCCGACGTGCAGGATCCCCAGCGGCTCGACGTGTCCTTGAAACGGATCGCCTTGGCCCGCTTGCCAATCGCGGCGCTGTGCTTCGTCACCAGCGCCTCGATCTCGCGCTTGGCTTCGCGCTTCAGGAAATCGGCGATGCGGCGCGGCAGATGCACACGCTCGCCATGCACGATCATCAGCGGCCCGCGCTCGTCGCGCGATAGCGTGACGGTGCCGCGTTTCGACGGTTCATGGACGATGCGATGCGGTACGCCGCGCACCGGTACCTTGATGCCGGGCCGCACCTGCGGCCGGTTGGGCACCTTGGCCAGCCTTTGCTCCAGCCAGTCCTGATGGCGGTCGAGGAATTTTTCCACCTCGCCGCGGCGCAGCCCCGGCGGCACGGTGATGCGCAGGCCGCGGCCGCCGGAGTCGATGCGCAGCGTCAGGCGGCGGGCGCGGTCGTTCTCGACGATCTTGAGCGGCAGCGTGCGGCCGGCAACGCAATGCTCGCGCTCCACGACGGGCGTGGGCTTGGGTTTCGCCGGGGTGCGGAAGAAGCCGAAGGACATGCCGGGACGATACGCGATTCGAGGGAAACGAATAGAACAAAAAAGAAACGGCGCCGCTGACGCGACGCCGTTGGATTATCTATCGGGGCACGAGGCCTTACTCGTCGAGCAGGCCTGGCGTGGACTTGCCGCTGGGTTTGTTGTTGGTCGTCGGCCCGGTGGTCGTGGGCGACGTCGGCTTGTTGCGATTGGCCATGAAGCGGTCGAACTCGTCCTGGTCCTTGGCGCGGCGCAATTCGCGCGCATAGTCGTCGAACTCGCCCAGCATCTCGTCGAGCTTGCGGCGCTCTTCGGCCAGCCGCTCGAGTTCCTTTTCGCGCCAGTCGTCGAAAGCGACGTTGCCGGTACGGGCGGAGCCATGGCCCCAGCGCGCGGCCTTGTCGGAACCGCGCCGACAGCCGGCGAAGATGCCGTCGGTCGCGCGGTTGACGTCACGCTTGAAGCCTTCGAGCCGGTCGCCCCAGATGATGTAGGCGAGCATGGCGAAGCCGAGCGGCCAGAACACCATGAACCCGATCACCATCAACGCGATGGTCGCCGGCGTCCAAGCCGGACGGATCAATGCAGATGTGTTCATTTTCTCCCAATCCTTCAGTTGGAGACAGCCAAATCCGGCTGCGTGGAATCGAAATGGGATGAAGAAAACGGCGATTCAAGACAGCAATCGCCAAAACCGGACAAGCGGCTGAAATGATTATCGCTTTTTGAGCGTATCGAGGAAAAGAGCAGCCAGGCCCGTAAGGTGGCAATGCCGCCGACGGTTCTGTAGTGAAAATCCAGCGCCGATCGCGTCTGCTGGCTGAGTGCAATGGTTTGACGCTTCGAAGCCGTCCGTTCAAAAATCCAGAGGCGCATTGTCGACGACTTCTTTCATCACGAAGAAGGTTCTCGTCTGGCGAACGCCGGGCAGTGCGATCAATTGGTCCCCGTGGATTCGGTTGAAATCCGCCATGTCACCAACCCTGATCTTCAGAAAATAATCGAAGTCGCCTGCCACCAGATGGCAGTCGAGGATGAATTTCAGTTTGGCGACGGCCTTTTCGAATTCCGCGAAACTCTCCGGGGTCGAACGGTCGAGTACGACGCCAACCATCACCAACGCGCCTCTGTCGACCTTCTGCGGGGTCACCATCGCTCTGACATGGCTGATGTAGCCTTCATCGAACAGGCGTTGCGTCCGGCGGTGGCACGTCGCCGGGCTGACAGCGACCGACTGCGCCAGCTCCGCATTGGTCAGTCGCCCATTGCCCTGGAGCAGGCGCAACATTTTCAGGTCGATCCGGTCGAGCGGTGCGCGCATGAAAGATTCTTCCGTTATTCTGATTAAGAATCGAATATATATGACATTTCAATGCCATGAAGCGATATTTTGGATATTTCAGGCTCGATCTTTGAGAGCACCTTTCAAGGCAGAGCTGATAGTGTTCATCGCACCACACCGCAATGAATGGAACAAGGGAGGGCACTCTCATGCTCGAGAAATTCGAACGCTATCCGCTCACATTCGGGCCGACCCATATCGAGAAACTGGAGCGGCTTGGTGGTCATCTCGGCGGGAAGGTCGATCTCTATGCCAAGCGGGAGGATTGCAATTCCGGCCTTGCCTTCGGTGGCAATAAACTGCGCAAGCTCGAATACATCGTCCCGGACGCGATCGCCTCAAACGCCGACACGCTGGTGTCGATCGGTGGCGTTCAATCCAACCATACGCGCATGGTGGCGGCCGTCGCGGCGAAGATCGGCATGAAATGCCGCCTCGTGCAGGAAAGCTGGGTGCCCCACGAGGACGTCGTCTACGATCGCGTCGGCAATATCCTTTTGAGCCGGATCATGGGCGCTGATGTCCAGATGGTCGATGAGGGTTTCGACATCGGGATTAGGGAAAGCTGGGAACAGGCAATCGCGGATGTGAAGGCCAAGGGTGGCAGACCCTATCCAATTCCGGCCGGGGCTTCGGTACACAAATACGGGGGCCTGGGCTATGTCGGCTTCGCCGAGGAGGTCCGCGCGCAGGAGAAGGAGCTCGGCTTTGCCTTCGACTACATCGTCGTTTGTACCGTCACCGGTTCGACTCACGCCGGCATGCTGGTCGGCTTCGCCAAGGACGGCCGCGAGCGCAAGGTGATCGGCATCGACGCATCCTGCACCCCGGCGCAGACCAAGGCGCAAGTGCTGAAGATCGCGCAGAGCACCGCGACGTTGGTCGAACTCGGCAAGGAGCTCGATGAGGACGATGTCGTCCTGATCGAAGATTATGCCTATCCGGTCTACGGCGTCCCCTCGCAGGAGACGAAGGCAGCGATCCGTCTCTGCGCGCGCCTTGAAGGCATGATCACGGATCCGGTCTACGAGGGAAAATCCATGCAGGGCATGATCGATCTCGTGAGCAAGGGTTATTTTCCCAAGGGATCGAAAGTGCTCTACGCCCACCTCGGCGGCGCTCCGGCCATCAACGGATATGCTTATACGTTCCGCAACGGCTGAATACCTTCAGTTGCAGCATCTGCGATCTATGGCCGCGATCAACGGCGGCTACCCGGCCTGCCGCACCATCGCGTCGATCGCCCGCACCAGCATGTCCAGATCCTGCGGCCGCGACAGGCGGTGGTCGCCGTCGGGAATGAGTGACAGCGTGACATCGTCGGCCGGAAGCAGGCCGACCAGCTTCAGCGCATGGCTCGGCGGCACGTCGGGGTCAGCCAGGCCTTGCAGGATGTGGACCGGGCAATGCGTGTCGATCGGGCCGGTCATCACCCGGTTGGTGCGGCCGTCCTCGATCAGTGCGCGCGTGTAAATGTAAGGCTCGGCGGAATAGTCCGACGGCTCCTCGAAAAGGCCCTTTTCCCGGAGGTCGCGCTTCTGCGCCTCAGTCAGCACCGGCTCGATCAGTTCGAAGGTGAAATCAGGCGCCGGGGCCAGGAGCACAAGACCGGCGACGCTGTTCTCGGCCGCCTTGCGCAATTCCTGCACCATGCGCAGTGCAATCCAGGCGCCCATCGACGAGCCGACTAGGATTTGCCTGCCCTGGGTGAAGCGGCGGAAAACCGCCAGGCTCTCGTCTAGCCATTTCGAGATGGTGCCGTCGGTAAAGGCGCCGCCTGACTCGCCATGGCCGGAATAATCGTGGCGCAGGAAGGCGCGACCTTCCCCAAGCGCCCATTCCGACAGTTTTTCGGCCTTGGTGCCCAGCATGTCGGATTTGTAGCCGCCAAGCCAGACGATGCCGGGCTCAGTGCCTGCCGCATGCCTGACGGCGATGCTCGTCCCGTCGACGTCCAGAAAGATCGGGGTGGTGGCGCTCATGACGTGTTCCCTCGTGACGGTCTTTTGGCACAAGCGGGGGTTCGACGAAAAGTGCTCTGCGTTTTCTTTGCTTGGTGCAGCGATGCATTCATCGAGCAGGTGATTTCCTGAGAATGCTGTGCTATTGACTCCGACCGCGCGCTCACCACATTGCGCGTTCGCAATCTGAACTGAAGAACCCCTTAACGAAACGGCTCAAGGAGACCACGACCATTCGCAGACCTTTCAAAGCAGCGGCGCCCACCAAGGAAGGCCCGCGCTCAAACCGTGACATCCGGGTTCCCCGGGTCCAGCTAATCGACGCCGAAGGCCAGAACCGCGGCGATGTCTCCATCAACGACGCATTGCTGCTCGCCGAAGAGGCTGGGCTCGATCTGGTCGAGATATCGCCCAATGCAGTGCCGCCCGTCGTAAAGATCCTCGATCTCGGCAAGCTGAAATACGCCAACCAGAAGAAGGCGGCCGAGGCGCGCAAGAACCAGAAGGTCATCGAGATCAAGGAGATCAAGATGCGCCCGAACATCGACAGCCACGACTACGAGACGAAGATGAAGGCCGTCCGGCGCTTTTTCGAGGAAGGCGACAAGGTCAAGCTGACTTTGCGTTTCCGTGGTCGCGAGATGGCGCATATGGAACTCGGCATGCAGCTTCTGAACAAGGTTCGCGAGGAAGTGGCGCCCATCGCCAAGGTCGAAGCCGAACCGAAGCTCGAAGGCCGCCAGATGATGATGGTGCTGGCGCCCCGCTAAAATCTGCCTGAATCATGTTGCAAGGCGTCCCGGCGATCGGCGGGGCGCCTGTTTCTTGTCCAGACGCTGCGATCGCCGGCGAGAGCGAAGACGCTCTGGTTCCCTCGACGATCGGATTCCCGACATGGTCAATGAAGTCAAGCATTCGGAAGTCAAACATCCGGAAGCCAAATATGGGCTGGGCAGCTACCAGCACACGCGCAGGATGGTGCTTGCCGGGGTCGTCGTCGTCCTGTTCGCGATGCTTTTGTTCGGGCAGTCGGTTTTTCCGCCCGATACGCCAGTGCATGAAACGATCGAAATGGTCGGCATCCTGCTGATCTTTCTCGGCATTGTCGGACGCTTGTGGTCGACGCTTTATATCGGTGGGCGAAAATCCTCCGAAGTCGTTACCGGCGGGCCCTATTCGATCACCCGCAACCCGCTCTATGTCTTCTCCACCGTGGCGGCCGCCGGCGTCGGCGCGCAGATCGGCTCGGTCATCGCCATGATCGGCTTTGCAGTCCTGTGCGCTGCCGCCTTCCATATCGTCATTTTGCGCGAGGAGAAGTACCTGAGATACGCACTCGGCGCCCCATTCGAGGCTTATGTGGCGCGGGTACCGCGCTTCTTTCCGAAGCTTTCGCTGTATCAGGAGGGCAATACCGGCGGCTTCAAGCCGCGCCTGCTCTTGACCACGCTGCTCGACGGTCTGGTGTTCCTGGTTGCCTTGCCGGCCTTCGAACTGATCGACGGCGCCCAGCAGGCTGGCATACTGCCGGTGCTGTTCCGTTTCCCGTGACCACTGGGTGTTGCGCGCCGGCCCGCTTTGACGTATAGGACCGCCGTTCCTAAAAAACCGCCCGGCAGGGCATGCCGTGGCGGTTTCATTTGCTTTTCGGGCTGTGGTCGGCCTGAAGCGAACAAAAAGCGCATTGGTGCGCATATAAACGGAGTAGCAAAATGCCCAAGATGAAGACCAAGTCGGCCGCTAAAAAGCGGTTCAAGATCACAGGTACCGGTAAAGTTCTGTCGGCTGCGGCCGGCAAGCGTCACGGCATGATCAAGCGTTCCAACAAGTTCATTCGAAATGCCCGCGGCACGATGGTTCTGGCTGAACCGGATGGCAAGAAGGTCATCAAGAATTTTCTGCCGAACGGCCTCTGAGCATTCGGTCTGGACAGCGTTAAGGAGATCATGACATGGCACGCGTAAAGAGAGGCGTCACCTCGCACGCCAAGCACAAGAAGGTTCTGAAAGCCGCCAAGGGTTTCTACGGCCGCCGCAAGAACACCATCCGCATCGCCAAGCAGGCGGTGGAAAAGTCGATGCAGTATGCGTATCGCGATCGCAAGAACCGCAAGCGCTCGTTCCGCGCTCTGTGGATCCAGCGCATCAATGCGGCGACGCATGAGCATGGCCTGACCTATGGCCGCTTCATCGACGGTCTCAACAAGGCCGGCATCGAGATCGACCGCAAGATCCTGTCGGACATGGCCATCCACGAGCCGCAGGCCTTCGCCGCACTCGTGGCCAAGGCCAAGGTTGCGCTCGAATACCTCAAGAATACCACGCCGAATGCTTTTGAAAGCGCTGTCGCTTAAGACCAGCGCTTCCCAAGCTATTCGACACTTGATTTGGGAAACCCGCGCTGGCAGGGCTGGCGCGGGTTTTTCTTTGCTTCCAATCGGGTCTGGAACATGAGTGACATGGAAACTCTCGAAAATTCCCTGATGGCCGAGATTGCATCGGCCGCCGACGAGCAGACGATCGAGGCGGTGCGTGTCTCGGCCCTCGGCAAGAAGGGTTCGGTCTCCGAGATGCTGAAGACGCTCGGCTCGATGAGCGCCGAGGAGCGGCAGGTCAAAGGCCCGGCGATCAACGGCCTCAAGAACCGCGTCACCGAGGCACTTTCGGCGCGCCGCGCCGAGCTGAAGAACGTGGCGATCTCCGCACGTCTCGCCGCCGAGAAGGTCGACGTCACGCTGCCGGTGCGGCAATCGCCGGCCGAGCGCGGCCGCATCCATCCGATCAGCCAAGTTATCGACGAGATCGCGGCGATCTTCGGCGATCTCGGCTTTGCCATCGCCGAAGGTCCGGACATCGAGACCGACTATTACAATTTCTCCGCGCTGAATTTCCCGGAAGGGCATCCGGCGCGCGAGATGCACGACACCTTCTTTTTCCAGCCGGATGAGAAGGGCGAGCGCAAGCTTTTGCGCACCCACACCTCGCCGGTGCAGATCCGCACCATGGAGATGCAGAAGCCGCCGATCCGCATCGTCATTCCTGGAAAAACCTACCGGCAGGATTCCGATGCCACCCACTCGCCGATGTTCCATCAGGTCGAGGGGCTGGTGATCGATAAGTCAGCCAACGTCGCCAACATGAAATGGGTGCTGGAGGAATTCTGCAAGGCCTTCTTCGAGGTGCCGAGCGTGAAAATGCGCTTCCGGCCGTCCTTCTTCCCGTTCACCGAACCCAGCCTCGAGGTCGACATCCAGTGCGACCGTTCGCGGCCGGGCGAGGTGCGCTTCGGCGAAGGCTCCGACTGGATGGAGATCCTCGGCTGCGGCATGGTTCACCCCAATGTACTCCGCTACGGTGGTCTCGACCCCGACGAGTATCAGGGCTTTGCCTGGGGCATGGGCATCGACCGCCTCGCCATGCTGAAATACGGCATGCCGGACCTGCGCGCCTTCTTCGACGCCGATGTCCGCTGGCTGTCGCATTACGGTTTTAGGCCGCTCGACATGCCGACGCTGTTCGGGGGCTTGAGCGCATGACAGCGCTGCACACCGGCGGCTGCCGCTGCGGCGCCGTGCGGTTCGAGGCCTCGGCCGAACCGCACCATGTCAGCTATTGCCATTGCGGCGATTGCCGGCGGGCCAGCGGCGCGCCGGTCTCGGCCTTTGTCGGCTTCATGACCGGCCAGGTCGTTTTCACCGGCAAGGCGCTGAAGATGTTCGAGAACGGGCCGGTGACGCGCTCCTTCTGCGGGGTCTGCGGCTCGCCGATTGCCTATGTCGATGAGCGGCTGGAGGACCAGATCTACTTCATGCTCGGCGCCATGGACCTGCCGGCCGCTTTCAGGCCGACGCACCATGCCTATGTGGGCGAGCAGCTTGCCTTCCTGCATATGGTCGACGACTTGCCGAGACATCCGAAGACCAGCGTGCCCAGACCAGTCAGCCTGCAAAGACCAGACGGAACACAGTCATGAAACTCACCCTCTCCTGGCTCAAGGACCACCTTGAGACCGACGCCTCGCTGGCGGAAATCGTCGAGCGTCTCACCTCGATCGGCCTCGAGGTCGAGCATGTCGACGACCGGGCGAGCCTGACCCCCTTCGTCATCGCCAAGGTGCTGACGGCGGTCCAGCATCCCGATGCCGACCGGCTTCGCGTGCTGACCGTCGACACCGGCGACGGCAAGCCGCCTGCGCAGGTGGTCTGCGGCGCGCCAAATGCGCGGGCCGGCCTGATCGGCGCCTTTGCCGCGCCCGGCACCTATATTCCCGGCATCGACGTGACGCTGACGGTCGGCAAGATCCGCGGCGTCGAAAGCCACGGCATGATGTGCTCCGAGCGCGAGCTCGAGCTGTCCGAGGAGCATGACGGCATCATCGACCTGCCTGCCGACGCACCGGTCGGCACCAGCTTCGCCGCCTATGCCCATCTCGACGATCCGTTGATCGAGATCAATCTGACGCCGAACCGGCCGGATGCGACCAGCGTCTATGGCATCGCCCGCGATCTGGCGGCGAGTGGGCTTGGCACGCTGAAGAGCGAGCCGATAGAGCCGATCCCCGGCAAGGGCGAGACGCCGGTCAAGGTGACGATCGAAGCGCCGGAGCTCTGTCCCGGTTTTGCACTGCGCCTGGTGCGCGGCGTCAAGAACGGCCCGTCGCCGAAATGGCTGCAGCAAAGGCTTATCGCCATAGGCTTGAGGCCGATCAGCGCGCTGGTCGACATCACCAACTACGTCACCTTCGATCGTGGCCGGCCCTTGCATGTCTTCGACGCTGGGAAGGTCACCGGCAATCTCACCGTGCGCCGGGCGCGTGATGGCGAAAAGGTGCTGGCGCTCGACGGCCGCGAATACACGCTGACGCCGGAGATGTGCGTCATCGCCGACGAGGATGGTGTCGAGTCGATCGCCGGCATCATGGGCGGTCAGCATTCCGGCTGCGACGAGAACACCACCGACGTGCTGATCGAGTCCGCACTTTGGGACCCGATCGCCACCGCGCGCACCGGCCGCACGCTCGGCATCATCACCGATGCACGCTACCGGTTCGAACGCGGCGTCGATCCGGAATTGATGGTTCCCGGTGTGGAGCTGGCAACGAAGCTGGTGCTCGATTTCTGCGGCGGCACGCCGGCGCAAACCGACGTCGTCGGCTATGCCGGGCATCAGCCGAAGATCGTCTCGTTGCCATTGTCGGAAGTGAAGCGGCTGACCGGCATCGAAGTGCCGCGCTCGACAAGCCTCGACATTCTTGCCCGCCTCGGCTTCAAGCCGGAGGGCATGGGCGATGTCGTCAATGTCACCGTGCCGTCCTGGCGGCCGGATGTCGATGGGAAGGCCGACCTGGTCGAAGAGGTCATGCGCATCCACGGCGTCGACAACATCGCGCCACAGCCGCTCGGCTCCCATGACGCGGTCAACGCCAAGATCCTGACTGTGCTGCAGGTCCGCACCCGCGCCGCCAAACGGGCGCTTGCCGTGCGTGGCATGATGGAGGCCGTCACCTGGTCGTTCATTCCGGCAAAACATGCCGAATTGTTCGGCGGCGGCCAGCAGGCGCTGAAGCTTGCCAACCCGATCGCCAGCGACATGTCCGACATGCGGCCGTCGTTGCTGCCGGGGCTGATTGCGGCAGCGCAGCGCAACGCCGACAAGGGCATCGGCGACGTCGCACTGTTCGAAGTGTCAGGCACCTATGAGGGCGACGGCCCCGACCAGCAGCGGCGCGTTGCCGCCGGTGTGCGGCGCGGCACCGCCAGGCTCGAAGGCTCCGGCAGGCACTGGGCCGGCAATGCCGGCGCGGTCGGTGTGTTCGATGCCAAGGCCGATGCGATCGCGGCGCTCGAAGCCTGCGGCGCGCCGGTCGACCGGCTGCAGATCGAGGCAGGCGGTCCGGCCTGGTATCATCCCGGCCGCTCCGGCACGATCAAGCTCGGACCGAAGGTCGTTCTCGGCACGTTTGGCGAGTTCCACCCGAAGACGTTGGAGGGGCTGGATGTCTCCGGCCCGCTTTGCGGCTTCGAGGTTTTCATCGATGCCGTGCCTGAGCCGAAGGCCAAGCCGACGCGGACAAAGCCGAGGCTGGATCTGTCCGCCTTCCAGGCGGTCAAGCGCGATTTCGCCTTCGTCGTCGACAAGGCGATCGAAGCCGGCACACTTGTTCGCGCCGCCCTTGCCGCCGACAGGAAGCTGATTTCCGGCGTCTCGGTGTTCGACGTTTTCGAGGGGGCCTCACTTGGCGCGGCGAAGAAATCCATCGCCATCGAGGTGTCGATCCAGCCGGTCGAAAAGACGCTGACCGACGAGGATTTCGAGGCGTTGGCCAAGCGCATCGTCGAGAATGTGCACAAGCAGACCGGCGGCGTGCTGCGGGGATAGCTGGATGAAATTGACCTCGCTCGAAATGTTTTTCGTTCGGGAGTTCTGTCGTTTCGCGGGCATTTCTTCTGACATAGCAAGCGGGCTGAAAGTCAAAGACCGCAGCCACGACCCCGTAGGGTTCATGACCACAATCATTCCCTCATCGGTTCCCCCGGAATTGCGTTTTGAGAGTCGGGTGTTCAGTTCGCTTCGGGTAGCGTGCGTTGGACCTGACCAGCTTCTTTGCGGCATGGTGCTGTTCTTCGATGAGATTGAAGGAAAGCTAGATGCGATCGAAGGCTTTGTGTATGGCGAAGAATGGCCGTCAATCGAGGAGCCAGTCTTCTGGTCCGAGACCGACCGAACAATGAGCCTTGGGCGGGGGCGAAACTAGCCCTGCAGAAATGGGCGTCACGACACCCTTTTCGATAATTGCACAATAGACGAATGGCGCGCTGAGGACCTAGAGGGGTTGCCAGCAGGTGACGAATCGCCCTCCAAAGGACGATGGACCATCTGCGCTATTCCGGGCTCTCGTTCGAAACTCAACGGGCGGTGTTTCTCGATATCGTCTCGTCCGATCCACTGATCGGCGAGACGCTGTCGCGGGTGCGCACGCTTGACTTGCCCGATTGGCTGGTCGTCTCCGGCGCGCTCTACAACAGCGTCTGGAACCATCTGGCGGGAAAGCCGTCGGGTTACGGCATCAGGGATGTCGACCTGTTCTATTTCGATGAGAGCGATCTCTCCTACGAGGCCGAGGACAGTGTGATCGCCCGCGCCGCGCCGGTCTTTGCCGATCTGCCCCTACCGGTCGAGATCCGCAATCAGGCGCGGGTGCATCTGTGGTACGAGGCGCGCTTCGGCAGCGCCTATCCCAGCCTGTCCTCGTCCGCCGAGGCGCTGTCCTGGTTCGCCTCGAAAACGCATGCGGTCGGCGTTCGGTATGACGCGGATGGACGGCTTGAGCTGGTGGCGCCGTTTGGTCTCGACGACATCTTCTCATTTCGCATATCGCCGAACCGGGCGCTGGACAATCAGCAGACGCATCAGAACAAGGGTGCCCGCGCCAGGGAAAACTGGCCGGAGATCACAGTCGTGCCGTGGTGAGCCTAGTATTCTCCTCAGACGTTGGCGGGACAGCGCCCCCCTCTGTCCTGCCGGACATCTCCCCCACAAGGGGGGAGATCGGATCTCCTCGGCTTTCGCCAACTACCAACGCTGTAAGGTGGGCGAGACTGCGAAGCTGCCAATCTCCCCCAAGTGGGGGAGATGTCCGGCAGGACAGAGGGGGGGCGCTGTCCCGCCACGTCTCCCAGCCTCTGCATGGCGCGGCGCACGAAAAAAGGGGCACCGAAGCGCCCCTTTCCGTTCCGAAAATTGCGACAATCACCCGTTGACCAGCGCCAGCAGCTCTTCGGTGTAGCGCTTGCCGACGACCTTTTCCGGCGACAGGGCGTCGCCGATGGAGGCCACCTCGGCCTGGCTCAGCACGATATCCGCTGCCGCGGTGTTCTGTTCGAGATGGCGGATCTTGCGGGCACCGGGGATCGGCACGATGAAGTCGCCCTGATGCAGCACCCAAGCGAGCGCCAGCTGCGCCGGCGTCACGCCCTTCTCGGCGGCAATCTTTTCCAGCACGGCGATGACCGCCGCATTGGCCGCCATGGCGTCGGCCTGGAAGCGCGGCAACCCACGGCGCCAGTCGTCGGCGCCGAGAACGTCAGGCTTGGCAATCGTGCCGGTGAGCAGGCCACGGCCGAGCGGGCTATAGGGGACAAAGCCAATGCCGAGCTCACGGCAGACGGCAAACACCTCTTTCTCCGGATCGCGGCTCCACAGGGAATACTCGCTCTGCACGGCAGCGATCGGATGCACGGCATGCGCCCGGCGGATGGTCGCCGCACTCGCCTCCGACAGACCGAGCGCACGCACCTTGCCCTCGCGCACCAGCTCGGCCATGGCGCCGACCGTATCCTCGATCGGCACGTTGGGGTCGACGCGATGCTGGTAGTAAAGGTCGATCACTTCGGTGCCCAACCGCTTGAGTGACGCCTCGGCGACCGCCTTGACGTGTTCGGGACGGCTATCGACGCCGGCCATGCGCTCGACCCCGTTGCCTTCCTCAAGAATCTTGAAGCCGAATTTTGTCGCGATCGTCACCTGATCGCGCACCGGCTTCAGCGCCTTGCCAACCAGGATCTCGTTCTCGTAGGGGCCGTAAACCTCGGCCGTGTCGAAGAAATTCACGCCGATGTCGACGGCGCGGCGCAGCGTGGCGATCGCGTCGGCCTCAGGCTGACCGCCATAGACGAAGCTCATCCCCATGCAGCCGAGGCCGACCGGGTAGACGTCAAGTTCATTACCAAGCTTGCGGGTTTGCATCACGCGTCTCCTTGTTGTGATGGTTGTGATGCCGCAGAGATAGCGTCTTGCGCTGCGTTCGATAATCGGCTCTCTTTTGCACAGGCTGTTCCAAAAAATAGATCAATGAAGCGAACCCATCTTTCACAGCTCGCTGTGCTGGCAACCGTCGCCCAATGCGGCAGTTTTCGCGGCGCCGCCAAGGAGCTGGCACTCGCGCCATCGGCGGTCAGCCACGCGGTGTCCAGCCTGGAAGCGCGTCTTGGCGTGCGCCTTCTGGCGCGCAGCACGCGCAGCGTCGCGCCGACCGAGGAAGGTGCGCAACTGCTCGAGCGCCTCAGGCCGGCGCTGTCGGAGATCGACCTGGCGCTGGAATCGGCGATCGAGGCGCGCGACCGGCCTGCCGGCAATCTCAGACTGACCGTGCCGCGCACCGCAGCGCATCTGGCGCTGACGCCGCGGCTGGGTGCCTTTGCTTCTGCCTATCCGGACATCGTGCTGGAGATCGTCATCGAGGATCGCTTCACCGACGTGGTTGAAGGCGGCTTCGATGCCGGCGTGCGGCTGGGCGAGAGCCTGCAGCGCGACATGATCGCGGTGCGCATCGGACCAGACCTTCGCGGCGCCGTGGTCGGCGCGCCGTTCTATTTCGAGACCAGCCCCAAGCCGCAGCACCCGCACGACCTTGCCGGTCACCGCTGCATCCGCTTCCGCTTCTCCAGCGGCATTCTCTATCGCTGGGAATTCGAGAAAAACGGCGAGGAGATCGAGATACCGGTGCAGGGGCCGCTGATCCTCGACGAGGATCATCTGATAGCCAACGCCGCGGTCGACGGCGCCGGGCTCGCCTTCGTGTTCGAGGATTATGTCCGCGACGCAATTGCCGCCGGCAAGCTCATTCGCGTGCTGGAGGACTGGTGCCCGCCCTTCGATGGCTTCTTCGTCTATTACCCAAGCCGCCGCCAGATGCGGCCGGCGCTCAGGGCCTTTGTCGATTTCTTCAAGGTCGGCGGATAAGCCACCCTCCCCCTTGTGGGGAGGGTCGGCTCGCAGTCGGAGCGAAGCGGAGGCTGCGAGACGGGGTGGGGGCAGCGCCTTACGAGACCCCCACCCCGCTTCGCAAAAGCCGCCTGGCGACATTTGCTGCGCGACCCTCCCCACAAGGGGGAGGGTGGAAGAAAGCCGACCTCGCCAGCGTTCACCAATCATGCCCGCATTGCTCAAGAACCAGACGACCGGCTATGGCTGGGCGGCGATCATCCTTCATTGGCTGATCGCCGCGATCTTCATCGGCCAGTTCGCGCTCGGCTTCGTCATGGTGCGGCTGTCCAGTCAGCGCGCCGCCTTTGAGCTGATCCAGCTGCATAAATCCTTCGGTTTCCTGCTGCTTGGGCTGGTGATCCTGCGCATCGCTTGGCGCCTTGGCAATGCGGTCCCGCCGCTGCCGCGCTCGGTCGGCCCTTTCGAGCGCCGCATGGCGCCCCTTGTCCATCTTGCGCTTTATGCGTTTCAGCTCGCTCTGCCGTTGTCCGGCTGGGCGCTGGTCTCGGTCTCGGTGCTGGAGATCCCGAGCGTGCCATTCAATCTGTTCGTCATGCCCAACCTGCCGCTCGCCGAATCGGACACGGCTGAAAGCTTCTGGGCGGCAGCACACTGGTATCTCGCCTATGCCGGCATCGGACTTGTCGCTTTGCATCTGGCCGCGGCGCTGCGCCATCATTTCTGGCTGAAGGATACCGTGCTGACGCGCATGATCACGCCTTCACATCGCGACGCGGAATAGAGCGGGCGGCTCATTCGTTCATGGGGCGAGGACGCAAGAAAGCGTTGCCTCCCAAAGGACCAGCCCATGTACGCGCGCATCTTCGGATTTGCGGCCGCCGCCGCTTGCTTTGCCATGCCTGTTTTCGCTGCCGTTGCACTTGGTGACGCGGCCGGCAGCTATACGATCAGCCCGGGGAGCTCCAGCATTCACTTCTCGATCGCCAAGCTCGGCGGCGGCGGGTTCGACGGCGCCTTCGCCCGCTTCAAGGGCAATATCCGCATCGACAACAGCGATGTCGGCAGGTCACAGGTCAATTTCACCATCTTTCCCGAAAGCGTCGGTACCGGCCAAAGTCGCATCGATGCCTTTCTTCGCTCGGACGCGGTCTTCGACGCGGCAAACAACCCGGAGATCCAGTTCCGCTCGATCAGCGTCAAACGCACCAGCGACACGTCAGCCCTGGTTACCGGCAGGCTGACGGCGCGCGGCAAAACCTTTCAGGAAAGGTTCACGGCCGAATTCGGCGGCCTCAAGGCGGGCAAGATAGAATTCCATGTCACCGGCAAGGTGCTGCGGTCGCGCTACGGCATGGATGTCGGCACGCCGATCTATTCCAACGTCGTCGATTTCGACATGACGCTGACGGGTAGAAGGGGTTGAGCGGTCGCAGAACTTGAGTTCTGCGAATGGCGGCGCCGACATCCGGAACCGATCCGAGCTTTAGGCGATCACTCCTTTCGCCACCATGCTCCCGCATTGGCTTTTCTCCTGAATTAGGGCAAACCTCCAAGCCTGCAATCGAGAGGAGAAGCCTGATGTTTCGATGGGGTGTTTTGTCAACGGCCAAGATCGGCCGCGAGCAGCTTCTGCCTGCGATGGTCGAGGCGGAGAACGGCGTACTGTCGGCGATCGCCAGCCGCGACCTGTCGAAAGCCCGTGCGCTGGGCGAACGCTTCGGCGCGCGCCACGCCTTCGGTTCCTATGAGGAACTGCTCGCCTCCAGCGAAGTCGACGGCGTTTACATTCCGCTGCCGACCTCGCAGCATGTCGAATGGACGGCCAAGGCGATCGAGGCCGGCAAGCATGTTCTGGTCGAAAAGCCGCTGGCGCTCGACGTCAAGGACATTCCGCCGCTGATCAAGCTGCGCGATGCCAAAAAGGTCCTGGTCTGCGAAGCCTTCATGGTCGTCTACCATCCGCAATGGATCAAGGTGCGCGAGCTGATCGCCAACGGCGCCATCGGCCGGCTGCGCCATGTCCAGGGCGCATTCTCCTACTACAATGTCGATCCCAACAACATGCGCAACAAGCTTGATCTGGGCGGCGGCGCGCTGCCCGACATCGGCGTCTACCCGACAGTGTCGACACGCTTTTCGACGGGCAAGGAGCCGCTGCGCGTCCAGGCGACGATCGAGCGCGACAAGACATTCGGCACCGACATCTATTCCTCGATCCGCGCCGATTTCGGCGACTTCGAACTGTCGTTCTATCTGTCGACGCAGATGGCAGCGCGGCAGGTGATGGTGTTCCACGGCGAGAACGGCTTCATCGAAGTGTTCTCACCGTTCAACGCCGGACTCTACGATCATCACCGCATCGAGCTGCACAACCAGAACCACAGCGAGGCGCAGGTTTTCCGCTTTCCCGGCACGCAGCAGTACCGTCTGGAGGTCGAGGCCTTCGCACATGCGGCACAGGGCGGCAAGGACCGCGTCTTCACGCTGGAAGAATCCGTGCTCAACCAGAAGGTCATCGATGCCATCTTCCGCGCCGGCGAGAAGGAAGGCTGGGAGACAGTCTAGGCGAGCCATGATCCCAAAAAGTGGGGACCGGTTTTTGGCCGAGATCATGGCCAAATAAAATGCCCGACGACGCGGATGTGATCATTGTCGGCGCCGGTCTTGCCGGTCTTGTCGCGGCGGCCGAACTGGCCGAAGCCGGCAAGAAGACCATCAGGTCGAGCAGGAGCCGGAGCAGTCGCTTGGCGGCCAGGCGTTCTGGTCGCTCGGCGGCATCTTCCTCGTCGATTCGCCCGAACAGCGGCGCATGGGCATCCGCGATTCGCATGATCTGGCGCTCGAGGACTGGCTGGGCACCGCAGGCTTCGACCGCAGGGAAGATCTCTGGCCGCGCCGCTGGGCCGAGGCCTATGTCGGCTTCGCCGCCGGAAAAGCGCTCCTGGCTCAGGGAGCGCGGCATGAAGTTCTTTCCGGTGGTCGGCTGGGCCGAGCGCGGCGGCGGCAATGCGGTCGGCCACGGCAATTCGGTGCCGCGCTTCCACATCACCTGGGGCACCGGGCCGGGTGTGCTCGAACCGTTCGTGCAGCGCGTGCGCGAGGCCGAGAAGCACGGGCTGATCAGCTTCAGGTTCCGCCACAGGGTCAATGAGCTGACCCGGACGGGCGCTGTCGTCGATGGCGTCCGCGGCGACATCTTGGTGGCGAGCGATGTCGAACGCGGCCGCAAGAGCTCACGCGAGATCGCCGGCGATTTTGTGCTGAAGGCGCAAGCGGTCAATCGTCGCCTCCGGCGGCATCGGTGCCAATCACGAGCTGGTCCGCAAGAATTGGCCGCAGCGGCTGGGTGGGCCGCCGAAGCGCATAATCACCGGCGTTCCCGACCATGTCGACGGCCGCATGCTGGCGATCGCCGAGGCGGCTGGCAGCAGGCTCATCAACCGCGACCGCATGTGGCACTATGTCGAGGGCATCAGGAACTGGGCGCCGATCTGGACCGATCATGCGATCCGCATCCTGCCCGGCCCGTCATCGCTGTGGCTCGATGCGCGCGGCAAACGCCTGCCGGTGCCGCTCTATCCCGGCTTCAACACGCTGGCCACGCTCAGTCACATCATGGGCACGGGCTACGACTATTCCTGGTTCATTCTGACCAAAAAGATCATCCAGAAGGAATTCGCGCTGTCCGGCTCCGAGCAGAACCCCGATTTGACGGGGAAGAGCTGGCGCCAGGTGCTTGGCCGCGCCACCAGCGGCGTGCCCGCGCCGGTCAAGGCGTTCATGGACAAGGGCGAGGATTTCATCGTCGAGCCTGATTTGCCGGCACTGGTCGCCCGCATGAATGCACTTGTCGGCGGCGAGCCGCTGCTCGAACTGGGGCAGGTCGAGCGCGAAATCCGCGCTCGCGACCGGCAGCTCGACAATCCGTTCTCCAAGGACATGCAGATCACCGCGTTGCGCGGCACGCGAGCCTATCTCGGCGACCGGCTGATCCGCACTGCGAAGCCGCACAAGATGCTTGATCCTGCCAATGGCCCGCTGATCGCCGTCAGGCTCAGCATCCTGACCCGCAAGACGCTCGGCGGCCTTGAGACCGATCTCGACAGCCGCGTGCTTGGCGCCGAGGGCCACTCGGTCGAGGGGCTGTACGCGGTGGGCGAAGCCGCCGGTTTCGGCGGCGGCGGCATGCATGGCTATGCAGCGCTCGAAGGCACGTTTCTCGGCGGCTGCATCTTTTCCGGCCGCTGCGCCGGACGGGCGGCCGCGCGAGCGGTAGCGTAAGCCATTTGGCGCCCAACGGCGTGCATCAGGCGAAGGGCTGCAAATTGACGTCTTGAATCTTGGAGCTCGCAAGCAAAGCCTCGAGCACCTGCTTCTTGAGAAACAGGCACTGCGAACGGGCAAGTTTCACGATGCCGGGAACTTCGCCTGCCTCGCAGGCAAGAACCAGATCCTTTTGCTGGGCGATGATCAGCTGGGTGAAGTCGCGCGACTTGAACCCGAGGTGGAGAACTCGCGCCGACTGGTCAAGTATCTGGTCCAGCAGATGCGCCAGTCGTAAATTTCCCGAGAGTTCCGCAAGGGCCAGACGAAACGCACGATCGGCCGCAAGGAAGGCAATTTGGCTGCGTAGTGTCTCCGGCTTCAGCACTTTTTTCGCCGCCAGCCTGACATCCTCCAATCCTCGCTCGGTAATGTTCGATGCAGCCACCCTGAACACTTCCGGTTCGATCAAGCTGCGGACGTCGAAGATCTCGTTGACATCCCGCAGGCTGAGCGTCGCGACGACGTAGCCGCGGCGCGGCTCGCTCCTGACCAGCCCTTCCTGCATCAGGCGGGCCAACGCCGCGCGGATCGTCGCCTTTTTGATCTGGTATCGATCGCCGATCTGCTTCTCGGTTAGAGCTTCGCCGGGGCGCAGCACGCAGGCAATGATGTCGTTCCTCAACTGCTCATATGCCTGTTCCCTGCGAAGGACGTCGGCGGCCGACAGTGCTGTGGCCTCGACCGCGGCCGGTCTTGCCGGTTCGGCTGTCAACTTGGTCATTTTCATATTTTATCCGTCTGGCTGTCCGGTTGACGCTGGCATCAGCATTCAGTAGCGTTGAACATCTCAGACCTGCAATCTGAGCATCTCAGGGAGGACAACTGCTATGCCTGTACTCGCCAACTCGCCTCTCTACGCTGCTGCCAATGATATCGTCAACGCCGCGAAAGGGCCAGATCCCCTCGAAGCGGTAAGGGCGGTCCTGGGTGACTACACCAAGCGTTTTCACTCCTCGGGGACACTCGCTCATGAAGAAGACGACGACGAGGTGCTTCTGCATGCGAGCCCGAATCTGACGATCTATCACATCACGTTGTCGCCCGGCCTGCAGTACCCGCCTCACAACCACCTGATGGATGTCTTGATCGGCATCTACAAGGGTAGCGAAACGAACTTCATCTACCCTGTTGCCGGCAGCGAACTCGATATCCCGGAAAGGCAGGACATCGCCGCACCTGCCGTGGTGCACTTGCCGTCAGATACCGTGCATGCGGTTGCGAACACCGGCAACGCGCGATCGGGTGCGCTGCATGTCTATCTCGGCGATCTCACGCGAACCCACCGGCAGCTGTGGAGCCCGGAAAGCAACCAGGCCGAGCCGTTTGACAATGATCGCTACCTGGCCGGCGCACGGCCCATTCAGCAGTCCGGGGACGAATGAACGCAGGAGCGTCGCGGGCGGCGAAGTCGGCCGTGATCAGCGGACCCGTCGGAATCGCGTCACACTTGTCACTCTCGCCAATCCGCTATCGCCCCTATCCTAGCTCATGACCAATCAGCAACACGTCGCGCCGGTGCGGCGACAGACCAGCAAGGGAGAAGCATAATGACGGCACATCAGAATGGCACAGGCGAGCAGGCCACGCGGCTCGCGATGAAGACACCACCGGTCGTTTCGCCTGACGCATGGGAGGCCGCGCGCCAGCAGCTGCTCGTGAAAGAGAAGACCGTGACCCGGGCTCGCGACGCACTGGCCGCCGAGCGCCGGCGGATGCCGTGGATGGCGGTGGAGAAGCCCTATACGTTCGAAGGGCCTGATGGAAAGGTGAGCCTGCTCGACCTGTTCGAGGGCCGCCGTCAGCTGGTCGTCTACCGCGCCTTCTTCGAACCCGGCGTATTCGGCTGGCCCGATCACGCCTGCCGCGGCTGTTCGCTGGGGGCAGACCAGGTCGGCAACCTTGCCCATCTGAACGCCCGCGACACCACCTTAGCCTACGCCTCGCGCGCACCGCAGGCGGACATTGCGCGGCTGAAGGCGCGGATGGACTGGAAGATGCCCTGGTACACCATCACCGACAGCTTCGATGCCGACTTCGGCGTTGACGAGTGGCACGGCCACAACGTGTTCATCCGCGACGGCGACCGCGTGTTTCGCACCTACTTCATCAACAACCGCGGCGACGAGGCGATGGGGACCGTATGGAGCTACCTCGACCTGACGCCGCTAGGCCGCCAGGAGGTCTGGGAGGATTCGCCCGAAGGCTATCCCCAGACGCCGACGTACAAGTGGTGGAACTGGCATGACAACTACGGCGCCGAAGCCGCCCCCGACAAAAAGTGGGTCGAGGTGTCTGACGCCGGAGAGGCCGCGTTCCGGAACCGCACTGAATAGAACATCTTTGGCGTCGCAGAAATGCGGCTAAGACAAGTGGATGGAGCGGGATGGCCAGTTCAATTCGAACGCATCCCGCTCACTACTCCAGGACAAAAACATGAGCGAGATTCATGCAAGCGGATCCGCCGGCAATGCGATCCAGGATGAGAACGCAAGCCCGGCCGCCCTTGGCGCAGCCGACTGGCTGTCCTTCGCGGCCGCGCCGACCTTCGCAACCATGGCGTTGCTGACGCTTCTCGGCGGAGCGCCGGACATGATCTGCTCTGCCGCGCAAGATGCTTCACCGCTGGGCGGCATGGTCCCGATGTACCTGCTGATGAGCGCCTTTCATTTAGGACCTTGGCTGAAGCGGGTTTCCAGCCGGCGACGCGGCCGCGAGTAGAGCTATACCGGCGGATAAAGCCCCATTGAGGCGAGGAGAACATCCCTCACCAGATCCATTCGCGCTTCCCCAGAACCGCCACTGCATCGACAATCCGGGTGAAGCTCGAGCGGGCGCGGCCGACCGTGTGTCTGGCGCGCAAATAGCCATGCACCAGCCCCGGCTCCTCGAGCCACCAGGCGCGTCCGCCTGCTGCAACGATGCGGTCGCGATAGGCTTCGCCGTCGGACGACAGCGGGTCGCATTCTGCGGTGATCACGACGGTAGGCGGCAGATTGGCAAAGTCGGCGTCGGCGAGCGGCGACAAAGTGAGATCGCCGGTTCGGTCCTCGCCGCCGGTCCTGATGTCGTTGTAGAAAGCGAGATCGCGTGCCGTCAGCATCGGCGCTTCGGCGTGGGTGACGTAGGAACCCGTGGAGCTGTCGCCGCCAAGGCCGGGATAGACCAGAATCTGGCCGATCGGCTTGCGCGCATGGCCGCGCGTCGCATGGCTGACAGAGGCGGCGAGATTGCCGCCGGCACTGTCGCCGCAGAGCAGGATAGGACGCTTGTAAGTGGTCGACGCCCATTCGAAGGCGCTGACGGCATCGTCGAAGGCGGCGGGGTGAAGGTGTTCCGGTGCCAGCCTGTAGTCGACCGAAACGACCTCGTAGCCGGTCCGGGCGCAAAGCTCGGCGCAGAGGTCGTCATGGCTGTCGAGCCCGCCGAGGATAAAGCCGCCGCCATGGAAATACAGCACCATCGCTGCTGCGTCCGGCGCCGGGGTGCGATAGATTCGGATCGGAACCTGGTACGACGGTGTGGCAATGGCGGTGGTTTCCGCAGTGACGCCTTGGGGATAGCCGGCAGAGAACTCACGGCACATGCGGTCGTAGATTTCGCGCTGCTGATCGATTGTGTAGTCGATCGTATCCGGCGGGTAGTAGGAATTGGTCCGCACGATGAAGGCCCAGGTCTCGGCGTCGATCAGCTTTTTGTAGTCGGTCATGGGCGCGTTGCTTTCTTGTTCAACGATGCCCCCTCATCCGGCCGCTTCGCGGCCACCTTCTCCCCGAGGGGAGAAGAGGCCTGGCGGCGCCGTTGGCGACCTCCTCTCCCCTCGGGGAGAGGGTGGCCGTAGCGAAGCGGAGGTCGGGTGAGGGGGGAACTACTTCCCCTTCCACACCGGGTCGCGCTTTTCGGCAAAGGCGCGAAAGCCCTCGAGATTGTCCTCCGAGCCGTAGAGTGCGTCAACCGCCGGTAATTGGCGGCGCGTCACCCTGTTCATCGCGTCCTGGAACGTGAGCGATTCGGCCACCCGCGCCGTCTCCTTGATGGCGGCAAAGACCAGCGGCGGGCCGCCGGCGAGCAGCCGGGCGATCTCCCAGACGCGGTCCTCGAGTCTGTTCTTGGGCAGCACCTCGTTGACCAGACCCCAGCGATGCGCTTCTGCGACATCCATCCAGCGGCCGGTGAGCAAAAGGTCCATGGCGACGTGATAGGGGATGCGCTTCGGCAGCTTGATCGTTGCCGCATCGGCCAGCGTGCCGGCGCGGATTTCGGGCAGCGCGAAAGAGGAGTGATCCGATGCATAAATGAGGTCGCAGGACAGCGCCAGCTCGAAGCCGCCGCCGACCGCCATGCCGTTGACGCAGGCGATCACCGGCTTGTTGAGGTCGCGCAATTCCTGCAACCCGCCGAACCCGCCGACGCCATAGTCGCCGTCGACCGCATCGCCGCCGGCCGCTGCCTTCAGGTCCCAGCCGGCGCAGAAGAACTTGTCGCCGGCAGTCTTGACGATGGCGACCCGCAGATCCGGATCGTCGCGGAACGCCTTGAATGTCTCGCCCATCAGGCGCGACGTCTTCAGGTCGATGGCATTGGCCTTGGGCCGGTCGAGCGTGACTTCGAGGATAGTGCCCTCGCGGCGGGTTGAAATGACGTCAGACATTCTTTTTCTCTCCCAGCACCAGCAGCGCGTCGGCGATCCAGGCGCCCTTGTCCTCGGTGCAGACGATCAGCGGGTTGATGTCGAGCTCCTCGATCTCGCCGGCATTTTGCTGCACGAAAGCGGCAATGCCTGCGATCGCATTGATGGCCGCCACAATGTCGGCTCTCGGCCGGCCGCGATAGCCTTCGAGCAGCGGGAACAGTTTGAGCCCGCGCAATGCGGCCTCGATGTCGTCGCGCGTCGCCGGCAGCATCAGCGTGACGCTGTCGCGCAACAGCTCGACCAGCACGCCACCGGTGCCGAGCGTCATCACCGCGCCGAACATCGGGTCGCGGGTGAAGCCGACGAGCAGTTCGGCGACGCCGTCGCGCACCATGCGCTCGACATAAAGACCGGTACCGAGCGGGCCGAGATCATGGGCGGCGGTGCTGACGGATTCGGCATCCCTGAGGTTGAGCCGCACCGCGCCAAGTTCGGATTTGTGGGTGACACCCAAGGCCTTCAGTGCCACCGGGAAGCCGAGCGCCATCGAGGAGATCACCGCCTCGACCGCATTGCCGGCGCGCTCGCCCTTCGGCACCGGAAGCCCAGCCTCGATGAGCCGCGCTTTCGCCTCGGCCTCATCAGGCGTGACATGGTCGCCGGCCGGCGCGCCGGAAGCCGAAGTGTCGATCGGCTGCGCCTGCGGCTCGCGCCATGCCCAGCCGGTAAAGGCTGCCGCCTGGGCGGCGTCCATTGCCTCGGATATGCCGAACAGCGGCACCATGCCTCGCGCCATCAGCCCGGCAGTGTATTCCTCGGGCAGGTTCTCAGGCAGCGACGACACGATCGCGCCTTGCGCGCTGTTGGTCTTCAGCGCCGATTCGAAGGCGCGCAGCGTCGCCCACCAGTCGGTGTCGGAACAGCGGTCGGGGCGTGGAAAGTCGAGCACCAGCATGTTGAGGTCGAAGCCGCCCGACACCATGGCGGTGAAGGTGGCGGTCATCGCCGGCTCGTTGTTCCAGATGAAGGTGTGGTAGTCGAGCGGGTTGGCCACCGCGACCAGCGGCCCGAGCGTCGATTTGACCTGCGTGCGGTGCTCGGGGGTGAGTGGCGGAAATCTCACCCAGCGGCCTTCTGCGCTGTCGGCCATGACCGACGCCTCGCCGCCCGAACAGCTCATCGACGACAGCCGGTAGCCGGGCAGGGGACCGGTGACGTGCAGTAGCTTGAGCGCCTCGATGAAGGCGGGAATCGAATCGATCCGGGCGATGCCGAGCCGCTTCAGGAAGGCGCCAGACGCCGCGTCGGAGCCGGCCAGCGACGCGGTATGCGAAACGGTCGCTTGCCGCGCCTGCTCGGAGCGGCCGACCTTCATGGCGATGATAGGCTTCTTCAGCTCGCGCGCCCGTGCCGCCAGCCTTTCGAAGCCGGCTACCGAATCGAAGGCCTCGATATGCAGGCCGAGCGCGGTGACGCGGTCGTCCTCGATCAGGCCGAGCGCCATTTCGGAAAGCCCGGTCTGCGCCTGGTTGCCGGCGGTCATCAGAAAGGCGATCGGCAGGCCGCGCCTCTGCATCGTCATGTTGATGGCGATGTTCGATGACTGGGTGATGATGGCAACGCCGCGGCCGCCCTCGGCGAGCCTGATGCCGCCATGCTGGTCGGGCCACAAAAGCGCGCCGTCGGCGTAATTGATCAGGCCGTAGCAGTTCGGCCCGATGATCGGCATCCGGCCGGCCGCGGCGACCAGCTCGGCCTGCAGCCGCTCACCATCCTCGTCATAGGCCTCGGTTTCGAGGAAGCCGGCGGCAAAGCAGACGGCGCCGCCGGCGCCTCGCTCGGCCAGTGCCTTGACCACTTCGATGGTCAAATGCCGGTTGACGCCGACAAAAGCGGCGTCCGGCGCACCGGGCAGATCGGCCACCGAGCGATAGGCCTTGCGGCCGGCGACCTCATCCTTGGTAGGGTGCACCGGCCAGATCTCGCCGGCAAAGCCCATTTTGATCGATTGTGCGACGACGGCAGCAGCCTGCGCGCCACCGAAGACGGCGATCGATTTGGGCCGCAGAAGACGTTCAAGTCTATGCATTGTCATCTTTTCGTCTGAGCATGATCTTTTTCCGGATTCCACTTTTTGGGATCATGCTTTAGGCCCCGAACGGGCGCAGCAGCGCCCGCGAGATGATGTGGCGCTGGATTTCCGAAGTGCCCTCCCAGATGCGCTCGACGCGGGCATCGCGCCAGATGCGCTCCAGCGGGAGGTCGTCCATCAGCCCCATGCCGCCATGGATCTGAATCGCCTCGTCGGCGACAAAGGCAAGCATTTCGGTGGCCTTCAGCTTGGCCATGGCCATGTCCTGATCGGTGACGGTGCCCTGATCGTACTTCCAGCCGGCTTCGAACACCATCAGGTCGGCGGCTTTCAGCTCGGTCGCCATGTCGGCGAGCTTGAACGACACGCCCTGGAACTTGCCGATCGGCTGGCCGAATTGCTGGCGCTGCGCGGCGTATTCGACGGCGTGGCCAAGCGCCCGCTCGGCGCGGCCGAGGCAGGTGGCGCCGACCTGCAGGCGCGTCGCGCCGAGCCATGAGTTGGCGACGTCGAAGCCCTTGTGAACCTCGCCGAGCACCTGACCTGCCGGCAGCCGGCAATCGTCGAATTCGAGGATGGCATTGGTGTAGCCGCGATGCGAGACATTGCGGTAGCCATCACGCACCGTGAAACCCTTGGTGCCCTTGTCGACAAAGAAGGCGGTGATCTTCTTGCGCTTGCCGCGCGGCGACTCCTCTTCGCCCGAGGCCATGAAGACGATGGCGAAATCGGCAAGGTCGGCATGGCTGATGAAGTGCTTGGTGCCGTTCAGCACCCAGTCGTCGCCGTCCTGCACGGCGGTTGCCTTCATGCCGCGCAAATCGGAGCCGGCACCCGGCTCGGTCATCGCCAGGCAATCCCATTTTTCGCCGCGAATGCAGGGAAACAGATACTTTTCGCGCTGCTCCGGCGTGCCGGCAAGAAGGATGTTGGAAGGCCGCGCCACGCAGGTCCAATGCAGCGCGTAATTGGCGCGGCCGAGTTCCTTTTCGTAAAGCAGCCAGGTCACCGTATCGAGCCCGGCGCCGCCGACTTCCGCCGGCATGTTGGCGGCATAGAGCCCGGCTTCGATCGCCTTGGCCTTGATCTCCTCGATCAGCTCGCGGCGCAGCACGCCGGTACGCTCGACCTCGCGCTCATGCGGGTAGAGCTCGTTCTCGACGAAGGCGCGCGTCGTCTCGATGATGAGCTTCTGTTCCTCCGAAAGACCAAAATCCATGGTCTCAGCCTTTCTTCTTTTTCTTCGGCATTTCAGCTTTGGCCTTCACCGGCTTGCTCGCCTTGGCCTTTGCGGCCGCCTTGGAGGCGGTGGGCTTCTTCGCCGCAAGCTTGGCCAGCTGCTTGGTATAGTCCTTGTGCAAGGCACCGGCGCCCCAGCCCTTGCCTTTGTTCTGCTTCGACAGCGCCTCCATGATGGCGACCAGATTGTCGTCGCGGATCTTTTCGAGCTCGCGGATCGACAGACCGTGCGCCTGGTCGTCGGACTGCGTGGCGATCAGCTCGACCAGTTCGTCATTGAACTCCGGCACATCCATCAGCTTGGTCCATGGCCATTTCAGGCACGGGCCGAACTGCGCCATGAAGTGGCGCATGCCGGCCTCGCCGCCGGCGACGCGATAGACCTGGAACATGCCCATCTGCGCCCAGCGCAGGCCGAAGCCATAGCGCATGATGTCGTCGAGCTCCTCGACTGTGCAGATGCCGTCCTTGACCAGCCAAAGCGCCTCGCGCCATGCGGCTTCGAGAAGGCGGTCGCCGACGAAGGCTTCGATCTCCTTGCGGATCACCACCGGCTTCATGCCGATCGAGGCATACATCTCCTTGGCGACTTCGATCGCCTCGGGAAAGGTCTGTTCGCCGCCGACAATCTCGACCAGCGGCAGCAGGTAGACCGGATTGAATGGATGGCCGACGACCAGCCGCTCTGGGTGCTTCTTCATCGCCACCTGCATGTCGGTCGGCTTGATGCCGGAAGTCGAGGAGCCGACAATGGCGTTAGCCGGCGCATAAAGGTCGATCTCGGCCAGCACGCGGTGCTTGAGGTCGAGCCGCTCCGGAACGCTTTCCTGGACGAAATCGGCGTCGGCGACAGCGTCGGCGATGGTCTTGGCGAAGGTCAGTCTGCCTTCTTTTGGCAGGCCGTCGGGCAGCATCTGCTTATAGGCGCGGCGCGCGCCTTTCATCACCTCGCCGACCTTGCGCGAGGCTTCGGGGTCCGGATCGAAGATCGACACGTCGATGCCGTTCAACAGCAGCCGCGCCACCCAGCCGGCGCCGATCACGCCGCCGCCGATGGCGGCCGCTTTGTTGATGATGCTCATGCGGAGGCTCCGGTTCTTGTTCTGGCGGTTGCGGGATTGACGGAGGGCCGGAAGGCGGACTCCCCGCCATCGCCGGCCTTCATGGTTGTGAATTTCACGGTGGTCATCGGCGGCTCCTCCCAACCGATTTCCCTGCTCAAAGCGGTGCGCGCTTCGTCAGGTTCAGCTTCTTGCGCACTTCGTCCGGGCCGATGACCCTGGCGCCCATATTCGACACGATGCTGACCGCCCGCTCGACCAGCTGCGCATTGGTCGCCAGCACGCCTTTGTCGAGCCAGAGATTGTCCTCCAGCCCGACGCGGACATTGCCGCCGGCCAGCACCGCAGCCGCGACATAGGCCATCTGGTTGCGGCCGATGGCAAAGGCCGACCAGTTCCAGGTCGGCGGCACATTGTTGACCATCGCCATGAAGGTATTGAGGTCGTCCGGCGCCCCCCACGGTACGCCCATGCACAATTGCACCAATGCGTCCGGCTTCAGCACTTCTTCCTCGACCAATTGCTTGGCGAACCACAGATGCCCGGTGTCGAAGGCCTCGATCTCCGGCTTGACGCCGAGCGCCGTCATCATGCCACCCATGGCGCGCAGCATGCCGGGTGTGTTGGTCATCACATAATCGGCTTCGGCGAAGTTCATGGTGCCGCAGTCGAGCGTGCAGATTTCCGGCAGGCACTGGCGCACATGTTCCACGCGGTCGGTCGCGCCGCCCATATCGGTGCCTTTTTCGTTCAGCGGCAGCGGGTTCTCCGGCGAGCCGAACACCATGTCGCCGCCCATGCCGGCAGTCAGGTTCAGCACCACGTCGACATCCGCCGCGCGGATGCGCTCGGTTACCTCGCGATAGAGATGCACGTCGCGGCGCGGCTTGCCGGTCTTGGGATCGCGCACGTGGCAGTGCACGATCGCCGCACCTGCCTTTGCCGCCTCGATGGCCGAATCGGCGATCTGCTTGGGCGAGCGCGGCACATGCGGGCTGCGGTCCTGCGAACTGCCGGACCCGGTCACGGCACAGGTAATGAAAACCTCACGGTTCATCGCTAACGGCATCGGACTCTCTCCCAATAGAACGTAGGGCAAGAATGCCTGACTTGCCGGAAACTGTTTTGCGTTTTACGAAGATCATGTGATCAAAAACGAAAAACCGACGATCTTTCGTGCCGAACGTTTGCCGCTCAAGGTGACGCTGCTGGTGTTCTCCGGCTCGTCGATCATGTGCGTCGCGTCGGCCATCGATCCGTTGCGCGCCGCTAACCGCGTCGCTGGCGAGACCCTGTTCGATTTCAGGCTGGTCTCGGTGACGGGCGAAGCGCCGGTCACCACATGCGGCCTGCCGGTGGCGGTCAGCGGCCGCTTCGATGCGGCTGAGACAACCGACATGCTGGTCGTCGTCGCCGGCTTCGGCACGCAGAACTATGCCACGTCAGCCTTGCTGTCGGGACTGCGCCGTGCGGCGCGCGCGGCACGCGCCTGCGGCGGCGTCGAGGCCGGCACATGGCTGGTGGCGCGCGCCGGCCTGCTCGAAGGCCGCAGCGCCACCACCCACTGGGAGGACATGGAGGATTTTTCGTCGGCCTTTCCCGGTGTCGACGTGCGCCCCGATCGCTACGTCATCGACGGGCCTGTGTTCACCTCCGGCGGCGCCTCGCCGACCTTCGACCTGATGCTGCATCTGATCCGCACGCGGCTCGGCATGGCCGTGGCGCTCGATGTCGCGAGCGTCTTCATCTACGACCAGGCGCGCGCCGCGACCGACGCGCAGCCGCTGGTCTCGCTCGGCCGCCTTGACGGCTACGATCCGCGGTTGGCGCAAGCCATCCGGCTGATGGAAGCGCATGTCGACCAGCCGCTGACCATCGCCGCCGTGGCAAAGCGGGCCGGGGTGACGGCACGGACGCTGGAAAGCATCTTTCGCAAGTCGATCGGCGAAACGCCCGGCGCCTATTACCTCAGGCTGCGCCTCGGCGCCGCGCGCCGGCTGGTCGTCGATACGCGCATCGCCATGGCGGACATTGCCGGGCGAACGGGGTTTTCGTCCGCCGCGGCATTTTCCAGAGCGTTTTCAAGAGCGTTCGGCGAAGCGCCGGTCAGGCTGCGTCGAGGATAATGCATGTCGCCCAAAAGTGCGTAGCGGTTTTGGGATAACGACATGCATAGACAAAGGTGGATCAGGCAGCGTCCTGGCGGTCGCTGTTGCCGTCGATCTGCGAGCGCATTTGCCTCGCAAGATGGGTCTCAAAGCGGCTGGCGACCGCGCGATCCCATTCGTTCGCACTCCGCGCACCATGCTTCGGGTGCGGCAGCGCCATCAGCCGGTCGATGATCGATCCGGCTTCGCCAGATGAGAGCAGGGCGTCGATTTCGCGTTCGTGCTGCATATCGTTTCGCCTCCTTCTTCTGTTCCCGCCACGAACCACACTATACGAGATTCGTGACGGCTGTTTGAAGGCAAGAGCGAGGCGATTGAGGGGCGATGCTGGGCAAAGTTTTGTCCGCCGCCGCCCATCTTGGGCACGATCTTTCCGGCAAGTCAGGCGGTGCTTCAGCCAAGCCGCGTGGACAGTTCGACGTCCTCCCCGAACGGCGTGGACATGTAGCCACTCCCGGTCGAGCGCACCCGCTCGAGGTATTCTGGGCAAAGATCGGCGTTATCGGCAACGACGAAGGCGCCTGGCCTGAGGCGGCTTTCAACCAGTCTCAAGATCTCGGGATAGAGCGCTTTGGCGCCGTCGAGCAGAAGCAGGTCGACCGTTTCGGGAAGATCGACGCTAAGCGTCTGCAGGGCGTCCCCCTCTCGGATCTCCACCAGGTCGATGAGATCGCCAGCTGTCAGATTGTTCCGCGCGCGCGCCACCTTGGATGGCTCGAACTCGCTGGTGATCAGGCGGCCGCCGCCATTGTCCCGCAAGGCTGCGGCGAGATGCAGGGTCGAGATGCCGAACGAGGTTCCAAATTCGACGATCGTACGTGCGCCGCTGCTTCGTGCCAGCATGTAGAGCAGCGTGCCCGTCTCTCGCGAAACGGGAAGCCAGAGATCCTTTAGCTGTCCATAGAAATCGAGGTATTCGGTCTTGCTCCGAACCAGGCGCATCCGCTCTTCGGCGGAGAGCTCCGCCACCGCAGGGCTCGTTGCCGCAGCGGCTTCCTCGAACAGGCGATCCAGCAGGGGCGCGAGCGGCGTTGTCGTCAGTGTAGTCATATCGGTCTCCAGTCAGAATTGAATGCGTTCTTGCGCGGCGCTCAAAATACGACTAATCATTCGCGTTTGCTAATCGCATTGGCACGCCCCTCCATGAGCGATCACCGAAGTCCCCGGATTTCCTCGCGAAAACAGCCCAAGCAGGCCCGCTCGGCGGAGCTCGTCGCTGCGATTTTGGAGGCTGCTGTTCAGGTTTTGGCGAGGGAAGGCGCGCAGCGCTTCACCACGGCGCGGGTGGCCGAGAAGGCCGGTATCAGCATCGGATCGCTGTATCAGTATTTTCCGAACAAGGCGGCGATCCTGTTCCGGCTCCAGAGCGACGAATGGCGGCAGACGACCGAGCTGCTGCGCCTCATCCTCGAGGATATTAGGAAACCGCCGCTCGAGCGGCTGCGCGCCCTTGTCCGCACCTTCCTCCGCTCGGAGTGTGACGAGGCCGCGGTACGTGTGGCGCTCGACGACGCCGCACCCCTTTACCGCGACGCGCCTGAGGCGCAGGCGGCAAGGGCGTCCGGAGACCGCATCATCCGGGTCTTCATGGAGGAGGCGCTGCCCAAGGCCTCGGAAGTGACTCGCGAATTGGCCGGCGACCTGGTCATGACGACGCTCAGCACGGTCGGGAAGCAGTTCTCGGAGGCACCTCGAACCGCCACGGAGATCGAAGCCTACGCCGACGCCATGGCCGACATGTTCTGCGCCTACCTGAGAGGCCTCGATCACGGCCAGGACAAGCGCTAGACCCGGTCAGCGGACAGGCCGCGCGCATTCGCACGGGGCAAACCTTGTCGTCGGTCTCAGCCCTGCTGAAAGCCGTCTTTAGCCAGCGGCCGCTGAACAATGCGGCCGTGAAAACGGTACGCCTTAGACGTATCGATTGACGATATTTTCGAGCAGTTCCTGGCGGCCGGACCTGGGCTGCGGCTCGATCTCCTCCTTGATGACGCGCTCAGCGATCTCCTCCAGCGTACGCTTGCCGGCAAGCATCGCCTTGGCCTCGGCCGAATTCCAGCCGGCATAGCGCTCGGCGAGCGGGGCGGACAGCGCCTTGTCCTCAATCATGCGTGCCGCTGCCTTGAGGCCTCGAGCGCAGCAATCCATGCCGCCGATGTGCCCAATCAGCAGATCCTGCGGATCGAGCGACTGGCGCCTGAGCTTGGCGTCGAAATTGGTGCCGCCGGTCTTGAAGCCGCCAGCCTGCAGCACGTGATAGTAGGCCAGTGCCATTTCCGGTACATTGTTGGGGAACTGGTCGGTGTCCCAGCCCGACTGGTAGTCGTTGCGGTTCATGTCGATCGAGCCGAAGACGCCCAGCGCGTTGGCGAGTGCCAATTCATGCTCGAACGAATGGCCGGCCAGGATCGCATGGCCCTGCTCGATGTTGAGCTTCACCTCATTCTCCAGTCCGAAACGCTTGAGGAAGCCATAGACGGTGGCGACGTCGTAATCGTACTGGTGCTTGGTCGGCTCTTGCGGCTTCGGCTCAATCAGGATGGTGCCTTCGAAGCCGATCCTGTGCTTGTAGTCGACGACCAGATTGAGGAAGCGGCCTGCCTGCTCCTGCTCGCGGGCAAGGTCGGTGTTGAGCAGCGTCTCATAGCCCTCGCGGCCGCCCCACAGCACGTAGTTCTCGCCGTTCAGCCGCTTGGTGACGTCGATGCAGTGTTTCACCGTCGCCGCCGAATAGGCAAAGACGTCCGGATCGGGATTGGTGGCGGCGCCCGACATGAAGCGGCGGTTGGAGAACAGGTTCGCAGTCCCCCACAACAGCTTGACGCCGGTCTGCTTCATCTTTCCGGCAAAATAATCGGCGATCTCGTCGAGCCGCGCCGCACTTTCGGAAAAGTCGCGGCCCTCCGGCCGCACATCGGCATCGTGGAAGCAGAAATAAGGCGCACCCAGCAGCGAAAACATCTCGAAGGCGACGTCGGCCTTGAGCTTGGCCAGCTCCATCGTGTCGGTACCGCCGGCCTTGGGGAACCATGGCCGGTCGAACGTCTGGCCGCCGAACAGATCGCCGCCCGGCCAGGCAAAGGAATGCCAATAGGCGACGGCAAAGCGCAGATGGTCTTCCAGCCGCTTGCCGACGACAATCTCGTCGGGATTGTAGAACCGGTAGGCCAGCGGATTGGTCGAATCCGGTCCCTCATATTTGATCTGTTGGATGTCGCCGAAAAAACCGCTGGTCATGTTCTCTTCCTCTCGCATGGTTCTGCCTGATTACCTCAGGCGTAATTGGTTTCGCGCTTACGCTGGTCGAAAAGGCTCGTGTCAAAGCCACCCAACGAAGGAGACAGACCATGACCGACCTCAACACCATTGCCGAAAACTACATCACCGCCTGGAACGAGAGCGACGCCGCGCGCATGCAAGCCTTGCTCAAGGCGACCTTCACCGAAGACGTCAGCTACCGCGATCCGATCATGCAGGGCGACGGCCATGACGGCATTGCCGCGCTGATCGACGGCGTGCAGCAGCGCTTTGCCGGCTTTAGGTTCTCGCTGAAAGGCAAGCCGGACGGCTTCGCCGATACCATCCGCTTTTCGTGGAATCTTGGGCCGGACGGCATCGAATCCGTCATCGAAGGCACGGATATCGGCGTCATCGAAAATGGCCGGCTGAAAAGCGTCACCGGCTTTCTCGACAAAGTGCCGGCATAGTGAGGCCTTCTCGGCAGGCCGCGGCGAGGGCGGGAAACCGTTCACGCCGTGGCGCCTCTGATCGCCGGATAAAGCTGGCGATAGCGCTGATAGGCTTGCGCATAGGCGTCGCCGAGGGCGGCGACCGGCTCGACCGTGGCGTCGGTCGCCGGCGCCGCGCAGACGGCGCGCGGATCGGCACCGGTCGCCGCGATCAGGCCAAGTCGGGCCGCGCCAAAGGCAGCGCCGAAATCGCCGTCGGCTGGAATATCGACGGGCAGGCCAAGCGCCGTGGCGATTGCCTTCAGCCAATAGTGCGAGCGCGAGCCGCCGCCGATCGCCGTCACCCGGGTCAGCGTCGTGCCGGCTTTGGCCAGTGCTTCCAGACTGTCGCGGAAAGCGAAAGCGACGCCTTCGAGCACGGCCTGGGTCAGTGCCGCGCGGCCGGATTCATGGGCAAGCCCGGTAAACGCGCCACGAATGACGGAATCATTGTGAGGCGTCCGCTCGCCTGAGAGATAGGGCAGGAAGGAGACGCCGGTCGGCGCCTGCAGCGCGTTGCCGAGTTCGGTGGTCAGCTCGCCGGCGCCTTTGCCCGCGATTCCCGACAGCCAGTTCAGCGAATCGGTCGCCGACAGAATGACGCCCATCTGGTGCCAGGTACCGGGCAGCGCATGACAGAATGTGTGTACGGCGCTTTCCGGGTTGGGCAGATAGGACGCGTTGGCGGCAAAAAGCACGCCGGACGTGCCGAGGGAAACGAAGGCCTGGCCGGCGCCGACCGTGCCCATGCCGCAGGCCGAGGCCGCGTTGTCGCCGGCGCCGCCGGCGATCGGGATGCCTGATAGCATGCCCCATTTCGCAGCCAGTTCGCTGCGCAAGGCACCGGCCTTTGCCGTGCCTTCGACCAATGACGGCATCTGCCTTTCGTCGAGCGAGGTGGCGGCGAGCAGTTCGGCAGACCAGGCTCGTTTGCCGACATCGAGCCACGACGTGCCAGCCGAATCCGACATTTCCGAAATGTGCTCGCCGGAGAGCCAGAGCCGCAAAAAGTCCTTCGGCAGCAGGACCTTTGCCACTTTGGCGAAAACATCCGGTTCGTTGTTCTTGACCCAGGCGAGCTTTGGCGCGGTAAAGCCGGGAAAGACGATGTTGCCGGTCAGCTTGCGAAAACGGGGGTCGGCATCGAGTGCGGCAGCCTCGGCGTGGCTGCGTGTGTCGTTCCACAGGATGCAAGGGCGCAGCACCTGGTCGCCGGCATCGAGCAGAGTGGCGCCATGCATATGGCCGGAGAGGCCGATGCCTTTGACCGCCGCGAGCTCCTTCGTATGCGTGGACCGCAGTTCGGCGATCGCCGCTTCGCAGGCCCGGATCCAGTCTGCGGGATTCTGCTCCGACCAGCCGGGATGCGGGCGCGACACATCGAGCGGCGCATGGCCGGAACCGACGATGCTCTGCCTGGCATCGATCAGCAGCGCCTTGACGCCCGACGTGCCGAGATCGAGGCCGAGATACATGTTTCCTCCCACGTCCGTCATGCCTGGCGGCGACGGTCTTTTCCTTGCTCCCCGGCCCTGTCCTGCGACACGGTGGCGAAGATATCCCGGCAATCGTGCCGCCGGAAACGCCCTCCGGTCAACACGCGAAGATTTTTTCGACACTCGAAAAAATCTCGCCGGGGCAGTTTTTAAGGCAAGATTTAGCCTTGGTCAATTCGCCGCGGGATCGGTTGCGCGCCGCAAAAATAGTGCAGACAACGGGCTGTCCGGCCGCGCCAGGGCGCGTTCCGCCGCAAGCGCCCTCGCCAGCGCGCCATCGCCCGAACGCAATGTCGCCTCGACCAGCGTCAGGTCGATGACGTCGCGTTGTGCATGGCTGCCGCCGAAGCGATGGGCGATTGCCCGGATCGGCCGGATCAGGCGTATCGTCTCGGCATAATTGCCTTCGCCGAACGCCTTGATGGCGAGCGTCAAGGGATGGCCGACATCCCTGGTGAAACCCACGTTGTCGTCTTTGCCGCGCATCGCCTCGCGCTGCGCGTCGAGCAAGTTGCGGGCCGGCGCTTCGAGGCCGGCGCCGACAAACGCCATCATCGCGTGGGCGTCGTTGAAGGCATAGTTGCCGGCGCTGGCCTTGGGCACCCAATTGGCGGCGAGCGCCGTCCAGCGATCGCCGACGTCGACGCCGCCGAGATGCAGCCGCCACAGGATCGCCGAGGCATCGACCATGTTGAGCGCCAGCGTCGAGCGCTCGCCATAGATCGGCCCGTCATAGAGCGCCAGCACCTCGTCGGTCTCGCCGAGATCATAGTGGAACAGTGCCAGGTGCCACCAATTGTGGACTTGCAGGAAGCTTTCCCGCGTCCACGCTTCGGGATTGGCGCGCATCCACAATATGCCGTCCTTCTGCCGGCTCTGCATCTCCATGACATGGGCGACGGCGTGCTGGGCCCAGCCGTCGCGCGGCTCGAGATCGACCGCCGTGCGGCCAAGCTTTTCGGCGCGCGCATAGTCGCCCATTTCCTCCAGCCCGAAGGCCTGCATGCCGAGTATGGCATGGTAGCCCGGCATGCCGCTCTGCCAAGACGGCAGTGCACGGCCGATGCGGTCGCGCAGCATACGGGCGTTGCCGGTGAAGAAGTCGATCTGGTGGCCGGTCTGCAGCGCCAGCGCATCGAGCGGGAACTCGATGGCGATATCCTCGAGCAGGCGAGCGGCTTCGTGCCAGCGTCCTTCTGCAAGGTGGCCAAGTGCGGCGACATGCGCCTGCTCGCGCGCCGTTGCCGGTAACGGCAGCGCTGCCTCGTGACATGCCTTGGCCACCGCCGTCGCGTCACGCTCGGTGGCGAGGCCGAACAGATAGCCCTTAAACACATGCGCCATGACGAAGCCGGGATCGTCGGCGATTGCCCGGTCAACGGAACTGACAGGATCGCCGATAAAGCACTGCAATTCGCGCACAGCCCGGCTGTAGGACGAAAGCCCGGCCTCCGTCGCGCCCGACAGCGTCAGGCCGAATGCGTCCCTTGCTGCCATGCCTTGTCCTCAGTTGCCCGATCGCATCGCCACTGTCGCGATGCCGGCGCCGACCAGCAGCGTGCCGCCGGTGCGGTTGAAGATGCGGATCGCCTTCGGATTGCGCACCACGGTGCGCGCCCTTGCGGCGATCAGCGCGTAACCGAAGGCATTGGCGAAGGCGAGCGCCAGGAAGGTCGTCTCAAAAATCAGCATCTGTGTCCAGAAATCCGCATGCCGGTCGAGGAACTGCGGCAGGAAGGCGACGAAGAAGGTGATGCTTTTCGGGTTGAGCGCCGTAACCAGCCAGGCATGCGCCATCATTTTCGCCGACGACACCGCATCGGTGCGCGGTTCGGCCCTGAGCGCACCGCCGGCGCGAAACAGCTTGATGCCGAGATAGATCAGATAGCCGGCGCCGATCACCTTCAGCACGGTGAATACGGTGGCCGACGCAGCCAGCAGCGCGCCGATGCCCAGCATCGACAATGTCATGGCGGTGAAGTCGCCGAGCGCCACGCCGACCGCCATCGGCAGCGCGGTACGCCAGCCCTGGCCGAGCGCATAGGACACCACCAGCAGAATGGTCGGGCCCGGAATGACCAGAAGGACTGCCGAGGCGGCGGCAAAGGCGGCCCAGTTTTCGAAGGACATTTTCTTCTCCTTGAGCTCAAAGATGAGGATAAATCCTTGGCCCGGCGAAGATGTAAAGAGGCAAAATCGAAAAAGCCCTCGTTAACGCCAGGCGGCCAGCCTTCACGCTTTTTCAACCATGATTGGTGAAAATGCCTGCTATTCGGCCGGACCGTGTTTCCCGCCGACAGCGTAGGGTTTGGGTAATATGCGTGAGTTGCCGCAAGGTCTGACGCCGCCGTACAATGGCGACGCAATCGAAACCGAAATACAACTTTCCCGCCGCACGGTGCTGTCCGGCGCCGGCGCGCTGGCACTGCTCGGCATCGCCGGCTGCAGCCAGACGCTGGATTTGCCGTCGCTCCAGCTCGACGACGTCGCCACCGGCTCGATCCGGCCGGTCCGCCCGAGCATCAGCGTCGACAAGAACATCACCAGCCCTGACGTGATGTACGCCGCGCTCACCGACGGCGGCTTCAACGTGCCGGAAGTGCCTTACCTCAAGGTCAAACCGGAATTCCGCCGCCAGATCGTCGTCGATCCGACCGGCGAGCAGCCCGGCACCATTGTCGTTCACTCGCAGGAACGGCTGCTCTATCTGGTGCAGCCCGGCGGCGAGGCGATCCGTTACGGCGTCGGCATCGGCAAGGACGGATTCCGCTGGTCCGGCCGCGCCAACATCCAGTACGGCAAGGAATGGCCGGTCTGGACCCCACCGCCCGAGATGATCGCCCGCAAGCCGGAACTGGTGAAGTGGCAAAGCGGACAGCCGGGCGGCCTCGACAATCCGCTCGGCGCGCGTGCCCTCTACATCTATCAGAACGGCAGCGACACCGGTTATCGCATCCACGGCTCGCCCGAATGGTGGAGCATCGGACAGGCGATGTCGTCGGGCTGCGTGCGCCTGATCAACCAGGACATCATCGACCTCTACAGCCGCGTCTCCAAGAAAAACCCGATCGTCGTCGTCTGAACGGCGGCTTCGCCTTCAGCGATCACTCTGCCGTTGCGCGATGCCGCAAGACAGGCGAATGTGCCTGCGATTTCATCGCCCTGGAGACGTGAACAATGGCCGGAACTTTTGTCATCGCGCAAGGCGGCGGCCCGACCGCCGTCATCAACCAGACTGTGGTGGGTGCTGCGCTCGAAATCCGCAAGCGGCATCCCGGCGCCAAGGTGCTGGGATCCATCCACGGCGTGCGCGGCATTCGTGACGGCAATTACGTCGATCTTTCCGCCATCCCCGAGGACCGTTTGCGGCTGATCGCGGCGACGCCGAGCGCCGCGCTTGGTTCGACGCGCGACAAGCCGGATGCCGCCTACTGCGACCTCATCCTCAACGGCCTGAAGAAAGCCGGTGCCGACGCCTTCATCTATATCGGCGGCAACGACACGTCGGGCACGCAGCAGATCCTGACCGACGCCGCCGGCGGCAAGATCGCCTTCGTGCACGCGCCAAAAACCATCGACAACGATCTCGAGGAGAACGACCATACGCCCGGCTTCATGTCGGCGGCCGAGTTCGTCGCCGGGGCGTTTCTTTCGGTCGATCTCGATTTCCGCGCTTTGCCGGGCATCTATGTCGGCATCGTCATGGGGCGGCATGCCGGTTTCCTGACGGCCGCGTCCGCGGCATGGCAGCTCGATCAGGACAGCGGCCCGCATCTCGTCTACGTGCCGGAGCGGCCGTTCTCGGCGGCCGGCTTCATCGACGACGTGCGCGCCACGCTCGACCGCCACAAGCGCTGCATCGTTGCCGTCTCCGAAGGCGTCAGCACCGCCGACGGCAAGGCGCTGGTCGAAAGCCTGGTGCCGCCGGAAAGGCTGGAGCGCGACCAGCACGGCAACGTCAAGCTGTCGGGCAGCGACCTGCCGGCAGCACTGGAGCACGCGCTCGCCGAAGGATTGCCGGGCAAGCGGGCGCGCGTCGATGCGCTCGGCTACATGCCGCGCGGCTATGTCGGTGCCATCAGCGCGGTGGACGCGCAGGAGGCCTTCGACGCCGGAGCCTTCGCGGTCACGGTGGCCGAAGAGGGCGGCGGTTCGGTGGCGCTGCAATATGACGGCAAGAAAACCGTGCTGAGGAAGGTGCCGCTGAAGGACGTCGCCGGCAAGACGCGCCATATGCCGGATGATTTCATGCTGCCCGATGTCAACCGGCTGTCCGATGCGGGCATGGCCTATCTGAAGCGGCTGGTCCCGCAAAAGTACAAGGTCGGCAAGCCGTTCGTCTGATGCCGGCCTTGACCTGATGGACAACTGGTTCAGCAAAACCATCGTCGACGCCAAGACGACGATGCTGACCGAGCCCTTCGTGCATGATTTCGTGCGTGCCAACATCTGGCATTTGCGCGGCCGCGATGTCGACCTGCTGGTCGACACCGGCATGGGGATCTGCCCGCTGGCGCCGCAGATCGACACGCCGGCCGGCAAGCCGCTGCTCGCCGTCGCCACGCATATCCATCTCGATCATGTCGGTTCGCTGCACGAGTTTCCGTTGCGGGCAGGGCCGCGCCACAGCGCCGCGCAGTTCGACAGCATGGATGAAGCGGTGACCTACGCCTACATGTTCCACGATCTGGAAGGCGCTGTCTCCAAGCTGCCGGCGGAAGGCTGGAAAGCGGCCGATTACAGGATTCCGCCGGCGCCGCTGACCCGGACCCTGGACGAGGGCGATATGGTCGACCTCGGCGACCGGCAGTTCCGCGTGCTGCATCTGCCCGGCCACTCTCCCGATTCGATCGCGCTGTTCGACGAGACTGACGGCCTGTTCTTCGCCGGCGACGCCATCTACGACGCCATGCTGATCGACGACCTGCCGGATTCGGATCGTGCCGCCTACCGCCGGACGATGCAGCGGCTGCTCGAGCTGCCGATCCGCATCGGCCATGGCGGCCATGGACCGAGCTTCGACGGCAGGCGGATGCGCGAGATTGCCACCGCCTATCTCAGCCGGACCGACGGGACAGCGGCATAGCGGCCTCGGCAGTGGCAGTGACGGGGCGGCGCAAATGTGAAGCGATTTGTCTTGGGCAGCTATTTTGTTCTTGCTTTGTGCCGGCAGCTATGCTACTAATTTGGGTATGGTGCTGATTCGCCCCAACGACCCGCCTCCCGAGGCGGGTTTTTGTATTTTCGGGTTTCGGCGGCAACGCCGCAAGGCGGTTGCCAGCCGGAAATCAAATCTTCGTCCAGCCGGAAATTAAATCTTCGTAACCTCATCTGGACACTCCGATCGGCGCCCTAGATGCGGGGCTGTCGATCCGGTCGGCTGCCGTGACAGGCGAGACAGGCAACGCCGACGACCGACGCGCCGATGAATTGTTCCGGTGACGGAACGTTGCGGCGCTCCACCAATCTCTCGCCCGGACAACGGCCATGTCACCAATCCACACCCTTCGCAGACATCGCGTCGCCGCTTTGCTGGGCGCCGCACTGATAGTCAGCCCCTTCGCCCTGTCCTTCGCTCCCAGGCTGAATGATGTCCTGGCGGCAACAGTGACCCCACCTGTCACCGGCATGACGGCGCCCCGCGGCTCGTTCGCTCCGGTCGTGGCGGCCGACAAACCGGCAGTGGTGACCATCACGACGGTCATGAAAGTACAACAGCCGGACATCACGAGCGACGCCTCTCCCTTCGGCGGAAACTCGCCTTTCGACGATTATTTCCGCCGTTTCTTCGGTGACCAGGGACTGCCCGCCCCCAAGACACCGCCGGAACAGGCGCCCCGCACCGAGGCTCTCGGCTCAGGCTTCATCGTCGGCTCCGACGGCATGATCGTCACCAACAATCACGTCGTCGACGGCGCCCAGTCGGTCAAGGTGACGCTCGACGACGGCAGCGAGCTTCCCGCCAAATTGATCGGCCATGACGCCAAGAACGATCTTGCCGTGCTCAAGGTCAACGTCGGCAAGCCCTTGCCGACCGTCAAATGGGGCAGTTCCGACAAACTCATGCCGGGCGATCAGGTGCTCGCCTTCGGCAATCCTTTCGGCCTTGGCACCACGGTCACGGCCGGCATCGTCTCGGCGCGCGGCCGCGACCTGCACAGCGGCCCGTTTGACGACTTCATTCAGATCGACGCGCCGATCAACCGGGCAATTCCGGCGGCCCACTGACGGATGTGAACGGCGATGTCGTCGGCATCAACACCGCGATCTTTTCGCCGAATGGCGGCAGCGTCGGCGTCGGCTTCGCCATCCCCTCCGACCAGGCGCAAAAGGTCGTCGCCAAGCTGATGAAGGGCGGCTCCATCCAGTACGGCTATCTCGGCGTCCAGATTCAGCCGGTGACGCCTGATGTGGCGAGCGCCATCGGCCTCGATCACCCCGCCGGCGTGCTGGTCGCGCAGGTCAGCGACGGATCGCCGGCCGCCAAGGCCGGCCTCGAGACCGGCGATGTCATTACCAGCTTCGCCGGCCAGGAGATAAAGGATCCGAGGGATCTGTCGCGCGCCGTCGCTGACGTTGCGCCTGGCACGAGGGAAGCCCTCAATGTCTGGCGCAAGGGGAAAGGCCTGCAGATCTCCGTCGAGATCGGGCGCAACGAAGACGACACGGCAACGGGATCGGTGACCGGCGATTCAGGTCAGCCGTCGACGGGGCAGGGCCTTCGCGCACCGGCGCTCGGTCTCGGCCTGATGGACGTCACTCCGGATGTGCGCCAGGCAATGAACCTGCCAGAAAACCAGCACGGCGCACTGGTCGAGCGCGTCGACCCGAACAAGGCGGCATCGGCTTCCGGCATCCAGCCCGGCGACATCATCGTCGGCGTCGACCAGACTCCGGTGCGGAGCGCCGGACAGGCAAATCAGGCGATTGTGCAGGCTGCCAAATCCGGCAAGAAATCGGTGCTGCTGCTTGTCGAGCGCGGCGACGCCCAGATGTTTGTCGCCGTCCCCTTCGCCAGTGGTTGAGGCAGGCAGCGCGCCGCCAAGGTCGATGTAGAGTTTTTTGCCGCCAGGCCGGAGCCAAGATTTCAGTTGCCCGCGGGCGCGTCTTCGAGAAAACTGGCAAAGTTCGATTGGACCTTGCGCAAACGGATATTCTCGATGGTTACCCGCGGCTTCTCTTCCGGACGAAAGCCCCCGACGGATACGGATGCACGCATCCCGCCGGGGCAGTATCTCGAGCAAGGGTTCCCGGTCCTGTCGGCCGGCCCGACGCCGCACGTGCGCACCGAGGACTGGTCGTTCACGCTTAAGCACGGGCCGCGGCCGATCAAGAAATGGAACTGGGCCGAGTTCAACGCGCTGCCCTTGACCAAGATGACGCGCGACATCCATTGCGTGACCGCATGGACCAAATTCGACACGGCGTGGCAGGGCGTGCTGGTCGACGACATCCTTGCCGATGCCGGCATTGAGCCGCCGACCGCTTTCACGCTGGCGCTGGGTTTCGACGGCTACACCACTAATGTGCCGACGAAGGATCTCACCGCCGGCAAGGCGATGGTGGCGCTGCTTTACGAGGGCAAGCCGATCACGCCCGACCATGGCGGGCCGGCGCGGCTGCTCGTTCCGCATCTTTATTTCTGGAAATCGGCCAAATGGCTGAACGGATTGCAGTTCACCGAGCGTGACGAGCCGGGTTTCTGGGAGTTGCGAGGCTATCATATCTATGGCGATCCGTGGCGCGAGCAGCGCTACACGAACGATCCATGAGCGATGGACCGGCGGCGCAGTCGCCCTGGCAGACGGTCACCATCACCCGCATCCAAAAGCGCACGCCGCGCGTCACCAGCTTTTTCCTGCAGCCGTCGCGGCCTTTCGCCTATCGTGCCGGACAGCATGTCGACGTCAGGCTGACGGCGCCGGACGGCTATCAGGCGCGCCGCTCCTACTCCATTGCCTCGGCGCCGGAGGGCGGCGAGACCATCGAGCTGGCGATTGAAAAACTCGAGGACGGCGAGGTCTCGCCGTTCTTTCACGAGATCGCGGCGGTGGGCGACGAGGTCGAATTGCGCGGGCCGCTCGGCGGCCATTTCGTCTGGTCCGACAGCGATGGCGGACCGCTCCTGCTGGTTGGCGGCGGGTCGGGCGTGGTGCCGCTGATGGCGATGGTCCGTCACCGGGCGATGCGGAAATCGCTGGTCGCCGCCGCCCTGGTGTTTTCCGCGCGGGTCTGGGACGAGGTGATCTTTCGCGACGAGTTGATCGACCTCGCCGAGCGCCGGGATGGCTTCGATCTGGTGCTGACGCTGACGCGCGAGCCGGCCCGCCGACCGTCGGATTATGCGCGGCGGGTCGACACCGCGATGATGGTGCAAGCCATGACCAGGCTGCCCGCGCCGCCGAAGCTCGCCTTCGTCTGCGGCTCGAACGCATTCGTGACGGCCGCCGCCGAGGCGCTGATCGATGCCGGCGTTCCCGCGGCTCTCATCCGCACCGAACGTTACGGGGTCTGACCCGGTTCTGCTTGCCCGTTGCAGTCTTCGCTGGGCGGCATAAGGCAGGCCAAAGCAGCCGCAACGCCGACGCCGCATTTGGCCGAAATGGTTAACGATTCGACAAACAACCTCGGCTGCGACTTTTATCGGTTTGAAAAATCGAACCGAACGGTTCGTTTCTGTTGACAATGCGTGCAGGACGCTGTGAACGCTGCCTCTCCAAGTCACCTTGCAGCCAGACCGATGCTATGGGCTATCTACTTGATGTTTAGCAATAAAATTGTGGCGAAAGGAATCTCTGGCACAATTTCAAGGTGTAGATTCTTGGTCCACACCAAACAACTTCGTGATTGGAAACTGGCCATTGGCTTTCCCACATCGGGGCTGTCCGAACGACGCGAATTCCTCCCAAGACACGCCGCTAGACGGACCGAAAACTAAGATACTGGAGTACTAAAAAATGAAAAAGATCGCTCTTGCCGCCGTCGCCGTTTTGGCCATCACCGGCAGCGCCTTCGCTGGCAGCGACAACTTTGGTTCCAATAGTGCGAACCAGCCTGCCGCCTCGGTCGACAGCTCGTATACGGCTTCCATTCAGAAGCCGGCTCATGCCGACAAGCAGCCTGTCCAGGGCGCCGACCGTAACCTCTTCGGCAACAACTAACAGCCGATCCCAGCATCAGGGCGGCGGGCATAGCCGCCGCCCGGGATCTGAAAAAAATTCAGGAGTATTGAAATGAAAAAGATCGCTCTTGCTGCCGTCGCCGTTTTGGCCATCACCGGCAGCGCCTTCGCCGGCAGCGACAATTATGGTTCCAACGGAGCCAACCAGCCGGTTGTCTTGGTCGACAGCTCCTACACGGCTTCCGTCAAGAAGTCGGACCAGGCTGAAAAGCAGCCGGTCGTCCAGGGCGCCGACCGCAACCTCTTCGGCAACAACTAACAGCCGATCCCACCACTAAGGCGGGCGGGCATGCCCGCCGCTTGATTCGAAAATCCAGGAGTATCCAAATGAAAAAGATTGTTCTTACTGCCGCCGCTCTTTTGATCGCCGCCGGCAGCGCCTATGCCCGCAACGACAATGTTGGCGGGACCGACATCAACAAGCAGTCGACCGTCAACGTCGACAAGACGCAGACGTCTTCGGTACGTGACAGCAATTCGCCGGTCTACAAGCTGCTGAATTCGTCGGGCGACGTCCCGAAGTCCGCGCCTCAGGGCGCCGACCGCAACCTGTTCGGCCGCTAACAGCCGAGCTGGATTTCCTGAACAAGAGCGGCGGGCCATGCCCGCTGCTCTTGTTTTTTGCGTGCCGAGAAAACGCCCGCTCGGAGCAATTCCAGGAAAAGTGTGAAACGGTTTTCCGTCCGGAATTGCGTCAAAAAAGATAGCGCGGTTCGGCGTTTCCGTGAAACGATGAACCGTTCCAGAGTTCAGGCCGCCTTTGCTTCTGCTTCATGGAGCGCGAAGGAGTGTCCGTCCGCATCGAAGATATGCAGATCACTGGCATCCGCCGTCAGCCGCATCGTCGCCCCGCGCTTGACCCCGACATTGCCCGGCAGCTTGGTCACCAGCGGCAGGTCGGCGCGGCCGATGTCGACATAGACGAGTTGGACTTCGCCGAGCTGCTCGACATAATCGACCGTGCCTTCGAACAAATAGTCGGCCCCGGTGGCGATCATCAGATCCTCCGGCCGCACGCCGAAGCTCACCGCAGCGCCTTTCGCGGAGGCAGGCGTTGCGATCGGCACCGTCGCCTTGCGGCCGCCGACATGGCTGACGACCGTCGGGTTGCCGGTCTTGTCGATCGTCGCCGGCAGGATGTTCATCGCCGGCGAGCCGATGAACTGGGCGACGAACAGATTGCCGGGCCGCTTGTAGAGCTCCATCGGCGTTCCGACCTGTTCGATATGACCTTCCTTCAGCACCACGATGCGGTCGGCCAGCGTCATCGCCTCGACCTGGTCGTGGGTAACGTAGATCATCGTCGTAGCGGGCATCGATTCCTTGAGCTTGGCGATCTCGATGCGGGTGGCGACGCGCAGCGCCGCGTCGAGGTTGGATAGCGGCTCGTCGAACAGGAAGACCTTGGGATTGCGCACGATGGCGCGGCCGATGGCGACGCGCTGGCGCTGGCCGCCCGACATCGCCTTGGGCAGACGGTCGAGATATTTGGTCAGCTGCAGGATCTCGGCCGCCTGGCGCACCCGCTTGTCGATCTCGGCCTTGCTTTCCTTGCCGATCTTCATCGAGAAGGCCATGTTGTCATAGACGGTCATATGCGGGTAGAGCGCATAGGACTGGAACACCATGGCGATGCCGCGCTTCGACGGCGGCACGTCGTTGACGATCTCGCCGTCTATCCTGAGCTCGCCCGAGGTGATCTCCTCGAGCCCGGCGATGCAGCGCAGCAAGGTCGACTTGCCGCAACCCGAGGGACCGACAAAGACAATGAATTCGCCCGACTTTATGTCGAGGTCAATGCCGTGCAGAATGTTGAGATTGCCGTATGATTTCTTCACTTGCCTTAGCCTGACATCGGCCATGGTACCCTCCAGTTCTTCCTTGAATTCAGTCGATACGCCCGAACCAGGCGCCGTAGCCGCCGAGGCGGATAGTGCCGGCGCCAGTCTGTCCCGAAAACCCGTGTCCCGGCAAGGGCTGCAATGAGCGGCCGCCAAGATCGACTTCGGCCGGCTTTGCTCCGAGATTGAAGGCGCAGACGATCTGCTCGTTGCCTTCGCGGCGCGTGAAGGCGACGGTGTCGCCCTCGCTTTCGATGAACTCGATATCGCCCTTGGTCAACGCCGGATGGGCGCGGCGGAAAGCCAGGAAGCGCCGGTAGTGCTCGAGCAGCGAGCCGTCGTCGCCCTGCTGCACGTTGACCGCTTGCGCTAGATGCTTGCTGGGCACCGGCAGCCAGGGCTTTGCCGTCGAGAAGCCGCCATTGCGAGCGGCGCCGTCCCAAACCATCGGCGTACGGCAGCCGTCGCGGCCCTTGAATTCCGGCCAGAAACGGATGCCGTATGGGTCCTGCAGATCCTCGAAGCTGAGTTCGGCCTCGCTGAGCCCGAGCTCCTCGCCCTGATAGATGCAGACCGAGCCGCGCAACGACATCAGCAGCGCCGAGATGACCTTGAGATAGGCGGTCGGGTCGGGCTCGTTGGCCGCCCAGCGCGAGGCAGGTCGCATCACGTCATGGTTGGAAAAGGCCCAGCACGACCAGCCGTCGCTGGCCACCTTGCCGAAGGTTTCCAGCACCGAGCGCACCTTTGCCGCGCTGATCTTCTCCGGCGCCAGGAAGTCGAAGGAATAGCACATATGCACGCGCTTGCCGCCGGCCGTATAGGCCGCCACCACTTCCAGCCCACGCTGCGAATCGCCGACTTCGCCAACCGCGGCCGTCGCCGGATATTCGTCGAGCAGGGCGCGGAAGCGTTCGAGGAAGCCGAGGTTTTCAGGCCGGCTCTTGTCATAGAGATGGTCCTGGTAGTTGTAGGGGTTGACGGCCGGCGCCGTCTGGTCGTTGCGCTGCTCAGGCGGCAGCGGCGGATTGTCTTCCAGGCCTTGGCTGTGGAAATAGAAATTGATGGTATCGAGGCGAAAGCCATCGACGCCGCGCTCCAGCCAGAAGCGGGTGACGTCGAGCAGCGCGTCCTGTACCGCGCGGCTATGGAAGTTGAGGTCGGGCTGCTCGGCCAGGAAATTATGCAGATAATATTGCTGGCGGCTGGTGTCCCACTGCCAGGCCGAGCCGCCGAAGATCGACAGCCAGTTGTTGGGTGGCGTGCCGTCCGGCTTGGCATCCGCCCAGACATACCAGTCCGCCTTTGGATTGCTCCGGTTCGAACGGCTTTCCTTGAACCACGGATGGATGTCGGCGGTGTGCGACAGCACCTCGTCGATCATCACCTTGAGGCCAAGCCGGTGCGCCTCGGCGGTCAGCGCGTCGAAGTCGGCCAGCGTGCCGAACATCGGATCGACGTCGCAATAATCCGACACGTCGTAGCCGAAATCCTTCATCGGCGATTTGAAGAATGGCGAGATCCAGATGGCGTCGACACCGAGCGAGGCGATGTAGGGCAGCCGGCCGATGATGCCTCTGAGGTCGCCGATGCCGTCGCCGTTCGAATCCTGATAGCTGCGCGGGTAGATCTGATAGATCACGGCACCTCGCCACCAGTCGCGATCGATAGCGAGATCGGGCTTCGGGGTCGCCTTCAAAGCGGATTGCATGATCTCAACCTCCTTTCACCGAGCCGGCAAGCAGCCCGCGGACGAAATAGCGTTGCAGCGAGAAGAACACGATCAGCGGCACGATGATGGTGACGAAGGCCGAAGTCGTCAGGATCTCCCAGTCGCCGCCGCGCGAACCGAGCAACGCATTGAGCTTGGCGGTCAGCACGATTTGGTCGCCCTCGGTACCAAGGAAAACCATCGCCACCAGCAGATCGTTCCACACCCAGAGAAACTGGAAGATGGCGAACGAGGCCAGCACCGGGAACGACAATGGCAGCACGATCTTGACGAAGATCTCGAAATCGCTGGCGCCGTCGATGCGCGCCGATTCCATGATCTCGCGTGGCAGGCCGGCAATATAGCTCCTCAGGAGATAGATGGCGAAGGGCAGGCCGAAGCCGGTATGCGCCAGCCAGATGCCGAGATAGGTCTTCGACGGCACGCCGAAGAAACTGCCGACGCCGTTATAGAGCTTCAACAGGGGGATCAGCGACATTTGCAGTGGCACGACCAGGAGGCCGATGATGACGGCGATGAGCAGGGCCCGGCCGGGAAAGCGCATCCAGGCCAGCGCGTAGGCGGCGAACGCGGCGATCAGGATCGGGATGACGGTCGCCGGAATGGTGACGGTCAGCGAATTCATGAAGGAGCGGCCGATGCCTTCCGAAAACAGCACTGTGTCGTAATTGTCGGTGGTGAATTTCGGCGGCGCCGACGAGGCGTAATACACGCGCTGGCCACGTTCGCTTTCGAAGGCCTTCGGCGAGGTCATGACGAAACTGCCGTCGGCATTGAGCTGCAGGGTCACGCCGTCGCCGAGATCGGCTGTCGTGCCGGCGGGATATTGCGTCGGCGCTGCCGACTTGACGCCGAAGGCGCTGATGTTGCGGGCAGGACCATCGCCGAAGATATTGCCTTGCAGGACGAACTTGCCGACCTTCTCGACCTGCGCCGAGGCGGGCGGCAGCCGGCCGGCTTCCGTCTGGCTGGAACTGGTGAACGAGTTCCACCAGCCCGAAGCGATGATCTGATCCTTGTCGCGCAGCGACGAGACCAGAATGCCGAGCGTCGGGATCGTCCAGATCGCAACGAAGATGAAGACGGCGATATGGACGCCGAAACGGCTGACAAAGGACTTTCCGGTCGACACGGCCATCTCAATGCCCTTCCGTCTCTTTGTTCGCCTGGCGGATGTTCCAGACCATGATCGGAATGACCGCTATCATGATGATGATGGCGATGGTGGCGCCGCGGCCGAAATCGCCGCCGCCGCGGAACATCCAGTCGAACATCAGATTGGCCAGCACCTGACTGTTCCACTGGCCGTTGGTCATGGTCAGCACGATGTCGAAAACCTTCAGCACCAGGATGGTGATGGTGGTCCAGACGACGGCGATGGTGCCCCAGATCTGCGGCACCATGATCTTCCAGAAGATCTGGAAAGGGTTGGCGCCGTCGATGACGGCGGCTTCCAGCGTTTCTTCCGGAATGCCGCGCAAGGCCGACGACAGGATGACCATGGCAAAGCCGGTCTGGATCCAGATCAGGATGACCATCAGGAAGAAATTGTTCCAGAACGGCAGCGATATCCAGACCTGCGGCTGGCCGCCAAAATACTGGATGATGGCGTTGAGCAGGCCGATCTGCGTCTGGCCGTCGCCGCGATACTCGTAGATGAATTTCCAGATGACGCTGGCGCCGACGAAGGAGATGGCCAGCGGCAGGAAGATCAGGCTCTTGGCGATGGTGCCCCACCAGATCTTGTCGGTGAGCACGGCGATGATCAGCCCGAGGAAGGTGCAGGCGGCCGGCACCACCGCCAGCCAGATGATATTGTTGAGGATCGAGTTGCGGAACTCGCGGTCGCCGAACGCCCATTGATAGTTGGCCAAGCCGACGAAATGGGCGCCGCCGCGATCGAGGAACGACAGCCTCAGCGTCTCCACCACCGGGTAGATCAGGTAGATGGTGAGGATAATCATCGCCGGGCCGACGAACAGCCAGGGCCGGATCACCCCCTGCCGGCGCAGATTGTTGATCGCCGCCTTGCCGGAAACGCCGCGCGCCGGAAAGATCGTGTCGAGTGCCTTGTTGGCGCCCCAGAAATAGGCGACGCAGCCGCCCACGCCGATGATGATGACGAATATCGCCGAAAAAATCTGAGCCGCCATGGGTCCCTCGCCCTGCGCACGGATCCGCCAGTCGAGAATGGCTTTGGCGACGGGATCATGCGCCGATTCAGTTGTCTGGAGCGCGACCAGCCGAAAAGCAGGTCACTGGGCGCGCGTCATGCCGGAATGCGTTGTGCTCACGACAATCGACGCGACGCCAAGCACCGGGTAGGATCCGGGCCGTTTGAGGCCCGGATCGCATCGGATCGGGAACTCAAGCCGGCCGCTTACTTGATCGCGTCCCAGCTTTTCTGGATGTCGGTGGCGACGTCCTGGGCGGACTTGCCGCCGACCAGGTCGATCATGCCGGTCCAGAAGGCGCCGGCGCCGATCTTGCCCGGCATCAGGTCGGACCCATCGAAGCGGAAGGTCGAGGCGTTGGCCAGGATCTCGCCCTGCTTCTTCAGCGCGTCGCTGGCATAGGCGTCCTTGTTGACCGACTTGAACGGCGTCACGAAGCCGCCCTGTGCCATCCAGATCTCATGAGCGAGCGGCAGCTTCAGGAATTCGATGAACGCGCGGGCACTCTTGCTGTCTTTAGTGATCATGGCGAGCGTGCCGGCGCCGAGCACCGGAGTGCCGAGCTCGGGCTTGGAAGCGTAAGGCGGGAAGTAGAAGAAGTCGGCATCCTCGCCGATCTTGGTGCCTTGCGGGAAGAAGGTCGGGATGAACGATGCCTGGTGGTGCAGATAGCATTTCGGTGGCACCGAGAAGAGGCCCTTCGGGCTGTCGCGGAAATCGGTCGCCGCAACCGCCTTGGCGCCGCCCTCGACCATCTTGTCGTCGGTCGCGATCTTGCCGAAAATGTCGATGGCGTTGACCACCGCCGGATCGTTGAACGGAATTTCGTTCTTCACCCATTTGTCGTAGGTCTCGGGCGTCTGGGTGCGCAGCATGATGTCTTCGACCCAGTCGGTCGCCGGCCAGCCGGTGGCGCCGCCCGAACCAAGCCCGATGCACCATGGCGTGCCGCCGTCGGCGATGATCTTCTTTTCGAGCTCGGCAAGCTCTTCCTGCGTCTTGGGCACCTTGTAGCCGGCTTCTTCGAAATTGTCCGGCGAGTACCAGACCAGCGATTTCACGTCGGCCTTGTAGGGAAAGGCGAAGAAGCCGGGCTTGCCGTCCTTGTCCTTGAAGGTGCCGAGGTCGACCCAGGATTGGCCGGCGCCGTAATTGTCCTTGACCCAGTTGGCCGTGTCGTCGCCGAGTGGCGTCAAAAGGCCCTTCGACGCCAGATCCTGGATCAGGCCCGGCTGCGGCAGCACGGCGATGTTGGGCGGGCTGCCGGCTTGCGTGTCGATGACGATCTGCTGTTCGTAATTCTCCGACGAGGAGTACTTGATCTCGGCGCCGGTGGCTTCGGAGAAGTAATCGAGAACGGTGCGGATAAGCCCTTCGTCCTCGCCGCGCCACGGTCCGAAGATCGTCAGCGTCTCGCCCTTGAGGTCGACTTTCTTGAGCTCTTCGTAGTTCGCCCAGTTGAAACGGGGATCTTCGCCCGGCTTGAACTTCAATTCGGCTTGCGCCGGCATGGCCAGGGCAAGCGTGGCAAACGCAGCACCCAGCAGAAGCATTTTCTTCATCGGTATTCCCTCCCAGTGGTGACAAACACCGAACGAAACCTCCATTCCGTCCGCCGGCGCTGCAGGACTGTGACTCAGTCGGAAAGGAACCGCAACCTTTCGTAGAGTCTTCCAAAGCGCTTTGGTGATTTTGATCTCGCCACTGAATTGGTCGGGAGTCAAGAGGAGGCCGGGCTAATCGATTTAATTTTGCGCCGAGAAGCGGCGAAAGTGCGCTGCAGCACAGTATTATGGCGGTGCAGCAGCAAATTCGGCTTCAAACTGGCCCGAGCGATGCATATGGTCATCGCGCTCGGCGACGCGGTTCGTAGTGGCCACATCGATTCAGATTAAAAGCGCTTTGGGGTTTGGAGGCCTCCGGTGAACCTCAAGCAGCTCTCCCACATGCTGGCGCTTTCACAGACCACGGTCAGCCGCGCATTGAACGGCTACCCGGAGGTCAACGAGGAAACGCGCCGGCGGGTGGTCGATGCCGCCAAGCGCCAGGGCTATCGCCCCAACCCGAGCGCCCGCCGGCTGGCAACCGGCAAGACCGGCATGATCGGCTATGTGCTGCCGACGGGAACGACCGTCGATATCGACCCGCATTTCGTCGAGTTCCTGTCCGGCCTCGGCGACTATGCGCGTTCGCACGAGCTCGACCTGGTGCTGTCACCGGCCGATGCCGACGACCAGGAGACGACTTACCGCCGCATTGTCGCCAACCGGCAGGTCGACGCGGTCTATATCTCCTCGCCGAGGCCGGCCGACCGGCGCGTGGCGCTGGTCAATACGCTCGGCATTCCCTTCATCGTCCACGGCCGCAGCGAAGGCTTCGATTTCGATTATCCCTTCACCGACATCGACAATGAGGGCGCCTTCCACGAGGCGGCGCGGCTGCTCGTCCAGCTCGGTCACAGGCGGCTGGCACTGATCAATGGTGACGATCGCGAGACCTTCGCCATCCATCGTGAGCGCGGCGTGCGGCGCGCGCTTGCGGCAAGCGGCTTGATGCTTAGCGAACAGCATGTCTGTTCCCTCACCATGACCGAGGAGAACGGCTACCGCGCTGCCAGGCGCTTGCTGGAACAAAGCGACGCGCCGACGGCGATCGCCTGCTCCAGCCTGATCATGGCGCTCGGCGTGGTGCGCGCGGTGCGCGATCTCGGCCTGACCATTCCAGGCGACCTGTCGCTGATCGCCCATGACGACGTCTTCCCGTGGCTGAAGCCGGAAAATTTTTCGGTGCCGCTGTCGACGACGCGTTCGTCGATCCGCCTGGCCGGCGCGCGCATCGCCGAACGGCTGGCGGCGCGGATTTCCGGATTGGAGGAGGGCGCCCGCGGCGAGGTCTGGCCGGTCGATCTGGTGGTCAGGGGATCGGTGGCCGGCGCACCGGCCTAGGGGCACGACTCGATCACTCTGAATGGCGGCTGTTAGCCAGCGTTGGCGGTTGCTGTGCGTCCTGGTCTCAGGCCGCGGATTTGAGGTGATCGATGAAGGCGCGCAGCTTCGGCAGGACCTGGCGCTTGCCAGGATGATAGAGGAAGACGCCCGGCGTCGTGGTGGCGACGCCGTCCAGCACCGACTTGAGTTTTCCTTCGGCTATCGGACCTTCGGCGAGGGGTCGCGGCGTCTGCGCCAGCCCAACGCCCCGCATCGCAGCCCCGACCAACGTCGAATAGTCGTGCGCGATCAGCGGGCCTGAGACGATCGCTTCGATCGCGCCGTTGCCGTCGATGAAAGACCAGGGCGCGATGGCGCCATTCGAGCGGCGCAAGCGTAAGCAGGCGTGGTGGCGCAAGTCGTCGACACGCTCGGGACGGCCGTGGCGCTCGAGATAGTCAGGGCTGCCGACGACCACGAACGAGAACGGCGGAGTCAGCCGCACCGCGACCATGTCGGCGGCAATGAGCTGGCCGAGGCGGATACCGGCATCGAACCCGCCGGTCGCCAGATCGACCATCTGGTCGCTCACGGCGATCTCCAGTTCGATCTCAGGATAGGCTTGGCAGAACGACGCGATCACCGGCTCCAACATCAACGGCACGATAGCGCGGGGTACAGACAGGCGCAGCAGACCGGTCGGCCGTTGGCCGATATCGCGCGCGGCCTCGCCGGCCGCGACGAGCTCTTCGAAAGCAGGGCCGGCACGGTCGAGGAACCGCTGACCAGGCTCGGTTAAACCAACGCTCCGCGTCGTGCGGACGAACAGCGCCGTGCCCATGCGAGCTTCCAGGGCGCGCACCGCTTGGCTCACTGCGGACGGCGTCACGCCGAGATCCGCGGCGGCACGGCGGAAGTTGCGGCGCCTGGCGACAGCCAGGAACGCCTCGACGCCCTCCAGCGCACCATGTCGGACTGTGTAGTTCTGCTTCATAGGGTATTGTGATTACACCGGATAGCCGAATTGCGGTAGCGGGCTTAGGGGGTAATCGGCTGAAGCTCGGAGACATCTTGCAATGACGGATGGACTTGATGGCGTGCGCGACCACCATCGCGCCACTGGCCTGACCAAGCGGCTGCCGGGGCCGCGACCTTCGCCAAATCTCGGCGCGGGACCGGACTTCGCGCGGCTTTCCGCCGACCTGGGACGGAATCTCATGAACGACCGGCTCGGCGTCCCGAGCGCGGTGTTCGAGGCCGCGTGAACCAACGTTGAGAGGAGGCCAAATGTCCACGGAAATGGTGTTCCAAACCCATCTCGTTCTCGGCTATGTCGCGTGGCTGCTTTGCTTCGGCGCATATGGTTTGCCGTGGCTCAGGTCGATGGACCGGGTCGCAGCGCAGCGCGCTATCGCTACGCTGCACAGCTTCCGCTTCTTTGGGCTCGTCTTCCTCCTTCCGGGCGTCGTAAGCCCCAATCTGCCCGCCGACTTCGCCGTGTTTGCCGCCGATGGCGACTTCGCGACAGGGGTGCTGGCCATGCTGGCGCTGCTCACGGTGAGGATACGCCGGCTCTTCTGGCTGTTCGTCGTCGCCTTCAATGTCGTAGGGACGGTCGACCTCATCGTCGACTATTACCATGCCGTCCAGATCGGCCTTCCTGCACACGCCGGCGAACTGGGCGCCACCTACGCGATCCCGATCATCTACGTACCGCTGCTGATGATCACGCACATCGTCGCATTCTATTTTCTGGTGCGTCCTCGGCAAAACGCGACTTGAGCCGTCACGGACTATTCCTTCGCCGCCTCGGCCGCCTTGGTGTCCAGCAGGCCAAAGCCGAAATCATCGTCCCGCCCCTTGGGACCGAGATCCCTTGCGGTGGCGGCAAGTGCTTTCTCGACCCAGTCGGCCGAACGGTCGGGTGCGGCATGAAACAGGTTGGCGACGGCACCGGTCACGATCGCCGCTGCAAAGGAAGTCCCGGTCACCACATCCGAGCCGGCGCCGCTTGGCGCTACCATCTCGACGCCGGGAGCGGAGATGAAGACGTAGGCGCCGCGATTGGCCTGCGGCATCAGCCCGTCCTTCGCATCGGTGGCCGTCACCGCGATCACACCGTCGAAGGCGGCCGGATAACCATAGGGCGCCCTCGGCCCATTATTGCCGGCGGCCGCGACCAGTACGATACCGAGCGCCCGGGCATTGTGGCAGGCAATGCCGAGCAGATCGTTCTTCGGGCCGACGAAGCTCATATTGATGATGCGGACGTCCTGGTCCGCCGCCCAGTCGAGCGCCGAAAGGATGACGTCCATGGTCGACTTGCCGCCCTCGAAGGCGCGGGCGTGATAGATCCTGGCGCCGGGCGCCATGCCTTTGAACGCGCCGGTGCCGGCGATCAATCCATCGACCGAAGTGCCGTGGTCGCGCGCCTTGATCGGCACGTCGGGCATGGCATCGAACTGCTTGGCAATGACGCCGAAGAGCGCTGGATTGCTGTCGTCGATGCCGGTATCGATGACGCCAACGCGGACGTTGTCGCCGCTGGCCTCGTTGGCGTCGAGCGCGATGCGCTCGAACGCATAATTGACGATGCTGGCCGCCTGCTGCAGCGAATAGACATGGTTGGCCTCACGCCGCAAAGTGCGGCCGTCGGCGGCAAGCTGCGCCAGCACGACCCCGACCGGGCGGCCATCGGGAATGCCGAAGCGCACCAGCGTGTTGCCGAGCAGCCGCGACTGCCGCTGCGAGCGTATCTCGAGGCCGAACGAAGCGGCGATCTGCTGGACCGCGCCGGCATCGCCATTGATCGTGACCAGCACCTCGTCAGGCACGAAATCGCCGATCACCGCGCGCGGCGGCTCGGTTGCGACAAGATCGGTCGGCGCTACGACCGGACCGCCCGGCGCGGCCACCTGTACTGCTGGCGCATCGGCGGGTGGAGCGGACGGCGGGGCTGCGGTATTGCCAGGATTGGGTATCGGCGCCTCGGCGACTACGGCAGGATTGGGGAACAAGTCGACGATCAGCGCGGGAAGAAACACGGCACTCGCCGTGGAAGCTTTAGCCGGCGTTTTGCCGCCATCCTTCACGCCGCCGCCATCCTTGGCGCAGTCGGCGCCGGCCGCACTTGCCCGGTTCAGGCAGTCGATCTCCGCCTGGGTGAGGTTCGGGTCGTTGGTCTGCGCCATTGCGGACGCGGCGAAGATTGTCATCACCGCCGTCAATCGAATGACCGCCTTAGCCGCCATCAGCCGGTTTCCTTCCCTCCAGGGCAGCTTCAGTGAAAGGCTGGGCGGCAATAAGGCCGAGCAGTTTTTGATAGTCCGCGGCGGTCTTGGCCGGAACGCCGAGGCGGAAGACGCCGTCGGCGGTAGGCCCGCCGGCGATCTTCAACTGGTTCTGGTCGAGAAAAGCGACGATGTCGGACAGCTTCGCATCCGGTTTGAACTTCACCAGCGCAAACGGCATTTTGGCCAGATCGTCTTCCGATCCGGCAATCTCGAAGTCGTCACTCTTGTTGCCTGTCTGCACAAAGGATTGCACCACGACCAGAGCCAGCAGCACTGCGGCCGCGGCCCAGGCGACGCCGACCGGCACCGCCATGAGGCGGCTCCAGGCTTGCGCCAGCCAGGACGATGCCGGAGGCGCGCGGGCCGGACCGGCCTCGGCGTCGAGCGCCTTGGCAAAGCGGCTGAGCGCATCGGCCGGCGGGCGGATTGCCTCGTTGGCGGCAGCGGTGCCGGAGAATTCGGCCTCGGCCTCGCCAAGTGCGGCCATCGCCGCCGGATCGCTCGCCAGCCATTCCTCGATGACTTCGAGCTCGGCGCCCTCCAGCGAGCCGTTCAGATAAAACGGCAGCAGCATTTCCATTTCGTCGCGGCGCGACATTTTTTCAGCGGCACTCATGGCCATCCCCTGTCGTAACCAGCGGCCTTGAGGGCTTCGCCGAGTTTCTTGCGGGCGTAGAACATCCTGGTCTTGACCGTGGCGACCGGGATGCCGAGCACCTCGCCGATCTCGCTCACCGACTGCCCGTGATAATAGGCAAGGTCGATCACCGTGCGGTGTTCTTCCGGCATGGCATCGATGAAGCGCCGCAAGGCAGCGGCCTTGTCTTCCTTCATCGTCACGACTTCCGGCGTGTCGGCGCCGTCGGCGACCTGGGCCGCGTCATCGTCGTCGATCCAGTCTTCCTTCTTCTTGCGCAGCAGGGACAGCGCCTTGAAGCGGGCAATGCCGAGCAGCCATGTCGAGACCTCCGAGCGCCCCTCGAAGGCCGGCGCCTGCCGCCAGAGTTCGAGGAACACCTCGTTCGCGATATCGTCGGCCATCAGTTCCGATCCCGTCTGGCGTGCCACGAAGCGGTAGACCCGCGCGTGGTGGCGCATGAACAGGAGCCGCACGGCGGCACGGTCGCCGTTCGCGACTCGCTCGACAAGCGCGCGATCGGTCTCTGCGGCAGTCATCGCCGGTCGAGCCGCCTGGCTCCTGCCTGCTCTGTCGCTGATCGGCCCAAAAAGGTTCACCGCATCCGCCCGAGGACTTTTGCGGAGGCTAGCCGAAGAGCGGGAGCGTGGCCAGAGGGAGCGCTTTCCCTTCTCCCTTGGGAGAAGCGAGCTGCCGGATCAACTGAGAAACGGCTTTGCCTTCATCGTCGCCGGCGCTGGCACGCCGAGGCGCCTCAGCACCGTCGGGGCGAGCTGCAGCTGATCGAGCAGCGTGTTGGCTTCCGGACCCTCGCCGGATCCGAAGTAATAAAGTGCGAAATCCTGCATCTCCTCGTCATGGCCGCCATGATGGCCGCGATTGGTCTGCCCATGATCGGCGGTGACGATCACCTCGTAGCCGGCGTCCCGCCAGCGCGGCAGGAAGCCGGCGAGCATGGCGTCCACTGCATAGACGGCATGATCCATCTCGTGACAGTCGTGGCCGAAGCGGTGGCCCATCGAGTCCAGCGTGCAGCTGTGCAGGATGCCGTAGTCGATGCCGTGGCGCCGGGTCAGCATGGTCAACGTCGCGAACAGGTCGACGTCGCTCGGCGTCATCTGGTTCCTGGCATTGTAGCCGGTCATGGTGTGAAACCGGCCATGGCTGATCGGCCCGCCCGGCTCGTCGAACTCCATGTCCTCGACCAAGTCGAACGGATAGACCCGGAAGAATTCGGACCAGTAGGAGTGGGTGACCGCACCAGTTTTGCCGCCGGCCTTGGTGACTTCGGAAAAGATGTCCGGTTGTTCGACGCGAAACCGGTTCTCGTTTGACAGGATACCGTGCACTTGAGGCGGCACGCCGGTGTGGATCGAGGCATAGCAGCAGGCCGAGGTCGACGGCAGCACGGAGCGCATCTTCCACACGCGTGCTTCGCCTGATTGCACCCAGCCTTCGAGATTGCCCATCAGCCGTCGCCAGTTCCGGTAAGGCACGCCGTCAAGGATGATGAGCAATAGTTTTGTCTTGAGCGCCACGGGCGGCTCCATGCGATTCAATCGAAAAAGTCAGAGCGTGCGTCTGGGGCCTGCCGTTCAATCCAGGCCAGGACCTGATCGTAGGCGCAACGGCCGGCCCGCTAGTTCCCCGCGCTTGCCATGCGCCGTCCCTTGATCGCCTTTTCCAGCCAGCCGATCTCCATTTCGGGCACCGACGACAGCAAAAGATCGGTGTAGGCATCGAAGGGCGGCGCCAGCACCTTGCTCTTGGCACCGTAGCGCACCACTTCGCCGCGATACATCACCGCGATGGAATCGGCGATCGACTTCACCGTTGCGAGATCATGGGTGATGAAGAGATAGGCGACATTCTCCTCCTTCTGCAGCTCGAGCAGCAGCTCCAGTATGCCGTGGGCCACCAGTGGATCGAGCGCCGAGGTCACCTCGTCGCAGATGATCAGCTTCGGCTTGGCGGCGAGCGAACGGGCGATGCAGACGCGCTGCTTCTGGCCGCCGGAAAGCTCGGCCGGGTAGCGGTCGACAAAACCCTTGCCCATCTCGATCTTGTCGAGCAGTTCTGCGACGCGGGCGTCCCGCTGCCTTCCACGCAGACCGAAATAGAATTCGAGCGGCCGGCCGATAATGGTGCCGACCGTCTGGCGCGGGTTCATCGCCACATCGGCCATCTGATAGATCATCTGCAGCTGACGAAGATCCTCTTTCGGCCGGTCGGCGAGCCGGTTGGCGAGCGGACGCCCGTCGAAGGTGACTGTTCCCTGTTCGGGCGGCAACAGGCCGGTGACGGCGCGCGCCAGTGTCGACTTGCCGGAGCCGGACTCGCCGACCACCGCCAGCGTCTGGCCCGGGAAAATGTCGACCGAAACGTTCTTCAGCACCTTGATGTGGCTGCGGCCATAAGCGGCGGTGATATTCTTGACCGACAGGAACGGCGTCGCGCCTGGCTTCTGCTCCTGGTGTTCGATCTGATGCACCGAGACCAGCGCGTTGGTGTATTCCTGGCGCGGCTCCTTGATGATTTGGCGGGTGCCGCCCCATTCGACCAGCCGCCCGTGGCGCAACACCATGATCTCGTCCGAGACCTGGGCGACGACGGCAAGGTCGTGGGTGATGTAGAGCGCCGCCACATGCGTATCGCGGATGGCGTCCTTGATTGCCGCCAAGACGTCGATCTGCGTCGTCACGTCGAGTGCCGTGGTCGGCTCGTCGAAGACGATCAGATCGGGCTCCGAGCACAGCGCCATTGCCGTCATCACGCGCTGCAGCTGGCCGCCCGACACCTGGTGCGGAAAGCGTTCGCCGATACTTTCGAGATTCGGCAGGCTGAGCTTCTTGAACAGCGCGACGGCGCGCTTTTCGGCTTCGGCCCGCGTCGCGATGCCGTGCAGCAGTGCTGCCTCGACCACCTGGTCCATCAGCCTGTGCGCCGGGTTGAAGGCAGCTGCCGCCGATTGCGCGACATAGCAGACCTCGCGGCCGCGCAATTTGCGGAATCCCTCCTTGCCGCTCTTCAGGATGTCGCGGCCATTGAGGATGACCTCGCCGCCGGTGATGCGCACGCCGCCACGGCCATAGCCCATCGACGACAGGCCGATGGTCGACTTGCCGGCGCCGGACTCGCCGATCAGGCCGAGCACCTTGCCCTTTTCGAGCGTCAGCGAGACATCGTGCACCAGCACGATGTTCTTCGGCGCCTCACCCGGCGGGTACACCGTGGCCTCGATACGTAGATTGCGGATATCGAGCAGCACGGACTTCGGTCGCTGGTCAGCCATTACCCGCGTCCTCCCTTCAGGCTTGTCGTGCGGTTGAGCACCCAGTCGGCGACAAGATTGACGGAAATCGCCAGCGCGGCGATCGCCGCCGCCGGGATCAGTGCCGCCGCAATTCCGAAGACGATACCGTCCTTGTTTTCCTTGACCATGCCGCCCCAGTCGGCGTCCGGCGGTTGCACGCCGAGGCCGAGGAAGGACAAGGTCGACAAGAACAGCACGGCATAGATGAAGCGCAGGCCGAGTTCAGAAACCAGCGGCGACAGCGCATTGGGCAGGATCTCGCGGAAGATGATCCAGCCGCTGCCTTCGCCGCGCAATTTGGCCGCCTCGACATAATCCATGACGTTAATGTCGACCGCCACCGCCCGCGACAGGCGGTAGACGCGGGTCGAGTCGAGAATGCCCATCACCAGGATCAGCGTCACCAAATTGGTTGGCAGCACCGAGAGCACGACGAGGCCCATGATCAGCGTCGGGATCGACATCAGGAGATCGACGAGGCGCGACAGCAGCGTGTCGAACCAGCCGCCGAACACCGCGGCAGAGAAGCCGAGGATAGCGCCGAGCGAGAACGACAATGCGGTGGCCAGCACTGCGATGAACAGGGTGATACGGGCGCCGTAAATCATGCGTGACAACAGATCGCGGCCCAGATTGTCGGTGCCCAGCCAATGTGTGGCCGACATCGGCTCCCACACGTCGCCAACGATCTCACCATTGCCGTGCGGTGCAATCCAGGGCGCAAAGATCGCCGCCAGCACGAACAATGCGGTCAGCACCAGTCCGATCAGCGCCGGGATGGGGATGCGTTTTATGACGAGCATACCCGCCCCCTCATTTCGGATGTCTGAGGCGCGGATTGGCGACGATCGCCGCTATGTCCGCAATGATGTTCAGGCTAATGTAAACGGCGGCAAAGATCAGCCCCACCGCCTGCACCACCGGCACGTCGCGCTTGGTGACGTGGTCGACGAGATACTGCCCCATGCCCGGATAGACGAAGATCACTTCGACCACGACGACGCCGACGATGAGGTAAGCGAGATTGAGCATCACGACGTTGATGATGGGCGCGATCGCATTGGGGAAGGCATGCCTGCGGATGACCGCGAAGGCCGAAAGCCCCTTGAGCTCCGCCGTTTCGACATAGGCCGACTGCATGACGTTGAGGATCGCGGCGCGTGTCATGCGCATCATGTGGGCGAGCACCACCAGCGTCAGTGCCGCCGCCGGCAGAGCGATCGCCTGCATGCGCTCGAGGAAAGGCATCCCGTCAAAGACGGTCGAGATGCCCGGGAAGATCTGCCACTTCACGGCGAAGAAATAGACGAGCACATAGCCGATGAAGAATTCCGGAAAGGATGTCGAGGCGAGCGCCAGCCCAGAGATCAGCTTGTCGACCCAGCCATTGCGGTAGCGCACCGCGATGAGCCCGAGGATGATCGCCAGCGGCACCGCGATGATCGCCGCCCAGAAGGCGAGGAACAGCGTGTTCCACAGCCGCCCCTTGATCGAGGTCGCAATATCCTGCCCGCTCGACATCGCGGTGCCAAGATTGCCAGTGAGCACGCCGCCGAGCCAGCGAAAATACCTGATATAGGCCGGGTCGTTGAGGCCGAGCTGCTCGCGCAGATTGGCGAGCGACTCCGGCGTCGCCGACTGTCCGAGGATCGCTTGCGCAACGTCGCCGGGCAGGATCTGGGTGCCGGCGAAGATGAGGACCGAAACGGCCAATAGCAGGACGATGCCCAGCGCAATGCGCTGGGCCACCAGTTTCACGATGGGTGAGGACATATCCGCAAGGCCGGGCTCAGGCTTCGAGCCAGCACTTTGCCAGAGCGTATCCGTTCATCAGCTCCTGATGCGGATCGTCCACCCAGCCGGCAACCTTGGCGCCCGTCGCGTCGATGAACTGGTTGAACATCGGCAGGATCAGGCCGCCTTCGTCGCGCACCATGACAGCCATGTCGTGGTACATTGCCTTGCGCTTGGCTTCGTCGAGTTCGGCGCGGGCAGCCAGCACCATCTTGTCGAAATCCGGACGCTTGAAACGCGTGTCGTTCCAGTCCGCCGTCGACAGGTAGGCGGTCGAGTACATCTGGTCCTGGGTCGAGCGACCGCCCCAGTAAGAAGCGCAGAAGGGCTGTTTGTTCCAGACTTCCGACCAATAGCCGTCGCCCGGTTCGCGCTTGATCTCCAGCTTGATGCCGGCCTTGGCCGCGCTCTGCTGGAACAGCTGTGCGGCGTCGACAGCGCCGGGGAAGGCGACATCCGATGTCCGGAGCAGAACGGCACCATCATGGCCCGACTTCTTGTAATGGAACTTAGCCTTGTCGGGATCGTATTTGCGCTGCTCGATCTCGGTGAAGAGCGGATACGCCGAATTGATCGGGAAGTCGTTGCCGAGCGAGCCATAGCCTCTGAGTATCTTGTCGAGCATCTCCTCGCGGTCGATCGCCAGCTTCAGCGCCATCCGCAAATCATTGTTGTCGAACGGGGCCGTGTTGCAATGCATGATGAAGACGTAGTGGCCGGGTCCGGCGTGGTTGCGGATGGTGACGCCGGGCAGACGCTTGATCAGATCGACGATCTTCGGCTCGACTCGATTGATCATGTTGACCTGGCCGCCCTGCAGGGCCGCCGTGCGCGCGCTGGCGTCGTTGATGACGATGATCTCTATCTGGTCGGCATGGCCCATCTTGTCGCCCTGCCAGTAATTGGCGAAGCGCTCGCCGCCATGGCGCACGCCGGGCTCGTTGGTGGTGACCTTGTAAGGACCGGCCGAGATGCCGGCATCCGCCTTGTCCTTGCCGCCATTCGGCTGGACGATCAGATGGTAGTCGCTGAGCAGATAGGGAAGGTCGGCGTTCGGCTCCTTCAGCGTCAGCACGACTTCCTTGCCGCTGGCCTTGATGCTCTCGATGCCCTTCATGTAACCGAGCGCGCCGGATTTCGACTTCTCGTCCGAATGGCGTTCGAGCGTGGCGGCCACGTCCTCTGCGGTCACCGTCTTGCCGTTGTGGAACTCGACGCTATCGCGGATCTTCAGCGTCCAGGTCTTGGCGTCGTCCGACGAGCCGATCTCCTCGGCAATACGGTTCTCGAGCTTGCCTTCGGGAGACAGCTCGACGATCAGTTCGCCCCACATCTTGCCGAAGGCGAACGGCACCTGCGTCATGAACAGGGCCGGATCGAGGCTGTTGGTGGACTCGCCGCCAACCAGGCCGGCCTTGAGCGTGCCGCCCTTGACCGGACCCGCCGCGCGTGCTGCGCCGGAAAGCAGCGAATTGGCGAAGGTTGCCGTGACGCCGAGCGCTGCCGCCCGGCCGAGAAAATCACGACGGCTCAGTTTGCCGGACGCAACGCGCCGGCTCAGATATTCCAGTTCGTTAGACATGTTGAGTTCCTCACTCTGTTGGTCCGACCTTATGGTCGTTTTTCTCATTTCTTATCGGGAGAATAATGACCGTAAGGGAAAGCGGTAAGCAAGACCGAATGCGACATGCCGTGGCGTAAATCGTGCGTCGCAATTGGACCAATCGCTATAAGCGCTCAAACCAGTGCGCGCGGGATTTTCTCCTCGAAATTGCGCTCGAAAACCAGTTTTTCGCCTTCGTAGGCTTCGATTCTGGCGCTAACCATGAAGCTTTGCGCGTCGGACCGCATTTCGGCGAAGGTTTCGGTGCGCACCGACCATCCATTTCGCGACAGCGTCTGGGTCCAATGCGTCTGGCCCGACGCTGACAGCGGATTGTCAGGATGGATCGTCCATGTCTCTCTCGCGATGCTGCCATTGGCAAGGCCATGCGCCAGATCGCGCACCTCGCCGAAATCGTCGACGATGGAAAGCGTAATCATTCCGGTCTTTTCGTCGCGATCGACATGACGTTCGGAGCTCGCGGCGCGGACCGTCTCCGTTGCCCAGGGAGTGGCGGCCTCGGGCGTGGGAAACGTCACTTCATCGCCCTGCGCCAGCGGGCGCAACGGCAGCTTCAGCATCGCGGCCGACAGTTCGAGCCGGACCGGCTCCGGCGATGGCCAGATCATCGGCCAATAGGTGTTCGAAACGGCAATATGCATGCGGTGGCCGGCCGGCACGCGATAGGCGCATTGGTCGAGCACCACCCGGGCGCTGACGGTTTCGCCCGGCACCAGCGCTTGCGGGAACTCGTGCGAGTTGCGGTGCGTCAGGTTGAGCACGCCGTAGGAGATCAGCTCGGATGCGCCATCGGGATGCACGTCGCACAGCCGGATCGCGATGTTCGCCTGGCGCCGGTCCGACGAGAGCCTGACCAGAACTTCTGGAGCACCGACAATGTCGACCGCTTCGGCGAGCACCGGCTGGTCGAAGCACACCGAGAATGCATCGTCGGGGCGCTGGTCACCAGGCAATTCCGGGCCGAAGGTGAAGGGAAAATATTCGCCGCCGGCAAGGCCGCAGCTTTGCGGCGAAGCGACGATGGCGGGCTCGCTGCCTTCAGGGATAAGCTCAACCTCTTGCGTCTTGATAGTGGGCGACGGCCATTCCGATTCTGCGACCCAGCGGCCCGGCCGCTCAGGATGCCAGCGCGCCGGGCGCACGCTGTCCATGACATAGGCGCGGTAGGCCGGGTCGGCCTCGACGCCGGTGTCGATGTCCTTCAGCCAGCGGTCCCACCAGCGCAACGCCTCCTGCAGGAAGCCGATGCGCGGTTCGGGCGCGGCGTAATGCGGGTATTTGTGGATCCACGGGCCGACGATGCCTTTGACCGGTGCCTCGATGTTGGCGGCGAGATGGGAAATCGTATTGCGATAGCCGTCATGCCAGCCGCCGATCGACAGCACCGCGGCATGAACGGCGGAATAGTCCTCGCAGACCGAGCCGCGCTTCCAATAGGCATCGCGATGCTGGTGCTTCAGCCATAGCGGCGCCAGGAAAGGCTGGTTCTCCAGCCGGGTCAGCCACAGGTCGCGCCATCTGTTGTCGCCGGCCAGCAGCGGATCCGGCGGCCGCGACGAATAGGACAGCATGGTCGAGGCCCAACCGAAATTCTCGATCAGCAGGCAGCCGCCCTTATAGTGGATGTCGTCGGCATAGCGGTCGACGGTCGAGCACAGGCTGATCACCGCCTTTAGCGCCGGCGGCTGCATCGCCGCAACCTGCAGGCAATTGAAGCCGCCCCAGGAAATGCCCATCATGCCGACATTGCCGTTGCACCACGGCTGCGCCGCCGCCCAGGCAATCACATTGCAAGCATCTTGCAATTCCTGCTCGGAATATTCGTCGTCCATCAGCCCTTCGGAATCGCCGTTGCCGCGCATGTCGACGCGGATCGAGGCGTAGCCGTGGCCGGCGAAATAGGGATGCGTCAGCTGATCGCGATAGGTCGTGCCGTCACGCTTGCGATATGGCAGGTGCTCGAGAATTGCCGGCACCGGATCGTCGGCGGCGTCGGCTGGCATCCACACCCGCGCCGACAGCCGGCAGCCGTCCGGCATGACGATGCCAACGTCCGGGAACTCTACGACTTCTCGGGGGAATTCAGTGATGGTTTTCATGCGGCAGGCTCCAGGACCGCCAGATGATGGAGTCCGCAGGACGTCGTCGTGGGCCAGCCAACGAATTCGGCTGGTCAATCCGCGTCAATTCAGCGGTATGTCGTTTTCCGCTTTGCTCGCCTGATAGGCAGTGGAGAGCTCGTCGTAAATTGCGGAGATCGCGCTGATCCGCGCTTCCAGCCGCTCCCGCTCGGCATCGGGCAGCGATCGCACCAGTCTGCGGATCGAGAAGCTCTTCCAATAGGCATTCTCGGCATTGTAGCCGCCGGGATCGAGGGTAAAGACCTCTTTCAGGATCTTCAAATCGTGCGGGATGGCGAAGCTGTCGCGCGAATCCTCGTGACTGAACAAATGGTAGAAATTGTCGAAGCCGGTCCAGGTGATCGCCGACAGGCAGAGCGAGCAGGGCTCGTGGGTGGCGAGGAAGATAGCGTCCCTGGTGTCGACGCGCTCGGCCTTCGGCATTTCGTAGAAGCGCTTCAGGCAATGCACCTCGCCGTGCCAGAGCGGGTTTTCGGTCTCGTTGTTGGTTTCGGCAAGCACCAGCGAGCGGTCGTCCTTGCGCAGGATCGCCGCGCCGAACAGCTTGTTGCCATGGACGACGCCTTCGGCGGTCTTCGGCACGATGTCGTGCTCGATGACGTCGAGCAGTCGGTCGATCAGCGATATGTCGGTCATCACCTAATCCCGTCGGGAAGATGGATTTCGTAAGGGTGCGAGAAATGACACTCTTCGAGATTGGAGCCGTCGCCCCCGCGGTCGACGACCACAAAATCCTGGACATCGCCGATCGGCGTCAGCACGCCGTGCCACAGATTGCGCGGGTAGTTGACGCCTTGTCCGGGCGCGGTGATGAAGGCGTGCGGCTCGCCAGGGCCTTCCTCGCCATCATGGCAGACGACGACCAGGAACGGCCGTGGCGACAGCGGGATGAAGGCCTGGCTGCCAAAAGGGTGACGCTCCACCATGGTGAGCTTCAACGGAAAATCATAGGGCGTGCCACGCACCATCGAGATCAGCACGCGCGCATTCGGGCCTCGTGCTTCAGCGGTGGCGAGATCGTGGTAGCGCTCGGCCTTGCCGCCGTTGATCGGATAATGGTTGTCGCCGCCCCTATCGATGACGTCGCCGAACTCGGCGAAATTCTCGCGGGTCAGTGGCCGCGCGACAATGCGGGTCATGGCGTACGCCTTGCGACGCCGGCGCTGCCGAGCTTGGCGTGCCGGTTGACGTCTTTGTAGAGGAGATAGCGGAACTTGCCCGGGCCGCCGGCATAGCAGGCCTGCGGGCAGAAGGCGCGCAGCCACATATAGTCGCCTGCCTCGACCTCGACCCAGTCCTGGTTGAGGCGGTAGACCGCCTTGCCCTCCAGCACATAAAGCCCGTGCTCCATGACATGCGTCTCGGCAAACGGGATGACGGCACCCGGCTCGAGGGTGACGATGGTGATATGCATGTCGTGGCTCATGTCGGCCGGATCGACGAAGCGCGTCGTCGCCCATCGGCCCTCGGTTCCGGACATCGGCGTCGGCGCGATATCCTGTTCGTTAGCGAAGAACGCTTGCGGCGTATCGATGCCGTCGACTGCATCATAAGCCTTGCGGATCCAGTGGAAGCGGACAGCCGCGCCGCTTTCGTTGCGAACCGTCCACCCGATGGCCGGCGGCAGGAACGCGAAGCCGCCCGGCCTGAGCACATGCTTCTTGCCGGCAACCGAAACGCTCAGCTCGCCTTCGACCATGAACAGCGCGCCTTCGGCGCCGGAATCGGGTTCAGGCCGGTCGCTGCCGCCACCCGGCGCGACCTCGACGATATATTGCGAAAACGTCTCGGCAAAGCCCGACAGCGGCCGCGACAGCACCCAGACGCGTGTCCCCTCCCAGAAGGGCAAGGCGCTGGTGACGATGTCCTGCATCACGCCTCTGGGGATGACGGCATAGGCTTCGGTGAAGACCGCACGGCCGGTCAGCAATTCGCTCTGGCCGGGGTGGCCGCCCTGCGGCGCGTAGTAGGTTCGCTCGGCCATTTTCATCATATCCATAAGTTCAAGCCTATTGCGGAAGCCAAGGCCTATTGCGAAGCCAAAGGCCTATTGCGGAAGCATATCCTTCAGGCGAAGCAGCGCGATGCGCTCGACCTGTCTGCAGGCGGTTTCGAATTCGAGGCTGCGGCTGTTGCCGATACGCGCCTCGAACTCGGCCAGGATTTCCGCCTTGGTCTTGCCTTTCACCGCGATGATGAAGGGGAAACCGAAACTGGTGACGTAGGCGGCATTGAGTTTTGAAAACAGCTCGCGCTCCTTGTCGGTCAGCGCATCGAGCCCGGCCGAGGTCTGTTCCCTCGTCGATTCGGCCGTCAGCCTTCTGGCTTGCGCCAGTTTTCCGGCAAGGTCGGGATGGGCGTTGAGCACGGAGAGCCGCTCGGCCTTGCTGGCCGCGCGAAACACACGGCAGAGCGCATTGTGGAGGCCGCCGGCACTGTCATGCGCCGGGCCGAGCTCCAGCTCGTAGGCGCGCTCGGCAATCCACGGCGAATGCTCGAAAACGCCGCCGAATGTGTGGACGAAGGCCTCGAATTCCATTTTCGACGGGCGCAGCGCCGGCAACCGAAACGGATGCGTCTGCTGCCAGTGCTTTGCAATGTCGATGCGCCGTGCCAGCCAGACCTTGTCATGCGATTTGACGTAGTCGATGAAGCGCTTCAGCGCCGCGACCCGGCCCGGCCGCCCAACCAGGCGGCAGTGCAGGCCGATATTCATCATGCGCGGCCGCCCTGCCTTGCCCTCTTCATAGAGCGTATCGAAACTATCCCTGAGATAGGCAAAGAACTGGTCGCCCGAGTTGAAGCCCTGCGGCGTAGCAAAGCGCATGTCGTTGGCGTCGAGCGTATAGGGGATGATCAGCTGCGGTTTCGCCGTGCCGTCCGGCGCCACGTGCTCGAACCAGTAGGGCAGTTCGTCGTCATATGTGTCCGACACATACTCGAAGCCGCCCTCTTCCGCCGCCAGCCGCACCGTGTTGATCGACGTGCGGCCGGTGTACCAGCCGGTCGGCCGCGCGCCTGTCACTTCGTAGTGCAGCCGGATCGCCGCCTCCATATCGCGGCGCTCGTCTTCTGGCGCGTGGTCGCGATAGTCGATCCATTTCAGCCCGTGCGAAGCGATTTCCCAATCGGCCTCTTGCATCGCCGCGACGTGATCGGGCGAACGCGCCAGGGCCGTGGCGACGCCATAGCAGGTGACCGGCACTTGTGCCTCGCTGAACAGGCGCAGCAATCGCCAGAAGCCGGCGCGGGCGCCGTATTCGTAGATCGATTCCATGTTCCAGTGGCGCTGGCCGGGCCAGGGCGCCGCGCCGACGATCTCCGACAGGAAAGCCTCCGAAGCCTTATCGCCGTGGAGGACGCAGTTCTCGCCGCCTTCCTCGTAATTGACGACGAACTGCACCGCGACATGCGCGCCGCCGGGCCATTTCGGATCCGGCGGGTTGGCTCCGTAGCCGCGCATGTCTCGTTCGTAACGCATTCTCGCTCCTGCCGGAAATTGTGATCAGGATAGTCGAAAGGAGTGCCTGCGCATTCCCCCGAAATTTTTGAAAGTGTTTTTGTCGTGCTCCGCTCGACCGGGACTTATGCATCGCCTTTAATTGGCGCACAATTCATGAATAGTGTTCGACGGTGCAGGGAATGGAGCAGCCAGTGGCGGAAACGTCGAAAGCCGAAGGCGGGCGCCTGACGACCCATGTGCTCGACACCGCAGCCGGCAGGCCGGCGACAGGCCTGTCGATCGAGCTCTATCATATCGACGGCCAGGTGCGGACGCATCTGAAGACTGTCGTCACCAACGATGACGGCCGCTGCGACGCACCTTTGCTTGCCGGCGCGGAATTCCGCACCGGCGAATACGAGCTGGTCTTTGCGGCCGGCGATTATCTGCGCCGGCAGGGGACGAAACTGCCGGAACCGGCCTTCCTCGACCATGTGCCGATCCGCTTCGGCATGGCCGAGCCGGTACACTATCATGTGCCGCTGCTCCTATCACCCTACGGCTATTCGACCTACCGGGGAAGCTGAGATGGCTGGGATCAAGACACGCAACGAAATTCGATTCATTCTCAATGACGAGGACGTCGCGCTCAGCGCGGTTGCGCCCGACCAGACACTGCTCGACTGGCTGCGGCTCGACCGCTCGCTGCGCGGCACCAAGGAAGGTTGCGCCGAGGGCGATTGCGGCGCCTGCACGGTGCTGGTCGGCAGGCTCTCGGCCGGAAGGCTGGTGTATGAAAGCGTCAATGCCTGCATCCGCTTCCTCGGCTCGCTCGACGGCACTCATGTCGTGACCGTCGAGCATCTGCGCGGCGACGCAGGAAAACTGCACCCCGTGCAGCAGGCGATGGTCGATTTCCACGGCTCGCAATGCGGCTTTTGCACGCCGGGTTTCGTCATGTCGCTTTATGCGCTGTGGATGCGGTCGCCGGAGCCGTCGGATGCGGCGATCGAAAAGGCGCTGCAGGGCAATCTCTGCCGCTGCACCGGCTATGAGGCGATCATGCGCGCGGCGCGCGCCATCTCCAGCTACGGCAAGGTCGCCAAGGACCCGTTGGCGGCCGAGCGCGAGGCAGTCACAGCCAAGCTCGAAGCGATGAAGGACGGTTTGCGCATCGAGATCGGTTCCGGCAATAAACGGCTGATCGTGCCGGCCAATGCCGACGATCTGGCCAGCGTGCTCGACAAGGAGCCAAGTGCCACCATCGTCGCCGGTTCGACCGATGTCGGCCTCTGGGTTACCAAGCACATGCGCGACATCTCGCCGGCGGTCTTCATCGGCAATCTCGATGGGCTGTGCGGGATGTCCGAGGACAAGGGCATCATTTCGATCGGCGCCGGTGTCACCTACAGCGAAGCCTTCGCGACGCTTTCGAAGCGCGTCCCGGCGCTCGGGCCGCTGTTCGACCGCATCGGCGGCGATCAGGTCCGTAACATGGGCACGATCGGCGGCAACATCGCCAACGGCTCGCCGATCGGCGACACGCCGCCGCCGCTGATCGCGCTCGGCGCGCAACTGACGCTGCGCCGCGGCAACAAGCGGCGGACGATCCCGCTGGAGGACTTTTTCATCGCCTATGGCAAGCAGGACCGGCAGCCCGGCGAATTCGTCGAGGCCGTGCATGTTCCGGTGCCGGACAGCGAGACGAAATTTGCCGTCTACAAGATCACCAAGCGCCGCGACGAAGACATTACGGCTGCGCTCGGCGCGTTTTCCCTGACGCTGGCAGCGGACGGCTCGGTGGCGGATGTGCGCATCGCCTATGGCGGTATGGCGGCAACGCCGAAGCGGGCCTTTGGCGTGGAAAAGGCATTGCTTGGCAAGCCTTGGACGGAAGAGACGGTCGAGGCGGCGATGACCGAGTACGCCAGCGATTTCACCCCGCTGACCGATATGAGGGCAAGCGCGGAATACCGGGCGCTGGCGGCGCGCAACCTGCTGCTGCGCTTCTTTGTCGACACCAGCGGCACCAGGGCGCCTGCCCAGGTGTCACGGCACGAGGCGGCGTGATGAACAAGCATGCCACCCCCAACCTCAAGGCGCAAAAAATCGCCGGCGGCGTCGCCACCGACCAGCGGCACGATTCCGCCCACAAGCATGTCAGCGGCACAGCCGTCTATATCGACGACATGCCGGAACCGGCCGGCACGCTGCATGGCTGCCTCGGGCTTTCCAATGCTACGCATGCCACCATCACGAAAATCGATCTGTCGGCGGTGCGCACTGCCCCCGGCGTCATTGACGTGCTGACGGCAAGCGACGTGCCCGGCGAGAACGACATTTCGCCGACCGGCCGTCACGACGAGCCGGTGCTGGCCGACGGCAGGGTTCAATTCTTCGGCCAGCCGATCTTCTGCGTCATCGCCGAAACCCGCGAGCAGGCGCGCCGCGCCACACGGCTGGCCAAGGTCGAATACAAGGAGTTGCCGTTCGTCGCCGATATTGGCGACCTCGATCCCCGGAAAGACAAGCTGGTCACTCCGCCGCTGACCCTGAAGCGCGGCGATGCCGCAGCCGCCATCGAACAAGCACCACGCCGGCTCAAAGGGCAGATGCGCATCGGCGGCCAGGAGCATTTCTATCTGGAGGGCCATATCGCCCTGGCCATTCCGGGCGAGGACCAGGACGTCACCATCTATTCCTCGACCCAGCATCCGAGCGAAATCCAGCACATGGTCAGCCATGCGCTCGGTGTGCCGAGCCATGCGGTGACGGTAGAAATCCGCCGGATGGGCGGCGCTTTCGGCGGCAAGGAAACGCAAGGCAATCAGTTTGCGGCGTTGGCTGCTATCGCTGCGAAGAAACATCATCGCGCCGTCAAGATCCGGCCCGACCGTGACGACGACATGATCGCCACCGGCAAGCGCCACGACTTTTTGGTCGATTACGAGGTCGGCTTCGACGACGATGGAAATATTCTCGGCGTCGATTTCATGTTCGCGGCGCGCTGCGGCTTCTCGGCCGACCTCTCGGGCCCGGTCACCGACCGTGCGCTGTTCCATTGCGACAACACCTATTTCTGGCCGGCAGTGCACGCGCAATCGGCGCCGCTCTACACCAACACTGTGTCGAACACCGCCTTTCGCGGCTTCGGCGGTCCGCAAGGCATGGTCGGCGCCGAGCGCGTCATCGACGAGGTCGCCTTTGCCGTCGGCAAAGACCCGCTCGAAATCCGCAAGAAGAATTTCTACGGCACCGGCGACCGCAACATCACGCCCTACCACCAGACGGTCGAGGACAACGTCATCCACCGCATTGTCGCCGAGCTGGAGGCGAGTTCCGACTATGCAAGGCGTCGCCGGACCATCGATGCATTCAACGCCAATAGCCGCTTCATCAAGCGCGGACTGGCGCTGACGCCGGTCAAGTTCGGCATCTCGTTCACCGCCACCCATTACAACCAGGCCGGCGCGCTGGTGCATGTCTACACCGACGGTTCGGTGCATCTGAATCATGGCGGCACCGAAATGGGACAGGGTCTCTACGTCAAGGTGGCGCAAATTGTGGCGGAGGAATTCCAGATCGACCTCGACCAGGTGAAGATCACCGCCACGACGACCGGCAAGGTGCCGAACACCTCGGCAACTGCCGCATCGTCCGGCTCCGACCTCAATGGCATGGCGGCACAGAACGCCGCCCGGCAAATCAAGGACCGGCTGACCGATTTTGCCGTCGAGAAATACCAGGTGCCGCGCGACCAGGTGCTGTTCCTGCCCAACCGGGTGCGCATCGGCAACCAGGAGATCGCCTTCGCCGATCTCGTCAGGCAGGCCTACATGGCGCGCATCCAGCTTTCGGCGGCGGGCTTCTACACGACGCCGAAAATCCATTGGGACCGCGACAAGGGCGAGGGCCACCCCTTCTACTATTTCGCTTACGGGGCTGCGTGCTCGGAAGTCTCGGTCGACACGCTGACTGGCGAATACATCGTCGAGCGCACCGACATCTTGCATGAAACCGGCCGCTCGCTGAACCGCGCCATCGACCTCGGCCAGGTCGAGGGCGGTTTCATCCAGGGCATGGGTTGGCTGACGACGGAGGAACTGTGGTGGGACGACAAGGGGCGGCTGCGCACCCATGCACCGTCGACCTACAAGATCCCGCTCGCTTCGGACCGGCCGAAGATTTTCAACGTGACTTTGGCCGACTGGGCGGAAGCAGGCGAGCCGACGGTGCACCGCTCCAAGGCGGTCGGCGAGCCGCCCTTTCCGCTCGCAATGTCGGTGCTGCATGCCCTCTCGGACGCAGTGGCGAGCGTTGCCGGCCACAAGATCTGTCCGCGCCTCGACCCGCCTGCTACGCCGGAGCGTGTGCTGATGGCGATCGAACGGCTGAAGCGGGAAGCCAAGACCGGCACCTAAACCCGGCCTCGGAATCCCGGAAAGCGTGCAATTCAGGCCGAAAAACTCTATATTTTCCCGATAGGGAATGCGAATGATGAACGCGAGAGTGCAAAGCCTGAAAATCTTTCTTGCCAGCGCCGGCCGCATCGCAGTGGTCGAGGTCGCCGGGACAAAAGGTTCGACGCCGCGCGAAAAGGGCGCCTTCATGCTCGTCTCTGGATCGGCCACTTTCGGCACGATCGGCGGCGGCCAGCTCGAATACATGGCGATCGACAAGGCGCGGCAGATGCTTTTCTCCCCCCTCGAGGGGGAGATGGCCGCGAAGCGGCCAGAGGGGGTCGTCTCAGAAGGCACCGCCAGAGCGTCGAGCACTGCCGCGGCGACCCCACCCGGCGGCTTCGCCGCCACCCTCCCCTCAAGGGGGAGGGATATCCGCGCCACGCTCGACATCGCGCTCGGGCCGGAGATCGGCCAGTGCTGCGGCGGTCGGGTGGAAGTGCTGATCCGGCTGGTGGACGCGGCGCTTGAGGCCGAGCTGGTTGCGGCGGCGGAAGCCGAGGAGGCGCAGCTGCCACATGTCTACATCTTCGGCGGCGGCCATGTCGGCCAGGCGCTGGCATCGGCGGTGGCTTTGCTGCCGGTGCATGTCGTTGTTGTCGAGACACGAGCCGAGGCGCTGGAGGGCATGCCGGGCACGGTCGAAACAAGCCTGACGCCGATGCCCGAGGCGATTGTTCGCAGGGCCCCGGCCGGCTCCGCCTTCGTCGTCCTCACCCACGACCACGCGCTGGATTTCCTGATCGTCGCCGAGGCGCTGAAACGCCGGGATGCCGCCTATGTCGGCATGATCGGTTCCAGGACCAAGAAGGCGACGTTCCGGAACTGGTTCCTGAAGTCGGCGGACGGAAGCGAGGCGGAATTTGCCCGCCTCGTCTCGCCGATCGGCGGCGATGCCGTCAAGGACAAGCGCCCGCAGGTGATCGCCGCACTCGCCGCAGCCCAGATCATGACGGTGTTGGCCGCCCATGCTGCGCCCTCGGCCACTCCGTCCAGAGCCCCTCATGGCGGGGCTATGGCCGGCTGACGTTTCCTTTTATTCCTTCTCCTGCGTGTGCGCCTCTAGGAACCACAGCAATTTGTCGAGCGAGCGCGAATAGGCGGTGAAGATGTCGGCGGTGTCGGCGTCGCCCGCACCCGCCGCCTCGTCGATCGCCGCGCGTGCCCGCTTGGCTGTCGCGGCATAGCGGTCGATCAGCGCTGCCAGATGATCCCTGGTCTTGTGGATGTCGGTCGGATAGGCCTCGAGCATGGTCGCCTTCGACACCTCTTGCGATGTGCCGAGCGCGGTGCCGCCGAGCTGTACGGCGCGCTCGGCAATGGTGTCGACATGGCCATCGATCTCGTCGCGGAACGTGTCGAGCATCTCATGGATGGCGATGAATTGCGGCCCCTTGACGTTCCAGTGCGCCTGCTTGGTGATCAGCGCCAGATCGATGGCGTCGGCGAGGCGGGCGTTGAGAAGATCGATACACTCTTTCTTGGCGTTGGATTGCAGGTCGTTGCGGGTGGCGATGGCGTCCATGATCGGCTCCTGTGGCGGTTGCGTCCGCGTGGTTCAAAGAGGGCGAGTTTGTGGAAGGTCAATCGAACATGCGCGCAGACGCCCTCATCGCCGCGCGGCACAGCATCCCAAAACGACGATCTCCGACTTTCGTTCCGCTCGCCGCTTACGCCGGCCGATTCAAGCCCAGGTGTTCACGCAGCGTGCTGCCTCGATAGTCCGTGCGGAACAGGCCGCGTCGCTGCAACTCCGGCACGACAAGCGTTGCAAAGGCGTCGAATTCGCCGGGAAAATAGGATGGCATGACGTTGAAACCGTCTGCCGCGCCGCCCTCGAAGCGTGCCTCGAGCTCGTCGGCGATCTGAGCCGGCGTTCCAACGACGCGCCAATGGCCGCGCGCGCCGGCAAAATGGCGGGCAAGCTGGCGAATGGACAGGTTATCGCGGCGGGATTGCTCGATGACCAGCGCCTGCCGGCTCTGCATGCCTTCGCTGGCCGGCAGCTCCGGCAGCGGTCCGTCGATGGGATAGCGCGCGAGATCGGATATGCTGAGATAGCTGGAAAGCAGCGCGACGCCGACGTCGTCCGGGATCAGTTCCTGCAATTCATCATATTTTGCCCGGGCTTCCGTTTCGCTTGCAGCGACGATCGGTGCGACGCCAGGCATGATCTTGACGTCGTCCGGCTCGCGCCCATAGACCGCCAGCCGCCCTTTGAGGTCATCGTAGAAGGCCTTCGCCTCCTTGAACGTTTGCGCCGCCGTGAACACCACATCGGCGGTTCGGGCGGCGAGGTCGCGGCCCTCGTCCGACGCTCCCGCCTGAATCATGACCGGTGCACCTTGCGGCGAACGCGGCAGATCGAGCGGGTCGCGCACCGAAAAACTTCTGCCTTCGTGATTGAAGCCACTGGTTCCTGCGCCCCGCCAGAGAGCTGCGACCACGGCAGCGAATTCGCGCGCCCGCTCGTAACGGTCCGCATGCGGGCGCAGACCGGTCGAGCCGAAATTGGCGGCCTCGATCTGGCTGGCGGAAGTGACAAGGTTCCAGCCGGCACGCCCGCCGCTCAGATGATCGAGCGACAAGAAGGTCCGCGCCAGCCCGTAAGGCTCATTGTAGCTCGTCGATGCCGTGGAGACGAGCCCGATGCGCTCCGTCTGGACGGCGAGCGCCGCAAGCAGGCTGATCGGCTCGAAGCCGATCGAGCGTGAGGTCTGGCTGGCGATGTTGACATTGGCCTCGCGCACGCCGGCGGCGTCCTCGCAGAAGATCATGTCGAACTTCGCCGCCTCCGCCGTGCGCGCCAGCTGGATGTAATGGTCGATGTCGATACCGGCTGTCACATGCGCCTGCGGATGGCGCCAGGCGGCGATGTGGTGGCCTGTCGCCCACAGGAAGGCGCCGAGCTTCATCTGGCGTCGACCGGTACTCATTGTCGATCCTCCCCGGCAAGTCCGAGGTGGGAGCGCAGTGTCGCCCCGCTGTAACCAGACAGAACAAGGCCGCGACGGTGAAGCTCCGGCAGCACGCGACCGATGAAATCGTCGAGCGTCGACTTGAGCGGCATGTCGATGTTGAACCCCTCGCAGGCTCTCGAGCGAAAGCGCTCTTCGAGCCTGTCCGCGAATGTGTCCGGCCTGGCCGTCATTTCGGCACCCGCCGCTACATTCATCAGCACCTTTATCGCGCCCGGACTGCGGCCAAACGCAAGTGCGCGGCGCTTCAGATCGTCGTGCAGTGCCTTGGTGCGCTCGACGGATAGCTCGTCCAGCAGGACGACGTCGGCGGTGCGGGCGGCGATGTCCATGTCGGGCTCGGACAGGCCGGACATCACTAGCACCGGCGTGTCCTGCGGCGACGGTGCCACATTGAGCGGCCCCCGCACCGAGAAATACTCGCCCTTGTGGCCGAGCAGGTGCATTTTTTCGGGATCGAAGAAGCGGCCGCCACGCTTGTCGAACAGCAGCGCGTCCGCGTCCCAGCCTTTCCACAGGCCTTGCACGATGCCGATGAACTCCACCGCGCGCCGGCGAAAATCGTCAGTGGGAATCCCTTCCGGCCGGCTGAAATTGGCCGCCTCGCGCGGACCGGGCATCATGCTCGCGTGCCAGCCGGCGCGACCATGGCTGATGATGTCGAGTGAGGCGAAACGGCGTGCGAGATTGTAGGGCTGGTGGGCGACCATCGAGGCTGCCGCGACCAGGCCGATCCTGCTCGTCACCGTCGCCAGTGCCGCCAGCAGGGTCGTCGCTTCGAACGGCACTTGCCGGTTCGGTCCGCCGCCTGCAGCCAGCGCGGAATCGGCGAGCAACACCATGTCCAACCCGGCTGCTTCGGCCTTTTGCACGGACCGGGTCAGAAGGCTGAAATCCGGGCCGGCGTCGGGCGGATGGGGAGGGGCGGCTTCCGGAGACAGCGAAACGGCGAGATGCATTGTGGCGCCGTTGGCCATTGGTCTTCCCTGGTGAGTGAGATTCCGCAGGAATTATCTTCGCCGGCTGGACGGAAAGCAACCGGCCAGCCGGCGATCACTTGCCGGCCAGAATATCCCTGATCAGCCGCTGGCAGCGCTCGGCCATGAAGTCGAGCAGCAGCCGCACCTTCGGATCCTGCAGCTTCTTGTGCGGGTAGACGGCGGCGAACTGTACCGGCGTCGGCGGCGTGTTGCTCAGGATCACTTTCAGCCGCTGGTCGCGGATAAATGGCTCGACCTCGAAGCGCGGCTTGTTGATGATGCCGCGGCCGGACAGCGCCCAGCCGGTCAGCACGTCGCCATCATCGGTATCGTAGGGGCCGTGCACCTCGAATTTTTGCGGCCCGCTTGGCGTCTGCAGCGTCCAGACATATTCGCGCGCGCCGGAATAGCGCAGCATCAGGCAGTCGTGCTTCTTGCCGATCAACTCCTGCGGCTCGCGGGGCTCGCCGCGCGCTTCCAGATATTTCGGCGCCGCCACCAGCACCCGTTCGCATTCCATGATGCCGCGCATTCTGAGGCTAGAATCCTCGATGATGCCCAGCCGGAACGCAACATCGATGCCTTCCTTCATGATGTCGACATTGTGATCGGAAAGCCGGAGCCGCACCTCGATATCGGGGTACCTGTCGTGGAAATCCGGAATGCCCGATGCTACCAGCCGCCGGCCGAGGCCGAGCGGTGCCGTCACTTTTATGGTGCCGCGCGGCTGGCCGGATAAGGCGCTGACCGCCGCTTCCGCCTCGGTGACCGCCTCCAGCACCTGCTTGGCGCCGGAGTAGAACACCGTGCCGTGCTCGGTCGGCATCAACTGCCGCGTCGTGCGGTTGAACAGCCTGACGCCGAGATGCTTCTCGAGCTCCTTGATGCGGTTGGAGGCGACCGCCGGCGAAATGCGCATGTCGCGCCCAGCCGCCGACAAATTGCCGAGCTCGACGACGCGGACGAAAACGGCGATGTTATCGAGATAGGCCATGCGGCTTTCGTGGCTCTCATGTGGCTGCGTGTAACGAGCGTAGTATTTTCCAATTTTTTTTGAAAGTCATCGTGCACCTCGGCCCTTTCCGTTTGCGCTCCAGCCCGTAAAGTCAGCCGATCGGCAGGGACGACTTTTCATGATGGATTTCGTGATATTCTGGGATTGGCTGAATTTCGCCGTGCGCTGGCTGCACGTCGTCACCGGCATCGCCTGGATCGGGTCGTCCTTCTATTTCGTCGCGCTCGATCTCGGCCTGCGCCAGCGTCCGGGCATGCCTGCCGGCGCTTTCGGCGAGGAATGGCAGGTGCATGGCGGCGGCTTCTACCACGTGCAGAAATATCTGGTGGCGCCGGCTGAAATGCCCGAGCACCTGACCTGGTTCAAATGGGAATCCTACGCCACCTGGCTGTCGGGCTTCGCCATGCTGTGCGTGGTCTACTATGCCGGCGCGGACCTGTTCCTGATCGATCCGAATGTGCTCGCGATGTCGGTGCCTACAGGCATCTTGTTGTCGCTGGCGACGATCGGCATCGGCTGGGTGGTCTACGATCTCTTGTGCCGTTCGCCGCTCGGCAAGAGCGACACCGGCCTGATGCTGGTGCTCTACGGGGTGCTGGTGTTCGTCGCCTGGGGGCTAACCCACCTGTTCACGGGCCGCGCCGCCTTCCTGCATCTTGGTGCCATCACCGCGACGATTATGTCGGCCAACGTTTTCATGGTCATCATCCCCAACCAGAAGATCGTCGTCGCCGACCTGATCGCCGGCAGGAAGCCAGATCCGAAATACGGCAAGATCGCCAAGCAGCGCTCGCTGCACAACAATTACCTGACGCTGCCGGTTTTGTTCCTGATGCTGTCGAACCACTATCCGCTGGCGTTCGGGACAGAGTTCAACTGGGTCATTGCCTCGCTGGTGTTCATCATCGGCGTGCTGATCCGGCACTATTTCAACACCATGCATGCACGTAAAGGCAATCCGACCTGGACCTGGCTGGTGGCGGCCGTGCTGTTCGTCGTCATCATCTGGCTGTCGACGGTGCCGAAGCTGTTGACCGGCGAGGTCAAGACGTCCTCGGCGGCGGAGGTCTACGTCGCCTCGGCGCACTTCGCCGCTGTGCGCGACACCGTTCTTGGCCGCTGTTCGATGTGCCACACGGCAGAGCCGTCCTACGAGGGTATCTACCACGCGCCGAAGGGCGTGATGCTCGACACCGATGCCGGCATCGCCGAGCACGCCGGCGAGATCTACCTGCAGGCCGGCCGCAGCCACGCCATGCCGCCCGCCAACGTCACCCAGATCACCGACAAGGAACGGGCGCTGCTGGTGGCCTGGTTCGAAGGCGCGGGGAAATGACCAGCACGCTCCTGCGCGGCCGTACGCTGTCGTTTTTGCGCTGGCCCGAAACCATCGACGACCATTCCGCCTGGCGTTACGAGCACGATGGCGGCCTGCTGATGCACGACGGCAGGATCATTGCAGCGGGCGCCTATTCCGAGGTCGAGAAAAAGGCGGGCGCGGGAACAAAAAAGATCGACCATCGGCCGCATCTGCTGCTGCCCGGTTTCATCGATGCGCACGCGCATTTTCCGCAGATGCAGGTCATCGCTTCCTACGGCGCCGAGCTGCTCGACTGGCTGAACACCTACACCTTTCCCGAGGAGATCAAATTCCAGAACGCTCAGCATGGACGCCGTATCGCCAGACTGTTCCTGGATGAAGTATTGCGCCACGGCACGACGACGGTCGCCGCCTATTGCTCGGTGCACAAGGAATCGGCCGAGGCGTTCTTTGCCGAGTCGCACGACCGCAACATGCTCAATATCGCCGGCAAGGTTATGATGGACCGCAACGCCCCGGAAGGCGTGCTCGACACGCCGCAATCGGGTTATGACGACAGCAAGGCGCTGATCGAGGAGTGGCACGGCAAGGGGCGCCAGCACTATGCCATCACCCCGCGCTTCGCCATCACCTCGTCGCCGGAGCAATTGGAGATGGCGGGTACGCTCTGCCGTGAATATCCGGACCTGCATATGCAAACGCATCTGTCGGAAAACCACGCCGAGATCGCTTTCACCCAGAAGCTTTATCCGCAGGCGCGCGACTATACCGACATCTATGAGCATTACGGGCTGCTCGGCCGCAAAAGCCTGTTCGGCCACTGCATCCATCTGTCGGAACGCGAGGCGGATGCGCTTTCGGATAGCGGCTCGGTGGCGGTGTTCTGCCCGACCTCCAATCTGTTTCTCGGCTCGGGCCTGTTCAATTATCAGCGGTATCGCCGCCGCGAAAAGTCGCTCCGCATAGCCGCTGCCACCGATGTCGGCGGCGGGACCAACTATTCGATGCTGCGTACCATGGACGAGGGCTATAAGGTGATCGCGCTGAACGGCGAGAAGCTCAATCCGTTGCAGTCCTTCTGGCAATTGACCCTCGGCAATGCCGAGGCGCTGTCGCTTGCGGAAAAGATCGGCACCCTGAAGGAAGGCAGCGATGCCGATATCGTCGTGCTCGACGCTCGCGCCACGCCGGCGATGCGGCTGCGGATGGAGACGGCGGACACGCTCGCCGAGGAATTGTTTCTGCTGCAGACGCTCGGCGACGACCGCGCCGTGCGCGAGGTCTATGTCGCCGGCCGGGCGGCCAAGACGGACATGGCGGTTTAGCTGTCGTATACGGCGGGCTTGACCGAGCGGCAGCCATCGGTCAAATCGTGCAGCGAAGTTGACAGGGGAACGACATGGCCGTTGCGGACGACATCGCTCTGATCAAGAAACAGGAAGCCACGCTCGTCTTCCCGGCGTTCGATGAGGCCGTCGCTTTCAAGATCGGCTCGGCGATCCGCGACCGCGCGCTAGCCGAGAACCTGCCGATCATCGTCGATATCAGAACCTTCGACCGGCCGCTGTTTTATGCGGCAATGCCCGGCTCGAACGCCTCCAATCCGGATTGGGCGCGGCGCAAGATCAATGTCGTGCGCCGGTTTTTGAAAAGCACCTATCGCATGGTGCTGGAGCAGCAGCGCCCCGACCGCAGCTTCAAGCCCGGCGAGGGGCTGGATATATCAGATTATGTGCTGGCCGGCGGCGGCTTTCCCATCACGGTCAAGAGCGCCGGTGTCATTGGCGTGATCGCAGTCTCCGGCCTGCCGGAGCGTGAGGACCACGGCGTGGTGGTCAATGCGCTTTGCGAGCATCTCAGCATCGACGCGCGCGGGCTGGCACTGCCGCTGGAAGCAAAATGACAGAGGTAGACCCCAAACTCTTCCTCACGTCGATCTTCAACGCCGCCGTTGCCGCCGCCGATCCCGAAAGGACCATCAGGGACCATTTGCCGGCAAAGCCGAAGGGCCGCACGATCGTCATCGGCGCGGGAAAAGGCTCGGCGCAGATGGCGGCGGCTTTCGAGAAAGTGTGGGACGGGCCGATCCAAGGGCTGGTGGTCACCCGTTATGGCTGTGGCGCGACATGCCGGCGCATCGAGATCATCGAGGCGGCGCACCCGGTGCCGGACGCCGCCGGGTTGGAGGCTTCACGACGGTTGCTCGAAAAGGTTCAGGGACTAACGGCCAACGACCTCGTCGTCGCGCTCATCTCCGGCGGCGGCTCGGCGCTGCTGCCGGCGCCCGCCAAAGGTCTGACGCTGGCCGATGAGATCGCCGCCAACGAGGCGCTGCTCGCCTCCGGCGCGCCCATCGCCGCCATGAACACCATCCGCAAACATCTTTCCACGATCAAGGGCGGCAGGCTGGCGGCCGCCGCCTATCCGGCCAAACTGGTCTCGCTGGTCGTTTCAGACATTCCGGGCGACAATCCGGCGCTGGTCGCCTCCGGCCCAACCGTTCCCGATTTGGGAAGCCGCGAAGAGGCGCTGGCATCGATCGCCGCCTATGGCATGAAACTGCCTGCTCAAGTGATGGCGCATATCAGCTCGCCGGCTGCAGATGCACCGCGTCCGGATGATCCGCGCTTTTCCCGCAACGAAGTGCATCTGATCGCCTCGGCCGGCGTGTCGCTGGAGGCGGCTGCAGCCGAAGCGAAGCGTCAAGGCATTCAGGCCGTCATCCTCTCCGATTCCATTGAAGGCGAGGCGCGCGAGGTCGGCAGCGTCCACGCGGCGATCGCCCGCGAGGTGGCGACGCGCAACCGGCCATTCCCAAAACCGGTGCTGATCCTGTCCGGCGGCGAGACGACGGTGACCTTGCGCGCGAAAGGCAAGGGCGGACGCAACTCGGAATTCCTGCTTGCTTTCGCCATTGGCATCAACGGCATGGCGGGCGTCCATGCACTGGCCGCCGACACCGACGGCATCGACGGTTCGGAAGACAATGCCGGCGCCTTCGCCGACGGTTCGACGGTGTCGCGGATGCGGGCGGTGGGCGTCGATGCCAAGGCCATGCTTGCCGGCAACAACGCCTGGACCGCGTTTAACGCCGTCGGCGACCTCTTCGTGCCTGGACCGACCGGGACGAACGTCAACGATCTCAGGGCGATATTAGTCAAATAGGCCAAGCTCAGGCCGCCATCAGCTTTTTCACTGCTTTCATGTCCTGCAGAAACCGTTCGCGTTCGGCCTGCTTGTCCGCCGGCTCGCGAATGCGAAGGATGAAGGACGGGTGGATGGTGACGAAGACACGCAGGCCATCGTCCCGCTCTACGACCGCCCCGCGCATCTTCATGATCGGCACCACCTTGCCGAGCAGCGACTGCGCTGCCGTGGCGCCGAGCGCCACCGCCAGATTGGGCTTGATCAGATCGAGCTCCTTGTCGAGCCACCAGCGGCAGGCCTGCACCTCCCCGGCATTCGGCTTCGAATGGATGCGCCGCTTGCCGCGCGGCTCGAACTTGAAATGCTTGACCGCGTTGGTGACGTAGACTTTCAGCCGGTCGACGCCGGCATCGTCCAGGATCGCATCGAACACCTTGCCCGCCGGACCGACGAAAGGCTTGCCGGCCAGATCTTCCTGGTCGCCCGGCTGTTCGCCGACGAAGATCACCTTCGCCTTGTCAGGCCCTTCGCCGAATACGGTCTGCGTCGCGTCGTGCCACAGCGGACAGCGGCGGCAGATTTTAGCCGTTTCGCGCAGTTCAGGAATGGTCCTGGCGTCGATTTCTGTCGTTTCCGGGGACTTGCCTGCCGGCAAGCGTCTGGCCTGCACCTTGGTGTGGTGCGGCGCGGGTGTTGTCATTCTGGCGATCATGGCGAGTACGGTCCTGTCCGCTTCCGCGATCAGAACCGGAATGAGCGAAGCCGCCAGAAGGTTCCTTCAAAACTGGTTCGGTCGGAACTTCGCCGGACGAACCCTGCGGGGCAGGGCCTTACACTTCGTGCAGATAAAGGTGATAATCCAGCTCGCTGACCGTGCGTGCCACGCGCAGATATTCGGATTGCTTGATCGCCACGAATGTCCGGTGCAGATCTTCGCCCAATGCGCCCTTGAGGAAGGTCGACGCCCTTGCCGCCTCGATCGCGGCGCGCCAGTCGACCGGCATCGTCGTACGCGTGACGGCGGATTCGTAGCCATTGCCGGTCGTTTCGGGACCGGGATCGAGCCCCTCGTCGAGACCCCTGGTGATGCCGGCCAGCACCGTCGCCGCCACCAGGTAAGGATTGGCGTCGACGCCCGACGGCCGGTGCTCGATGCGCCGGTTCTTGGCATCGCCGGCCGGCACGCGCAGCGCCACCGAGCGATTGTTGACGCCCCAGCTCGGCGCCACCGGGGCATAGGATTGCGAGACGAAGCGCCGCCATGAATTGGCGTGCGGTGCAAACACCAGCATCGATTCCGCCATCGTCTGGATGAGGCCGCCAAGGCCGCGCAGCAGCGGCAGCGACCAGTTTTCGCCGCCGGCTTCGGCAAAGACGTTCTTGCCGGCATCGTCCAGCAGCGAGACATGGAAATGCATGCCTGAGCCGGCATACTTCTCGATCGGCTTGGCCATGAAGCAAGCGGTAACGCCATGGCGACGTGCCTGCGCCCGCACCAGCCGCTTGAGCATGACGAGATCGTCGGCCGCCCGCATGACGTCCTTGCGGTAGTTGAGCGTCAGCTCGTACTGGCCGGGCGCATATTCGGAAATGACCGTTTCGGCCGGGATGCCTTGCACCTTGGCGGCAGCATAGATGTCGGAAAACAGCGGCTCCATGCCGTGCAGATGGTCGACGGAATAGACTTCGGTCTTGGCCGAGCGGCGGCCGTCGAGCACCGCGTGGGCGGGCTGCACCTTGCCTTCGGCATCGCGCTCGTTGGCGAGCAGGAAGAATTCGAGCTCGAAGGCGCCGGCCGGATGCAGGCCCTTGGCCGCGAGGATATCCACCTGGCGGGCGAGCGCCAGCCGCGGGTCGGACGACATCGGCTGGCCATCGAGGTGGTACATCGCCATCAGCACCTGGCCGCGCGGCGGCTGTGTGCCGAATAGCGGCACCAGCGTGCCGGGGATTGGCCATGCGCGCAGGTCGCCGTCGCCGGTCGTCCAGATCAGCCCGGTCTCGTGAACATCCTCGCCGGTGATGTCGAGGCCGAGAATCGAGATCGGCATGTGCCGGCCGCCCTCGAAGATGCTCATCAATTCATGCCGGCGCACGATCTTGCCACGCCCGACGCCATTGGCGTCGGTCAGCACGATGTCGAACGCCTCGATCTCGGGATGGGCGTCGAGAAAGGCCTGCGCCTCGGCGGGCGTCGAGCCCGAAGGGGATGCCGTGACCAGGTTCAAACTTTGCTTGGGCGCTTGTTTCATGTGGCAAGCTTGTCTCATGCCACAAGCTTTGCCGCAACCGCGCCGAAGGCGGTGATCAGCCGGTTCACCTGGGCGGCGCCGGTCGCAGGCGAGATCAGCATCATATTGTGGAACGGTGCGATCAGCACGCCGCGATTGACCAGCGCAACGTGGATCGCCGCCTCGAGCTCCGGCGCATGCGCTCCCTCTGCATCGCCGCCATTCCTCAGCGGGCCTGGTGCGCAGATGAACTCGACACGGGCGCCGACTCGGGCAACGTGCCAGGGCAGCCGGTAGCGGTCGATGACGGCGGTCAACCCGGCGTCAAGCCGCCGCGCCAGATGCTCCATATGGCTGTAGTTGTCGTCGGTCATGACGTGTTCGAGCGTGGCGCGCATCGCCGCGAATTGCAGCGGATTGGCCGATAGCGTTGTCCCCATGCCGGAATAGCCGGGCTCTTTCTGGCTGATATAAGCGGCATAGCGCGCCGCAACGTCTTCGCTCATGCCCCAGACACTCGCCGGCACGCCGCCGGCGATCGGCTTGCCGAGTACGAACAGGTCCGGCTCCAGCCCGTATTTCCTCGTATAGCCGCCGCGACCGGTCGAGATCGTGTGCGTCTCGTCGATCAGCAGCAGCGCGCCGGTCGCACGGGTGAGCCGCCGCAACCCGTCATGAAAGCCGGCTTCGGGCAGCACCATGCAGGAGTTGGTCAGCACCGGCTCGGTGATGACGCAGGCGACATCGTTGTCGCGGAGTGCGGCCTCGAGCGCCGGCAGATCGTTGAACTCGACCACATCAGTCGCCCGCGTCAAGTCGCGGAACTCGCCGGCAAGGCCGGGCCGGTTCACCGCCTTGCCGTCGACCAGTCGGACCATCGTCTCGTCGACCGAGCCGTGATAGCAGCCGTTGAAGACCAGGATCTTTTCCCGGCCGGTGACGGCGCGGGCAACCCGCAGCGCAAAGCGGTTGGCGTCTGTCGCCGTCGTCGCGATCTGCCAAGACGGCAAGCGGAAACGCTGCTGCAGCAGCGGACCGATGGCGAGCGCGTCTTCGGAAGGCAGCATGTAGGTCAGGCCGCGTCCGGCCTGCCGGCGGATTGCGCGGGCGACTGGCGGCGGCGAATGGCCGAACATCGAGCCGGTGTCGCCGAGGCAGAAATCGTCGAGCCGGTTGCCGTCGATGTCGGTGATAGTGGCGTCTTTGGCGCTATCCACGAGGATCGGGAACGGCGTCGGCCAGTCGTTCATCCAGTGCATCGGCACGCCGCCGAAGAAGCCGGGCAGGCCATTGCCGATTTTGGCCATCGATTTCGGCCGCGCCCGGCGGAAGGCTTCTGCCTCGGTCTCGCGCAACTCGGCGATCCGGGCCGGGCCGATGCCGCCGATGGAAGTCTTTGAATGGTCGATGACGTTCATGAGCCCTCTCATCAGCACTCTAGCCAATCGGCCTCTGCCACCGCAATTGGCCGGGTGGCTGCCCTGCGTTGGTTCAGCGATCATGGCGAACATGACCGGCGCTTGACCTCAGCGTGGCAACCGGCATCAATGCGGGCAGGTTGGTGGTTGGGGAAGAACAATGCGGGCGATCGTTTGTGCAGCAACGCTGCTTTTGTCGGCCGGCACGGCCTTGGCCTCCGGCGGCATCTGGTGTTCGGTCGAAGACAAGGCGGTAAAATTCCAGGTCGATGCCGGCGTCATCACCGGCATGGGCGGACCAACTTTCAATTTTCGCGGCGATGTCGAAATTCTGGACAGGCCAGTCGGTGACGATCTGCGCAAGACGCTGTTCGAGGATTCGAACCTCACGCAATACTGGCTCGACAACAAGGAGTTGCGGCTGCTCGTCTATCGCGAGCACGAGGTCGCAAACACCTATAGCTATGTCAAGCTGGCCATTCTGACAAAGGCCAGCGACGAAGGCGTCTATGACGGGCGCTATTTGCTCGAAGTCTATGACGGCACGACAGACGCGGACCGGGACGGTAAGCCGGCTGAATTGACCGGCAAAGTATCTTGTGGAGCTGAGTAACGGACTACGCCGAAATGTCGATGACGCCGCAATCGCCGGCGGCGCTGCCGAAAGCGATGCGGCGCTCTTCCTTGTCCCACATCATCGAAGTGACGGCGCCCTTGCCCGGCCGGCGCAACAGCACTTCCCTGGCGTCGGCGAAGCGCACCGCCATCACCATGCCGTCATCATAGCCTATGGCGACGACATCCTGGCTCGGGTGGCAGGCGACGCAGGTGACCATGGCGTTGCCGCGCGTGCCGAGTTCCAGTGGCGCCTTGCCCATCGGCCCGTCCTTGCCCGAAAACGGCCAGACGATCGCCGCCGGCGCGCCGGAACTCGCCAGCCATTTGCCCTTGGCGCTCCACGACAGGCTTTTGACCTTGCCGGGATAGCCGGACATGCGCATGTGCTTGCCGTCGGCGAGTTTCCAGCCATGCAGCGCGTTTTCCTGCATTGTGGTGACGACGAAGCTGCCGTCCGGCGAGAAGGTGATGCCGGTGTGGGCGCCGGCCCACTCGAGTTCGACCGGCTTGCCGTCGGCGGCCGGGAAATGCAGCGTTGCGCCATTGTAGCGGGCAACGCCGAAGCGCATGCCCTTGGGCGAGAAGGCCAGCCCCTCGACCGAGCGCGGATGCGAGAATTCTCTGGTCTTGCCGTCGGCAAAGCGCACATAGGCAATCTTGCCCGAAGCATAGGCAACAGCGCCTTGCGGCCCGGCGGCGACGCTGGTGATCCATTTTTTGCCTGCGGTCGCCAATTCCGTGGTATTGCCGCCGGCGGTCACGGCAAAGATCTTGCCGTCCTCACCGCCGGTGATCAGCCGGTCGTTTGCCGCATCGTGAACGGCGGCGAGCATTCCGTCATTGGCCTGCACCGTCTTGTGGCCATGGTCGAGCCGATGGACGGTGCCGTCGGCCAGCGCGAAATGCGGCACGTCGCCAAGGAAGCCGGCGGCGAGGCAATGGCCTTCGAGATCGAGCGGGGCGACTGTGGGCATGAGTTTGTGATCGGTTGAATGTCTGATTCAGGGCGCTTGCGAGGGCCGTTAGGGGGCTTACTCGACCTTTCCTGCTCGAGCAAGCAGGTGGCCAACCAGATATCCGTTGCGATCTAAGCCTGGCAGGCCTCGAAACTCTTCTTCAACCGCTCGGCGTCGAGTTCGCGGCCGATGAACACCAGCCGGCTCTCGTGCTTCTCGCCGTCCTTCCAAGCGCGCTGGTGGTCGCCTTCGATGATCATGTGCACGCCCTGGATGACATAGCGCTCGTCATCGCCTTTCAGCGCGATGATCCCTTTCAGTCGCAGGATGTTGGGGCCTTCCATCTGGGTGACCTTCTCGATCCACGGGAAGAACTTTTTCGGGTCCATCTCGCCGCCGCGCAGCGACACCGACTGCACGGTCACGTCATGGATGTCGGAAGGGTGCGCATGATGATGCCCGTCATGATCGTGGTGATCGTGGCCGTCGTGATCATGGTGGTGGTGGTCATGATCATGATGGTCGTGATCGTCATGCGCCTCGAGGAAGTGCGGATCGTTCTCCAGCGCACGGGACAGGTCGAACGCACCGCGATCGAGCACCTCGGTCAGCGCCACGCCGGCGCGCGTGGTGCGATGGATGCGTGCCGCCGGGTTGATGGCGCGGATCGTCGCCTCGACCTTGCTCAGCTCTTCGGGGGTGACCAGATCGGTCTTGTTGAGCACGACGACATCGGCAAAGGCGATCTGGTCCTCGGCCTCGCGCGAATCCTTGAGACGCAGCGGCAGGTGCTTGGCATCGACCAGCGCCACCACCGCATCGAGCCTGGTCTTGGAACGCACGTCGTCGTCCATGAAGAAGGTTTGCGCCACCGGCACGGGATCGGCGAGGCCGGTAGTCTCGACGACGATGGCGTCGAAGCGGCCGGGCCTGCGCATCAGGCCTTCGACGACGCGGATCAGGTCGCCGCGCACGGTGCAGCAGACGCAGCCATTGTTCATCTCGTAGATTTCCTCGTCGGATTCCACGATCAGCTCGTTGTCGATGCCGATCTCGCCGAATTCATTGACGATGACGGCGTAGCGCTTGCCATGGTTTTCCGAAAGGATGCGGTTGAGCAGTGTCGTCTTGCCGGCGCCAAGATAGCCGGTGAGGACGGTTACGGGGATCTGCGTCTGTGCGTCGCTCATATTGTGCCTCGAATAGGGATTGTCGGCTCCATATAGGATGTGTGCTCTGCTTTTGCACGAGGCAAACCGGTGGGCCAAAGAGGCCTGCATTACCGAAAGTTCCCTGCATTGCCGAACATTCCCCACATTACCGAACTTTCATTGGCGCGGGCTGGTGGTGGGGCCTAGATAGGCCAAGGGCTGCTCACGGGGGCTGTTCGCATTGAAGAGGTGCCAGATGTCCGACAAGTCCTTGCCACTAAGCCGGCGGCAGGCACTCGGTCTTGTAGCTGTCACCGCCGGCGGCATATTCCTGCCCGCCGGGGCAAGAGCTGGGCAGGTTTCGCCCTATGCCGGGCTTGCTTTGTTTGAAGCCGGTGCTGGTGTCTGCGCCATCACGCCCGAGGTCACGGAAGGGCCGTTCTATTTCGACCCGAAGCTCGAACGCCCCGACATCACCGAGGGCAAGAGGGGCATTGCCCTCAACGTGCGGCTGCAAATCGTCGATGCTGCCTGCCGGCCGCTTCCCGACGCGCGCGTCGACATCTGGCATTGCGATGCCCAAGGCGCCTATTCCGGATATCCTGGACAGGGCGACGGACAGGATGTCGACACGTCCGGCCAGAGTTTTCTGCGGGGCTGGCAGAGAACCGATGAAAGCGGCATTGCTTCATTCGCCACCATCTATCCCGGCTGGTATCGGGGCCGCACTACCCACATCCATTTCAAGATCTTCCCCGATGACCGCTCGGTAATGACCGGCCAGATGTTCTTCCCCGACAGCCTCAGCGAGCAGATATTCGCCACCGTCGCGCCCTATAAAGATCGCCCGGGCAAACGCGACACATCGAACGCGCGGGACGGCATTGCGCGGCAGGCCGGGCCGCTGTCGGAGGCAGCGCTGCGGGAAATGGCGGACGCCTATCAGGCCTTGATGGTGGTCGCGGTGAAGGCCGGTTGAGAACACCTCGTCACATCGCCATCTAGTCCTCGCGGAAAGTCGTTTGTCATCTAACTGAAATAAACATCTGGCATTAGCCACGGCGAACCGAGATGCTTGCCGGCAAAGCTATTTTCCGAGCCGGAATGTTTTCGATCGTCATTGCCAACCGGCGGGCTGCTTCTATGCTGTCCGCACCGGTTCGGCCGAGGAGGGATGAGCATGGCCAAGGCGGATAAGACTGCAACAATGAGCCGGCTGCATTCGGCGGCGCGGCTGGCGCGCACGGCGCTTGCCGCTCGGCTTCTGGCGCATGGCTTCTATGCCGGCCAGGACCAGATCATGCTGGCGCTCGACCGCGAGGACGGGCAGACGCCCGGCAATCTTGCCGGCCGCCTCGGCGTGCGTCCGCCGACCATCACCAAGACCATCAACCGGCTGCAGGCGCAGGGTTTTCTGGAAAAGCGCGCCTCTTCCGCCGATGCCCGCCAGGCTCATATTTTCCTCACCGACACCGGCCGCGAAATCATCCACGCCATCGAGAAATCGGTGAAGAAGACCGAAAAGCAGGCATTGAAGGGTCTCGACAAGAAGGATCAGAAAGCGCTGTTCAAGCTGCTTGCCCGTGTCGAGGCGAACCTTTCGAACGGCGAAATGGTGCTCCCGGATGACGAACTGGATATCGAAGACAAGATCCTTGAATAGGTCACGCGTTCGCCGCTGACGGCCGGCGCGTCAGTGCCGACCAACGTCCGGGCGTGACGCCGAACGCCTTCTTGAAATGCCGATTGAAATGGCTTTGGTCGCTGAAGCCGGCTGCGATGGCGATCTGCGCCAGCGGCTCGTCGGCTTCGATCATCCGACGGGCTCGCTGAAGCCGGCGCATCAACAAGAACCGGTGCGGGCTGGTCGAGAAGGTGGCGCGGAAGTGCCGCGACAGGGCATAACGGTCCAACCCGGTGATCGCCTCCAATTCATCCGAACGCACAATCCGCGCGACATTTTCTTCCAGATAGTCGCGCGCCAGGCTGGCGGCGCGCCACGCCGTTTTCGCTACCGGTTTCGCCGGCTGACCGGCGTGCCGGGCCAGGCTTTGCATAAGCTGCGTCATGAAATCGACGACAAACAGCTCGTCCAGTTCCTGATCCAGCGGCCCGAGCGCCGAAAGCAGCGTCGCGCGGAGATCGCGGTCTGTCACCACGGCATTCCCGACGAATGGCAGTGATCCGCCGCCGAGACAATCGAGCATCAGCGATGGCTCCAGATACAGCATTCTGTATCGCAATCCGTCTTCGGTGCCGGCGCCGCCGTCGTGCATTTCGTCCGGATGAAGAATGATGATCTGGCCAGGCAAGCTCTGATGCATTTGGCCGCGATAGCGGAAGCGCTGCACGCCATAAAGCGTCACCCCGATCGCATAGGTGTCGTGGCGATGGAGATCGAAGGCGTTGCCGTGGAACCGGGCCTCGATGCGTTCCATGCCGGCAGCACGGGGTGCCGGTACGATGCAGTTTTCGGCTGCATCCACGCACAAACGTCCAAGACCCTGAAAGGCTTCCCCCTCTAGACCGTGCGGCATCGCTTCTCTCGCAGCCTCGGATTGGCCCTTTCGGATTGGAAACTGTCGCATGTTCGATACGAAATTTGCAATCGTGCTCAAGGATGATCTTCCCGTCTGGCAAAAGCTCAATGTCACCGCCTTTCTGACCAGCGGCATCGTCGCGCAATTTCCCGACATTATCGGCGACCCCTACCGTGATCGCGCCGGCAATATCTACAACCCGCTGTCGATCCAGCCGGTCATCGTGCTTTCGGCGGACGGCCAGACACTCGGCGCGATCCATCGGCGGGCGCTGGATCGCGACGTAACGGCCTCGCTCTATGTCGAGGAAATGTTTTCGACCGGTCATGATCTGGCCAACCGTGCCGTCTTTGCCGAATTTGCCCCGGACGACGCCAAGATCGTCGGCATCGCGCTTCGCGCCGAAAAGAAGCTCGTCGACAAGATCACCAAGGGTGCCCGGATGCACGCCTGACGCATGTCACCCAAGAGTGCGTGGACGTTCTGGCACAGCGATATGCGGAACAGAGACTGTGCCTGTCGGCGCCTGTCGTTGTGCCAGCCTCTTTTGGCTTGCCGGCAGGCGACATTTCCCGCATTGGTGAAGGACTGCCTTGCTTCCCGTCCGGCCTGAAATTGAGTGCTCCCTCAAGACAAGACGAAAGCGCGACGTCGCCGGCGGCGATCCTCTGCATGCTTTCCGTCTACGTGTTTTTCACCTTCCTCGACACCAGCAGCAAATACCTTGTCCTGGCCGGCGTCTCGGCGCTGATCGTCGCCTGGACCCGCTTCGCGGTCCATGTCCTGCTCGTCGGCGTCTTTCTGCGCGGGTGGCGCGAGCCGTCGCGTTTTCGTCCGGCCAACCTGCCGGCGCACATCACGCGCGGTCTGTTCCTGTTCGGGTCGACCATGTTCAACATTCTGGCGCTGCGGACGCTGCAGCTCGCGGAAACCACTTCGATCTACTTTTTCGGGCCGATGGTGATCACCGCGCTTGCCGGTCCGCTGCTCGGCGAATGGGCGGGCTGGCGCCGCTGGCTGGCGATCCTGACCGGCCTTGCCGGCGTCCTCATCATCACCCGGCCGGGCGTCGGTGTTTTCGGCATCGGGTATCTCTTCGCGCTTTGCTCGATACTGTCGAATTGCTTCTACGTCATCATGACGCGCCGGTTGTCGGCTACAGAGACGTCCGAGAGCCTCATCCTGTTTTCGGCGCTCGCGCCGGCCGTGCTGCTTTTGCCGATGCTGCCGCTTTCGTTGTCGCTGCCGCCTGACGGCTGGCACTGGTTCATTCTCTCGATGCTTGGCGTCTTCGGCGCCATCGGTCACTGGCTGCTGGTGCAGGCCTATCGCCTTGCCACCACCACGGCTCTGGCCCCCTATCCCTATTCGCAGATGATCTGGATGATCATCTGCGGCTTCATCGTCTTCAACCAGTTTCCCGACCGCTGGACGTTGCTTGGTGCCGGCGTCATCGTCGCCAGCGGCCTCTACATCGTCCATCGCGAGCACCAGCTTCGCGTGCGCAACCGCGCGATGCTGGACGCGGAGGCGGAAGCGCTGGCAAAAAAACTTTGATTTGCTCGGGATCGATGGCATAAGAGCCGGCCTTTAAACAGTTTAAATTGCTTCGGGAGCGCAGGGCGCTGGCACAGAAGATCAAGCTTTCGACCATCGCGGATGCGCTGGGCGTGTCCACGGCCACGGTCTCGCTGGCCTTGCGCGACAGCCCGCTGGTCGCCGGCGGCACCCGCGACCGCATCAAGGAACATGCACGCGCCATCGGCTATATCTACAACCGCCGCGCCGCCAGCCTGCGCACCTCGCGCTCGGGCATTGTCGGCGTCGTCGTCCACGACATCATGAACCCCTTCTTTGCCGAGATATTGCGTTCGATCGAGAGCGAGCTCGACCGCAGCCGGCAGACCTTCATCCTGTCGAACCACTACGACCAGCTCGAGAAACAGCGCACCTTCATCGACACGCTTCTGCAGCTCGGCGCCGACGGCGTCATCATGTCGCCAGCCATCGGCACACCGCCCGAAGACATAATCATGGCCGAGGAAAACGGTCTTCCGGCAGTGCTGATTGCACGCACCGTCGAAGGTGCCGACGTGCCGGTCTTTCGCGGCGACGATGCCTATGGCACCGGGCTTGCCACCAATCATTTGATTTCGCTTGGCCACAAGCGCATTGCCATGATCGGCGGCACCGACCAGACCTCGACCGGCCGCGACCGCTACCAGGGTTATGTCAACGCCATGGAGGCGGCCGGGCTTGAGGTCAGGCCGTCCTGGCGCATCGTCGGCCCGCGCACCAAGCAGGCCGGCTTCGAGGCCGCCGGGCAGTTCCTGGCGCTGAAGGACAGGCCGACCGCGGCCTGCTGCTGGAACGACCTCGTCGCCATCGGCCTGATGAACGGCATCGCGCGCGCCGGGCTGGTGCCGGGCATCGACATCTCCGTCACCGGCTATGACGACCTCGAGGAGGCGGCGATCGCGACGCCGGCGCTGACCACTGTCTGGAACGGCCAGCGCGAGGTCGGCCGCCGCGCCGCCAGCGCGCTGCTCGACAAGCTAAACGGACAGACGGTGCGGCCGTCGCAGGAACTGATCAAGCCGGAACTGCACGTGCGCCAGTCGACCGGCAAACCGGTGGAGCGGGCATGACAAAAGCCGAACAGCAGCAAGCGGTTGCCATTCTGGTGCCGGGCCATTTCAACGACCATGCCGTCGGCCGCATCGACGGGGCGTTCAGCCGCGTCTGGATCGAACGCGCCGATCCGTCGCTGGTCACCGACGAGATGCGCCGCACTGTGCGCGGCATTGCCGCCTTTGGCGGCATAACCGCTGCATTGATGGATGCGCTGCCGAAGCTCGAGATCATCGCCAATTTCGGCGTCGGCTATGATTCGGTTGACGTCCGCCACGCCGCACAGCGCGGCATCATGGTCACCAACACGCCGGATGTGCTGACCGAGGAGGTCGCCGACACGGCGATCGGGCTGTTGATCAACACCGTTCGCGAATTGCCGCGCGCCGAGACTTGGCTGCGCGACGGCAGTTGGCTGCGCAACGGCAACTATCCACTAAGCCGGCTGACCTTGCGCGGCCGCCATGTCGGCATCTTCGGCATGGGCCGCATCGGCCTCGCCATTGCCCGCCGGCTCGACGCTTTCGGACTGCCCATCGCCTATCACAACCGGCGCCGCGTCGAAGGCCTGTCCTATGATTATCACCCGACGCTGAAAGGTCTCGCCGAGGCGGTCGACACACTGATCTCGGTGGCGCCCGGCAGGGCCTCGACGGAACGGGCGGTCAATGCCGAAATCCTCTCGGCCCTTGGGCCGAACGGCGTCTTCGTCAATATCGGCCGCGGCAGCACGGTCGACGAACCAGCCCTTGCCGCCGCACTTGCCAGCGGCAGCATCGCCGCTGCCGGGCTAGACGTCTTTGCCGACGAGCCGAATGTGCCAGAGGCGTTGCTTGCCGCGCCCAACACCTCGCTTTTGCCACATGTCGGCTCGGCCTCGCAGCACACCCGCCGCGCCATGGCGGATCTGTGCGTCGACAATCTGGTTTCATGGTTTTCGCAGCGCAGGGCGCTGACGCCGGTACCGGAGACCGCAAACCTCCAGGCGAGGTCCTGAGCGGCCTGCCATATTTGTTAACTTCAGCTTAACCCTTCGGAATCATTCTGATCCTTCGCTCGTGTATGTCCGCCTGACAGCGACATGAGAGCAAGATGAAGCGCGCCTCCTGATCTCTTGGAACGCGGCGCGCTTGGAATGCGCGGAGAAAAAAGGATGAAAACGCTTCCCGGATTGCTGGCGGTCGCCGCGCTGTTCGGCTGCGCCCAGCTGTTTTACGCCGGTAGCGGAGAAAGCCTCGCAGCCAACGAGACAGCGCCGTCGTCCGGCAACTACAGGCTTACCGCCAATGGCGACGAGGCGTCTTGTGCAGTCAGCCGCGGCGCCGAGATTTCGCAAGGTTTGTCGCTGTTGACGGTCGCCGCGAATTGCCGCCGGGTGTTGCCGGGCGTCGAGCAGGCGAAGTTCTGGCGAGAGCAGGATGACGGCACGGTCACCTTCAGCGCCGACGGCACCGATCCGATCGTCATGTTCTCGGTCGCTGACGGCGACGGCTACGAATCCTATGCACCGGCGCTGCCGCTGCTGACGCTGGCGGCCAGACCGTGATCCCGAAAAGTGGAAACCGGTTTTCGGAAAAGATCATGGTCATACAATAGCGGCGACTGACGAGCGCGGCGGGATTATTCTGCCGCGGCGCGCGCGCCGGATTTTGCGGCAGCATGCAGGCGCACCGCATCGCCGAATGCACGGAATATCTTTGCCGAGTTGCTGTCCGACTTGACCCAGTATTCGGGATGCCACTGGACGCCAACGGCGAAAGCCGGTGCATCGCGCACCGAAACGGCTTCGACAGTGCCGTCGGCGGCGACCGCCTCGACCTGCAGCTTCGGCCCAAGCCGGTCGACCGCCTGGCGATGCACCGAATTGACCATGATGTCGCCGGCGCCGAAGATCCCGGCCAGGCAGCTGCCGGGTTTTATCGAAATCGTCTGGCGGATGGCGAAACGCTCATCCTGATTGTCGCTTGCCGGCGCTCGATGGTCGAGCGAACCGTCGCGTTCCTGAATTTCAGTGGCAAGAGTGCCGCCCAGTGCCACATTCATCTCCTGGATGCCGCGGCAGATGGCGAGCAACGGCACCCCGCGCTCCACAGCCCTGCGGATCAACGGCAGCGTCGTGGCGTCGCGGGCGGGATCGTAGGGGCCGTCGGCTTCGCTGGCGTCACCGCCATAGAGCGAGGGATGGACGTTGGACTTCGAACCGGTGACCATGACGCCGTCGACGGCGGAAAGCAGCTCATCGAAGTCGAGCCGGTCGCCGAACGACGGTACGAGCAGCGGGAACACGCCTGCACCCGAAAGCGCCGCTTCAAGATATTGCTGCGGAGCGGCATGCCAGGTGTAATTGTCGAACTGGCGAACGTCGGTCGATATGGCGACGAGCGGCTGGTGCATTTGGTCCGGATCCCATCGGGTGCAACGAATTATCTGCCTGCAAAATAGGCGATCCGAAGGCGCATTTCCATGGCAAGTTTCGGCGTGTCGCGTAGGCCAGTTAATCGACCTTAGACTATAGTTGCAAGATCTGCCCCAACGCCGTGAATTTCCCCGAAATGCGCCACTCAAACCGGGCTGCCGCGCTGGACTCGACTCCTTGCCTGTGTATTGTCGGCTCGAAGCCGATCCGGGCGCCGAAGCGTCCCGAATGTCGGTCAGTTGATCCAAAAGGGAGGAACTTCATGGATCGTCGTTCGTTCATCCGCAAGGCCGGCACCACCGGTTTCGGCGCTGCGGCCGCTGCCGCGACACTTGCTGCGCCGGCCATCGCCCAGTCCAATCCGAAAGTGACCTGGCGGCTGGCGTCGTCCTTCCCGAAGTCGCTCGATACGATCTATGGCGGCGCCGAAGTCTTTTCCAAGATGCTGTCGGAGGCGACCGACGGCAACTTCCAGGTTCAGGTCTTTGCGGCCGGCGAACTCGTTCCCGGCCTGCAGGCCGCCGACGCCACCACTGCCGGCACCGTGGAGGCCTGCCATACGGTGGCATACTATTACTGGGGCAAGGACCCGACCTGGGCGCTGGGAGCGGCGGTTCCGTTCTCGCTCAACGCGCGCGGCATCAACGCCTGGCACTATCATGGCGGCGGCATCGATCTGTTCAACGAGTTCCTGGCGACGCAGGGTCTGTTCGGGCTGCCGGGCGGCAATACCGGCGTGCAGATGGGCGGCTGGTTCCGCAAAGAGATCAAAACGGTCGCCGACCTTTCCGGCCTCAAGATGCGTATCGGTGGTTTTGCCGGCAAAGTGGTGCAAAGGCTCGGCGTGGTTCCGCAGCAGATCGCCGGTGGCGACATTTATCCGGCGCTGGAGAAAGGCACGATCGATGCCGCCGAATGGGTTGGCCCTTATGATGACGAGAAGCTCGGCTTCTACAAGGTTGCGCCCTATTACTACTATCCCGGCTGGTGGGAAGGTGGACCGACCGTCCATCTGATGTTCAACAAGGCGAAATACGACGAACTTTCGCCGGCTTACAAGTCGCTGGTGCATACTGCCGCTCAAGCGGCCGACGCCAACATGCTGCAGAAATACGACTATCTCAACCCGGCGGCGGTGAAGCGGCTGGTGGCCGGCGGCGCCAAGTTGAGCCCGTTCAGCCAGGAGATCATGGCCGCCTGCTTCGAAAAGGCCAACGAGGTCTATGCCGAGATGGAAGCCTCGAACGCGCCGTTCAAGAAGATCTGGGACTCGATCAAGGCGTTCCGCAAGGAGCATTATCTCTGGGCGCAGGTGGCCGAATACAATTACGACACCTTCATGATGGTCCAGCAGCGCAACGGCAAGCTCTGACCTTCGCTGCTCTGCGGCGCCGGCGTTCCTTCGGGACACCGGCGCCGCAGTGCATTCCGTTTGCGGTCAGCCGGGCATCACCAGGACTTTGACCTCACCTGGCGCAGGCGGGTTGGCAATGACCGCCGCCGCCTCGTCGAGCCCGACTTGTCGCGATATCAGCCTGTCGACCTCGATGGCACCCGAGGCGATGAGATCGGCCGCGCGGCGATGGGTAAAGGGATTGAGGAACGAGCCCAGGACCTTCAACTCCCGAAACAGCAGGTCGAACGGTTCGAACGCCGCTTTCATGCCTTGCGGCATCACGCCGACGACGACAATCGTGCCGCCCGCTTTGGCCAGCCGCATCGCCTGCTCGACTGTCTCTTTCACGCCGGCGCATTCGAACACCACGTCGACACCGCCCGGCATCAAGCCCGACGGTCCGACGATCACATCGGTGACGTCGGAAGCGCTGGGATCGACCGTCGCCGTTGCGCCAAGTTGCTCGGCAAGAGCCCGCCGTGAGGCCTGACGCGTCGACAGGATGATGGTCGTCGCCCCGGCGAGCTTCGCCAATTGCACCGTCAGCAGGCCGATCACGCCGCCGCCGAGCACGGCGACCGACGAGCCTGGCCGGATCGCGGCAAGGTCTACGCCATGCAGGCAGCAACCGAGCGGCTCGCAGAACGCACCATGCGTCGGCTTCAGATTGCCCGGCAAAACGAAGGCCTGCTTCTGCGGCAAGACAAGATATTCGGCAAAGCCGCCATCGCGATGGATGCCGATGGCGCGCAGATTGCCGCAGAGATTGACCCGGCCTGCCTGACAATGCGCACAGCGCCCGCAGGCGATGTTGGGATCGCCGGTAACGCGGTCGCCAGCGGAAAAGCCGGATACGGCAGATCCGATCGCCTCGACGATGCCGGAGAATTCATGCCCGAGCGTCACCGGCGGCGTGCACGGGAATTCGCCATGGAAAAGATGCCGGTCGGTGCCGCAGACACCGCACGCCTCGATCCGCACCAGCAGCTCGTCCGGCCCGGCGGTAGGTTTCTCGACCTCGCGCACGGCTAGGCCGCCCACTCGCTCCAGTCGCACCGCCTTCATGGCTGCCCGGCCTTCGTCACTTGAAACTCGGTGGTTGCGACAGATCGGTTGCCGGTGCCGCCGGTTTCGCAGGGGGTTTTTCATCGAAGCTCGGTGGCTGCGACAGATCCTGCGCACCGGGCGCAGCGGGTGCCGTGCTGCCACCGACCGGTGGCGTGCCGAGAGGCGACAGGCTGGGCATTTCCGGCACCTGGAAGTTGATGGTCGCCGGATCGACGACGGTGCCTTTGTAGTGCATCACCATCTGCGGGAAGGCGATGGTCAGGCCGATCATGATGACCTGGATACAGACGAACGGCACTGCGCCCCAATAGATCTGGCCGGTGGTGACCGGCGCGATCTGCTTGCCGGTGAGCCGGTCGAGATAGGGCACGCGCGCGGCGACCGAGCGCAGATAAAACAGCGCGAAGCCGAAGGGCGGATGCATGAAGCTGGTCTGCATGTTGACCCCGAGCAGCACGCCGAACCAGATCAGGTCGATGCCGAGCTTGTCGGCCGCCGGCGCTAAAAGCGGCACGATGATGAAGGCAAGCTCGAAAAAGTCGAGGAAGAAGGCGAGCACGAAGACGAGGATGTTGACGCCAATCAGGAAACCGACTTCACCGCCCGGCAGCGACGTCAACAGGTGCTCGACCCAGATGTGGCCATTGACCCCGTAGAAGGTCAGCGAGAACACCCGCGCGCCGATCAGGATGAACAGCACGAAGGACGACAGCCGCGTCGTCGAAGCCAGCGCCTGCTTGACCACGTCGAGCGACAGCCGGCCCTTCATCGCCGCCATCGCCAGCGCACCGACGGCGCCCATGGCGCCGCCTTCCGTCGGCGTGGCGATGCCGAGGAAGATGGTGCCCAGCACCAGGAAGATCAGCGCCAGTGGCGGGATCAGCACGATGATCACCTGCTGCGCCAGCCTCGACATGACGTTGATCTTCAGGCGCTGATCGATTATCGCCATGACATAGATGAAGATCACGCCGATGGTGGCGCCGAGGATATCGGCGTTGCCGCCATGGTTCGGCGCGAGGTAGCGATACGCCGCATAGGAAACCACCACCGCCGCCAGCAGCGCCGCCAGCAGCGACAGCACACCGTGGCCGAACGTGCGGGCCTCCAGCGGCAGTGCCGGCATCGACTTCGGCCGGAAGATCGACATGAGCAGGATGTAGAGCATGTAGATGCCGGTCAAAATGAGCCCGGGGATCAGCGCGCCCTTGTACATATCGCCGACCGAGCGGCCGAGCTGGTCGGCCAGGACGATCAGCACCAGTGACGGCGGGATGATCTGGGCGAGCGTCCCGGACGCGGCAATGACGCCGGACGCCAGCCGCCGGTCGTAGCCATAGCGCAGCATGATCGGCAGCGAAATCAGTCCCATGGCAATGACGGAAGCCGCCACCACGCCAGTCGTCGCGGCAAGCAGCGCGCCGACGAAGATCACGGCGTAGGCCAGGCCACCGCGGACCGGTCCGAACAACTGGCCGATCGTGTCGAGCAGGTCTTCGGCCATCCCGGACCGTTCGAGCACGATGCCCATGAAGGTGAAGAACGGGATCGCCAGCAGCGTATCGTTCGACATCACCCGGCTGCCGTAGAAATTGTCCGGCAACGCGTGCAGCAACGGCCAGGCGAGATTGATCGAGCCACCCGAATAGGGCGACAGCAGCACGCCGATGAAGAAAAACATCAGACCGTTGGCGGCGAGCGAGAAGGCGACGGGGTAGCCGATCAGCAGGAAGAAGATCAGCGAGGCGAACATGATCGGCGCCATGTTCTGGGCGATGAACTCGATCACGAGCGCACCTCTTCGACGAGCGCCTTCGCTTCGAGTTCGGCTTGCTCGTGCACCGATATGAACGGAGTGGGATCGTCCATTTGGCCGCGTATGATGGCAATTTTCTTGATGATTTCGGAAATGCCCTGCAGCGCGAGCAGGAAAAAGCCGACCAGCAGGATCGCCTTCGCCGGCCAGATGATCAGCCCGCCGGAATTGTTCGACATCTCGCCGCTGCGATACGACAGCGACACATAGGGAACAAAATAGACCACCATCAACATCACGAACGGCATCAGGAAGAAGACGTGACCGAAAAGGTCGATCCAGTGCTGCACGCGGCGCGAGAACATGCCGTAGACGATATCGATGCGGATATGGTCATTCTGCTTCAGCGTGTAGGCGGCGGCCAGCATGAAGGCGGCGCCGAACAGATACCACTGCAGTTCCAGCCAGGCGTTCGACGACATGTCGAACACCTTGCGGATGACGGCATTGGCGGCGCTTACCAGGATTGCCAACAGGATCAGCCACGATACCCATTTGCCGATGAACTCGTTCAAACGGTCAATGGCCCTGGATAGAGCGAGAAGCCCTGCCATGCATTCCTCCCTTGTGTCAGAGCGCGCCGGTTCCCTGTCCGCCGCGTCGCTGTGGCCCAACGGTATGCAGTGCGTGGTCCGGCGGGTCAACACGGGATAGCCCGCATAAACACAGTTGTGAGGTGAGGGCCGGCAAAAATGCTGCTGCGTCCTTTGCATGTCCAAGGAGATGCGGCGCTTTCATCCAACCAAAGTCTGATGTGGTTCAGGCGATCTTCTGTTGGTCGCGCCCGGCGCCGATCAGCACAAGCATGGCGACGAGGAACAGATACATCCAGCCGTCCCGCCATTCGAGCGGAAAATAGCCGGCCCATAGTGATTCGGCCATGCCGAAAGCGGCCGCGCCCAGTGCCGCCCGGAGCGGCGAGAGATAGCCGCCCACTGCCGTCACGAACAGGATCTTCAACCCGTAGACCAGACCAGTGCCGAAGCTGATGTTGCCGTAGTAGAAGCCGGCAAGCACCCCGGCCAGCGCAGCGCAAAGGCCGCCGAAAAGCACCGCGCGCCGGAACACCGCGCGGACATCGACGCCGCACATCGCCGCCGCCTTGGGATCGTCGGATACGGCGCGCCAGCTCCGACCGAAGCTCGAATATGCGAAGCCCCATGCAGCCAGTGCGATGGCCGCCAGCACGGCGGCGCAATCGAGCAATTGGATCAGCGTCAACGTCGCCTTGAAGCTGGCATTCTGCGCGAAGACGATGGTCTGGGCCAGCATTGGCGGCAACCATAGGTCATGGGTATCGGCGGCGATACGGCTGGCTTCCGACAAGACCAGCAATATGCCGAGCGTCGTCACCACGATGGCGTTGGGCGAACGGTCGGCCAACGGTTCGAAGATGCTTCGCGACAGGACATGGCTGAGCAGCGCCGCATAAAGGAACGCCGCAGCTACGCCAAGCGCGACCGATGCAAACAGCGTCAGCCACAGCGCCTGATAGCCGAACGCCGCGGTGAGGATCATTGTATGCCCGCAAAAGGCGAACAGCGCCCCATAGGCAAGATTGGTGCGGTGCAGGATGCCGTTGGTCAGCACGTAGCCGAAGGCAAGCAATGCGTAGAGCGCGCCCGAATGCAGCCCGTTTAGAACCTGCTGGAAGAAATAGAGCATGCGGTCGCCTCCGTCACGAGCGTTGCACCCGGAATCTAACTTGTCAAACGCGATTTATCGGTTAGATTTCGCCATATGACAGTACCCTGGACCCCGCACCGCTTCACCGGCGGGATGCTTGCGCTCGACACGGCGAACACGGTCGTTTTGCGGAACGATCCGGAGAAAATCTTCGATCGTTTCGAAGATCCGGCCGAGATCGCCCGCTTTGCCGAAGCCGCGAGCAGCTTTCGCGCCGTTGAGCTCGGCGGCAGGCGGCTCGAAGCGCCGGTGCCTGAAAAGATCGCGCCGATGGTGCTGTCGATCCGGGAGACGACCGATCGGCTGTTTCGCCGTGCGGTGTCGAAAGGTGCGATCGCCACCGGCGACATGCCTGAATTCCTGGAAGCCTGCGCCGATGGCCTCGCACAAAGCCGCACCGAAATCGGTGCGCCGGGAAAACCGTTCGGCGATGCGGCGACGCCGGTCGCCTTCGAGGTAGCGCTGGCCATCTCGGCGCTGTCGCTGCTGCGCGACGACACCATCGCCAGGCTGAGGATATGTCCCAATTGCAGCTGGCTGTTTGTCGACCGAAGCCGCAATTCCAGCCGCCTTTGGTGCGACATGGCGGTATGCGGCAACCGCCAGAAGGCAAACCGTCACTATCGCCGCCGGACGGCGGCCAGGGAGGTCATCAATGTCTAAAATATTTTGGCGCGCGATCGTTGTCGGCGCGGCGTTGTTTGCGACAGCCGTGCTTGGCGCTTGCCGTGATTCCGGCAAGGACCAGTTGTTCGCCATTTCCGGGAAGCTGTTCGAGTTCAACTACCGGCTGGGTATCGCCACCTACGTCATCACCCTCAATCCGCTGCGGCCAGTGGGTGAGGGACAGGTCGCCGTGGTCTCCTTCCAGAACCCGGCCGGCGGTGATCCGATCATCGTTAACCAGAAGATATGGCCGAAGCTGCCGCATGTGACGCTCACCAGCCCGCCGCTCACTTGCGTCGTCAAGGACAAGCCCTATGCGGTGTCGATCCGCATCGAGGATTCCAGCGGCAAGCTGCTGCAGAGTTTCGAGACGACGCTGACGTCCTCGCTCGACCAGTCGGTGCTGCCTGACCGGCCTCTGGTGGTCGGGCCGGTCTACGAGCTCAACAAGGACCTGGCCGGCCATGTCGACGGCAAGCTTCCCGGCGAACCGAAGCCCAGTTGCCCAAAGGCTGCATGATGCGTCACCAGCGGCACTGACCGTCGCCGGAATTTTCGTGCTCGGCCATCCTGCCCGACAGGCGTTTCGTGGCGCCACCCGGCCGCGCACGGATCATTTGTTGCGCACCGCGTTGCACCTTCGATTTTGTTTGACCTCCCCGGCAAGGGAAGAAAGACTGTAGGCACTCGACTCCGACGTTGGCCGCGCACCTCTAGGCGGGGCCTCCGCACAGGAAATGCCTGATGACGCTGCACAATGTCGCGCTAGACGACAAGTTCGACCTGGCAAAGGAGCGTATCTTCCTGTCGGGCGCCCAGGCGGTCATCCGCATGCTTCTGATGCAGCGCGAGCGCGACCGCCGGGCTGGCCTGAACACCGCCGGTTTCGTCTCCGGCTATCGCGGCTCGCCGCTCGGCGGCCTCGACATGCAGCTGTGGAAGGCGAAGAACCAGCTCGCGCAGTCGGACATCGTCTTCCAGCCCGGTCTCAACGAGGAGCTCGCCGCCACCGCTTGCTGGGGCTCGCAGCAGGCCGAATTGTTGGGCGAGGGCACGCATGACGGTGTCTTTTCGGTCTGGTACGGCAAGGGTCCGGGCGTCGACCGCTCCGGCGACGTGTTCCGCCACGCCAATCTCGCCGGCTCATCCAGACATGGCGGCGTGCTGGCCCTGATGGGTGACGACCATATGGCCGAATCCTCGACCAACGCGCATGCCACCGAGTTCCTGTTCGTCGACACCATGGTGCCGATCCTCAATCCGGCCGGTGTCCAGGAGATCATCGATTACGGTCTCTACGGGTTTGCCATGTCGCGTTTTGCCGGCACCTGGGCGGCGATCAAATGCGTCAAGGACAACGTCGAATCGACGGCCTCGGTCGATGCAGCGCTCGAACGGCTGAACATCGTCGTGCCGGACTTCGACATGCCGCCCGGCGGCCTCAACATCCGCAACGAGATCGACATGCTCGGCCAGGAGGAGCGGTTGCATGAATACAAGCGCGCCGCCGCCTCGGCCTTCATTCATGCCAATGGGCTGAACCGGATCGTCTATTCAGGCGGCCGCAGCCCCAAGCTTGGCATCGTCACCATCGGCAAGAGTTATCTCGACGTTCGTCAGGCGCTGGAAGATATCGGCATCGACGAGGCGGTCGCCAATCGTATCGGGATCAGGCTGTTCAAGGTCGGCTGCCCGTGGCCGCTCGACCTGCAGCACATTGCCGACTTCGCCCGCGGCCTCGACACCATCGTCGTCGTCGAGGAGAAGCGCTCGCTGATCGAGGTGCAGTTGCGCGAGAACCTTTACGGCACCGCCACGCAGCCGGTCATAGTCGGTAAGAAGGACGAGCGCGGCGACTGGCTGTTCCCGGCCAAGGGCGCGCTCGACCCCAACGACATCGCCATCGCGCTCGGCGAGAGGATCTTGAGAACGATCGGCCCGTCGGAGGAGATCGCCGCGCGGGTAGCGAAATTGCGCCAGTTCCAGGCGATGCTCGCCGACACGTCAGACGTTGCCTCGCGCACGCCCTTCTTCTGCTCCGGCTGCCCGCACAATTCCTCGACCAAGGTGCCGGACGGCTCGCTCGCCGCCGCCGGAATCGGCTGCCATTTCATGGCGCTGTGGATGGACCGCAACACCGTCGGCTTCACCGCCATGGGCGGCGAGGGCGCGCAATGGGTCGGCCAGGCGCCGTTCTCGAAGCGCGAGCACATCTTCCAGAATCTCGGCGACGGCACCTACAACCACTCGGGTGTGTTGGCGATTCGCTTCGCGCTGTCGACCGACGCCAACATCACCTACAAGATCCTCTACAATGACGCCGTCGCCATGACCGGCGGCCAGCCGCACGAGGGCGGCCTGACGGTGGACATGATCGCCAGGCAGGTGCGCGCCGAAGGCGTCGAGCGCATCGCCATCGTCACCGACGAGCCGGACAAATATGCCGGCAAGGTGGAATTTCCCGCTGGCGCCACCATCCACCACCGAGACGACCTCGACCTCGTCCAGCGCGAGTTGCGCGCGGTCAAGGGCGTCTCGGTGCTGCTCTACGACCAGACCTGCGCCGCCGAGAAGCGCCGCCGCCGCAAGCGCGGCACCTTCCCCGATCCCGACAAGCGCGTCTTCATCAACGAACTGGTCTGCGAAGGCTGCGGCGATTGCGGCGTGCAGTCGAATTGCGTCTCGATCCAGCCGGTCGAAACCGAATTCGGCCGGAAGCGCAAGATCGACCAGTCGAGCTGCAACAAGGACTTCTCTTGCGTCAACGGTTTTTGCCCGTCCTTCGTCACCGTGCACGGCGCCAAGATCAGGAAAGCCGAAGCCATCGCCGGCGCAGCCGACCCGCTCGCAGGGGTGCCGGTGCCGGCGCAATTTCCGCTCGGTGAACAAGGCTGGGCGGCGATCATCGACGGTGTCGGCGGCACCGGCGTCGTCACCATCGGCGCGGTGCTCGGCATGGCCGCGCACCTCGAAGGCAAGGGCTGCGGCATGATCGACATGGCCGGCCTCGCCCAGAAGGGCGGCTCGGTGTTCACCCATGTCCGCATAGCCCGCACGCCGGACGACATCCACGCCATTCGCGTATCGGCCGGCAAAGCCGACCTTGTGCTTGGCTGCGATCTCGTCGTTTCGGGTGCCAAGAAGGTGCTGGCCGCGGTGCGCGAGGGCCATACCATCTTCCTCGCCAACACCGCCGAGATCATGCCGGGCGAGTTCGCCCGTTCGGCCGATTTCTTACTGCCTGTAGAGCGGCTGAAGAAAGCGATACGAACCGCCGCGGGCGACAACAAGACGCATTTCTTCGACGCCACCCGCACCGCCACCGCGCTGTTCGGCAGCTCGCTCGGCGCCAACATGTTCATGCTCGGCTTCGCCTTCCAGCACGGCGGCCTGCCGCTGTCGGCCGAGGCGGTCGAGAAGGCGATCGAACTCAACGGCGAGGCGGTGGCTATGAACGTCGCAGCATTTCGCTGGGGCCGCCGCGCCGCCCACCAGCCGGATTTCGTCCGCAGCCTTCTCGCCCAGCCGGGCAAGGCCACGCAGCATGCCGCCATTGCCGAGACGCTGGACGATATCATTGCTCGCCGCGTCGCCTTCCTGACCGCCTATCAGAACGCCGCCTATGGCAAGCGCTATGCCGACAGACTGGCGGCGCTGCGCAAGGCCGAAACCAATGCTGTGCCCGGGTCGACCGTGGTGACCGAGGCTGCCGCAAAGAACCTGTTCAAGCTGATGGCGATCAAGGACGAATACGAGGTGGCGCGGCTTTATACGGACGGCTCCTTTGCCGCAGAGCTCGCAAAGCAGTTCCAGAGCTACGGCAAGCTTGAATTCCATCTCGCACCGCCGATCATGGGCAGGCGCGGCAGTGACGGCAAGCCGAAGAAATCGAGCTTTGGCCCGTGGATGATGAACGGGTTCCGCCTGCTGGCGGCGATGAAGGGCCTGCGCGGCACGGCTTTCGACCTGTTCGGCTACAGCGCCGAGAGGCGTATGGAGCGGCAGCTTCTTGCCCTCTATGAAGCCGACCTGGAGCTTGTCGCCGGCGCGCTGGCGCCGGGCAAGATCGAGGCCGCTGCCGCGCTTGTTTCGGTACCAGCGCTCATCCGCGGCTTTGGCCACGTCAAGCAGGCCAGTGCCGAAAAAGCCGCCGGCGAACGCCAGCGTCTGCTCGACCGCCTCTCGACGGCGCCGCTGCGGCCGCAACTTCAAGCCGCCGAATAATTCAGCGCTGTGATACGCCTTGTTTACCTGAACTGTAGTTTCCCCGCTTCCGCTGCGTCACCAATGAATGCCAATAGAGCCCAAACCGCTGCTCTAAACCTTTCTTAAGGCCAATGTGACACTGCTGGGTTCCCCAGGGTTGGGATCCAGGCGTGAATCTGAGACGAAAAAACGAGATTCCGGTCGACGTTTACATTCCGTTCGTGGAAACGCTGTTTCGCGACGGGTTCACGCTGTCGATCGGCCTTGTTGCGCAGACACTCCTCGTCATTCTGGTCTATTGGAAGACCATGGACTTGGCGTATCTTCTAGTTGCCGCTGGGCTCATCATTGTCGGTACTCTGCGCCTTCGCAACATCCGAAAATATGGGCGACTTCCTTCCCCGACGACGTGGGAAGAAGCCCATGATCGCGAAAACGATTACATAATTTTCGGTTCGATGCATGGTTTCATGCTTGGCGCGTTCTGTTTCGTCAGTATCTATCTGGCAAATGACAGCCACGACAACTATGCCGAAATAGCCTCTGTCTGCGTCACTCTGGCATCGGTCACGTCGATTGCCGGCCGCAATTATGGGTCGCCGCGCATGGTCATGATTTTTATCATAACCACCACATGGCCCATATCGCTTGGCTTTATCCTGCGCGGCGATATCTACCACATCATCCTCGGTCTGATGTCGGCCCCTTTTCTGTTTGCGATCAAGCGGTTCGCCGACATCGTCCGCGAAGTCCTGTTTACCGCCCTGTCGGAGGAAAAGAAGGCGAACCGCATCGCGCAGCGTTTCAACCGCGCGCTCAACACCATGTCGCATGGCCTTGTCATGCTTGGTCCCGACGGCCGGGTGGCGGTGGCCAATGCCGAAGCCGCGCACCTGATGTCGCTCAAATCGGCCGATGCGCTGCTAGGCCGCTCGATCCACGGTCTGCTGATGCGCGGCGCTGCCGGCGGCATGCTGGCGCCGAAAGATTGCCGTTACATCGAAGCCCAGCTGACGCGTGCGTTGCGCGAGGGCCGCGACCGCAAGGTTCTGGTCTCGCTCACCAACGGCCAGCACTATGAATTTTCGGCGCGCGAAGGCAGCCAGGAACTGGGCGTCGTCACTTTCGAGGATGTGACCGCCCGGGTCGAGGCGGAAGACAAGATCCGCTTCATGGCGCGCTACGACAGTCTCACCGGCCTGCCCAACCGCGCCTACTTCCACGAACTGGTCGTGGAATCCATGGAATCGGGCGACCCCGAGCGTCTCTGCGGGCTGGTGGTGCTCGATCTCGATGATTTCAAGAGCGTCAACGACACGCTTGGCCATCCGGTTGGCGACGGCTTGATCTACGCCGTTGCCGAGCGGCTGGCGGCAGTCGCTGGGCCAGGCATCACCGTCAGCCGCTTCGGCGGCGACGAGTTCATGATCTTCTTCGAGCGCATCGAGGATGAAAGCCACCTGACCGGCCAGGTTGATGAGATCTTTGTCAATCTACAGGGCGAGGTCGATGTCGCCGGCCACGGATTACGCATCCAGGCCAGCGGCGGCGCGGTGCTGTCGCGGGTCAAGGATACCGACGTTGACGCCATGATCGTCAAAGCCGACCTTGCACTCTACAAGGCCAAGGAGCTTGGCAAGAACGGTTGGCGGCTGTTCGAGGCCTCGATGGACGCCGCCTTCCGCAGCCGTCAGCTGATGAAGGCGGACCTGCGCAGCGCCGTGGAAAACAACGAATTGCGGGTGGTCTATCAGCCGATCGTGGCGATGAGCACCATGCGTATCGCCAGTTGCGAAGCGCTGTGCCGCTGGGATCATCCCGATCTCGGGCCGATTTCCCCCGGTATCTTTATTCCGCTGGCGGAGGAAATGGGGATTATTTCCGACATCAGCACCTTCGTCCTGCATGCGGCCTGCACGGAATGCGCCAAATGGCCGGCCCAGACCAGCGTGTCGGTCAATCTCTCGGCCAAGGATTTCCGCAACCGTGATGTCATCCAGAAGGTTCGCGACGCGCTGGCCGAATCCGGTCTCTCCGCCGGACGTCTGGAGATCGAGGTCACCGAGACGGCGCTGCTCGACGACAAGTCGCTGACACGCCAATATATCGAGGAGTTGAAGCGGCTCGGCGTGCGCATTGCGCTCGACGATTTCGGTACCGGGTATTCGAGCCTCAGCTATCTCCACAAACTGCCGCTCGACAAAATAAAGATCGATCGCTCGTTCCTGATGGATGTCACTCAGAACAGCCGGTCGCTCGAATTGCTCAAGGGCATCGTCAACCTGTCACGGCCGCTGGGACTTTCGGTTACCGTCGAAGGTGTCGAGACCTTCGAACAGCTCAAGATCCTAGCATTGCAGGTCAAGCCGGACATGGTCCAGGGCTTTCTGTTCGGGTCGGCACTCAGCGCGTCCGGCATCGAGACGATGTCGAGCACCGTCTGGCCCTTCGCCAAGGACATCCAGACGGCAAGGAAGGCGCCGCGGCGCTGACTTCGCGCTGAAAAACCGCGTATTTTAGTATAATTTTATTAATTGTTAACCTTAACGAGCGGTAAACGAGCTCCTACTTATTTTCATCTTTACATCTCATGACCCGTCCGTAGTGTCGGCTGGTGGCGGTAATCGCGGGGAATAGAGTTCATGTGTGCCCAGTTGAGTTCGCTCGGCCATGCGGCGGGCGCTGGTGGGAAAGATGCGTCCGAGACCATGTCCAGCTTCGCGCAACATGTTTATGCGCTGCTTGACCGGACGGAGTACCGACGCTGTGAAAGCGGCGAGGACTTCGAAAGCATTTACAGGCTGCGCTACAATTCCTATCGGATGAACGATCTGGTGCCCGAGAATGCGTCCCGTCAGGTCCATGACGAGTTTGACGAACTGCCCAATTGCCATACGTTCGGAATCTACATCGAGGGGCGGCTGGTCAGCACAATGCGCCTGCATAACGTGTCTGCTGATAACGCCACATCACCAGCGCTCAGCGTCTACAAGGACTTGTTGATGCCGCGTCTGGCGGCCGGCGAAGTCTTTATCGACCCGAGCCGTTTTGCCGTGGACGCCGAATGGTCACGGCTTTACCCGCAGATCCCGTATGTGACGCTGCGCCTTGCGGGCATGGCTTGCTTCCATTTCGGCGCGCCTTATTGCATATCCATGATCCGCGAGGACCATGCGGCTTTCTACAAGCGCATCTATCGGGCGCGACCGATTGGCGATGCGCGGCCCTATGCCGGCGTGATCAACTGTTTCGCGCTGCTTTATCAAGCCGATGTCCTGGCGATCAAGAATGAAACCTACGCTCGCTTTCCGTTCTTCCGTTCGACGCCAATGGAGCAGCGCATGTTGTTCGATACGCCCGGTGCCGGCGAACTCGCGCCGCTGACCATCCTGCCCACCGCCAAGTATTTTCGCGAAGCCGCCTGAACGAGATCATGGAGCCTTCCGGTTGCTTCGGCGTTCTGGCAAGGGTGCTGGTGGTAGGTCGGCATGTCTGACATCCGCCAAGCATCGCTTCGACAGCGATCCGATCAAAGGAACCGATATGACCATTTCGACGCTCGCCCTTACTCCACTTATCTCGCTGATTGCAGGCGTGCTGATCCTGGTGATGCCGCGGCTGCTCAACTATATCGTCGCCCTTTATCTGATCGTTGTCGGCCTGCTCGGGTTGTTCCCGCATCTCGCCGGCTAACGACATCGGCAATAGCGGACCTGCCATCCATTGTGATTGGTATCGCCGCGCTCCGCCCCGCCTCGTTTTCAGGCTCGGGTCAGTCATAAGACCGCTGCGCATGTTGCGCCACATCATTGACGCAGCGATTTCCAGTTTCGCTTGAGACAGTTGGCTGCGGCGATGCGGCAATAGCGCCATTGCCCTTGACGCGGCTTTTCGCTATGTGCCTGAAAGATGTCTTCGAAGGGGTATTCCTATGGCTGAACACACGCCGACCGGTCCTGTCGAACTGGGCGCGAAGATGGACTATGCCGAGCACGACCGCACCTATGCCGGCTTTGTGATGCTGGCCAAATATGGATCGCTATTTTGCGCCGCCGTGCTTCTGGCCATGGCGTTCGGCTTCTTCGTGGGCGGTTTCTTCTCGGGGACTATCCTGTTCGTTCTGATCCTTGCCGTCGGCGCCTTTATTCTCCGGTAGACTCCTCCAACCTTTGTCGAGGGCGCCGCCGGGGGCCGGTCGGCGTCTTGGGTAACGGGTTCCGGCCGAAAGGATCATGCGGTGGGACAGACGGTTTTCATCCCTCGTGAGCTTGACGCGAACGAGCCGCGCGTCGCGGCCTCGCCCGACACGGTGAAACGGCTGACGGCACTGGGTTTCGACGTGGTCGTCGAAGCCGGCGCCGGAACGGCGTCGCGCATTCCCGACGAGGAGTTTGCCAAGGCGGGCGCCGCGATCGGTAAGGCCGGCGATGTTTCCAGGGCTGATGTCGTGCTGAAGGTGCGCCGGCCGAGCGAGGCCGAGCTGAAAGCCTATCGGCCGGGCACTGCCGTCATTGCCATCATGGATCCATATGGCAACGATGCTGCCGTTGCCGCGCTGGCAAAGGCCGGTGTTACTGCCTTTTCCATGGAGTTCATGCCGCGCATCACCCGTGCCCAGTCGATGGACGTCCTATCCAGCCAGGCGAACCTCGCCGGCTATCAGGCATTGATCGACGCGGCTGGCGAATATGACCGGGCGTTGCCGATGATGATGACCGCGGCCGGCACGGTACCGGCGGCGAAGGCCTTCATCATGGGCGTCGGCGTCGCCGGTCTGCAGGCCATCGCCACCGCGCGCCGCCTCGGCGCCGTGGTCACCGCCACCGACGTGCGCCCGGCCGCCAAGGAGCAGGTTGCCTCGCTCGGCGCAAAATTCCTGGCGGTCGAGGACGAGGAGTTCAAGGCGGCCGAGACGGCCGGCGGCTACGCCAAGGAAATGTCAAAGGAGTATCAGGCCAAGCAGGCGGCGCTTACCGCCGAGCACATCGCCAAGCAGGACATCGTCATCACCACGGCGCTGATACCCGGCCGGCCCGCGCCGAAGCTGGTATCGGCGGCGATGGTCGCTTCGATGAAACCCGGCTCGGTGATCGTCGACCTCGCGGTCGAGCGCGGCGGCAATGTCGAGGGCGCCGTGCCGGGGCAGGTGGTGACCACGGCCAACGGGGTAAAGATCGTCGGCCATCTCAACGTTCCCGGTCGCGTCGCGGCCTCCGCTTCGCTGCTCTATGCGAGAAACCTCTATGCCTTCCTCGAGACGCTGGTCGACAAGGCGACGAAGACGCTTGCCGTCAACCGCGACGACGAACTGGTCAAGGCGACGATGCTGACGAATGGCGGCAAGGTCGTTCATCCTGCTTTCGTCAGGGCTGAGCAAGAGCCGCGCGTCGAACCGCCGGCCATTCCGGCCAAGACGATGGTTGCCGACGCTTCGGCCAAACCGGCTGCGAAGAAACCGGCCGCTTCAAGGAAGCCAAAGACCACCGGGGGGATCGCGTGATGGACCAGACCCTGCAGAAAGCCCTCGACCAGCTCGACCAGGCGACAGCTGCCGTCCGGCTCGCGGTACAGAACCTGGCCACCGCTCCCGGCACTGAGGCCGCCGCCGACGCCGCGCACGCGCTGTCCGGCGGGGCGATCGATCCCTTCGTCTTCCGCTTCGCCATCTTCGTGCTGGCGATCTTCGTCGGCTATTACGTCGTCTGGTCGGTCACACCGGCGCTGCACACGCCGCTGATGGCGGTCACCAACGCGATTTCCTCAGTCATCGTCGTCGGTGCGCTGCTGGCCGTCGGCATCTCTGCCTCCGGCATCGCCACTGGTTTCGGCTTCGTTGCTTTGGTGCTGGTCTCGGTCAACATCTTCGGCGGCTTCCTCGTCACCCAGCGCATGCTGGCCATGTACAAGAAGAAGGAAAAGTAGAGCGCTATGAACGCCAACTTTGCCTCCTTCCTCTATCTGGTCTCCGGCATCCTCTTCATCCTGGCGTTGCGCGGCCTGTCGCACCCGACCACCAGCCGCCAGGGCAACATGTACGGCATGATCGGCATGGGCATCGCCATCGCCACGACGCTGGCGCTGGCGACCCCATCCGCGGGAGGCTTCGGCCTGATCGTGCTCGGTCTGCTGATCGGCGGCTCGGTCGGCGCGGTCACCGCGCGGCGCATCGCCATGACCTCGATGCCGCAGCTGGTTGCCGCCTTCCACTCTCTGGTCGGCCTTGCCGCCGTCATGGTGGCGGCCGCCGCCATCTACGCGCCTGAAAGTTTCGGCATCGGCACGGTAAACGATATCCACGCCCAGGCTCTGATCGAGATGAGCCTTGGCGTCGCCATCGGCGCCATCACCTTCACCGGCTCGGTCATCGCCTTCCTCAAGCTCGACGGCCGCATGTCGGGCAAGCCGATCATGATCGGCGGCCGCCACTTCATCAACGCCGCGCTTGGCATCGCGCTCGTCGTATTGATCGTCCTGCTGGTCACCACCGAGTCGAAGCTGGTGTTCTGGCTGATCGTCGTGGCCTCGCTTGTCCTTGGCGTCCTGCTGATCATCCCGATCGGCGGCGCCGACATGCCGGTGGTCGTCTCGATGCTCAATTCCTACTCGGGTTGGGCAGCGGCGGCACTCGGCTTCACGCTCGGCAATCTGGCGCTGATCATCACCGGCGCGCTGGTCGGCTCGTCCGGTGCGATCCTGTCCTACATCATGTGCAAGGGCATGAATCGAAGCTTCATCTCGGTCATTCTCGGCGGCTTCGGCGGCGAGACGGCCGCAGCTGCCGATGACGGCATCGAGCGCACGGTCAAGCAGGGCTCGGCCGACGACGCCGCCTATCTGATGATGAACGCGCAGAAGGTCATCATCGTGCCGGGCTACGGCATGGCGGTGGCGCAAGCGCAGCATGCGTTGCGCGAGATGGCCGACAAGCTCAAGGCCAATGGCGTCGACGTCAAATACGCGATCCACCCGGTGGCCGGCCGCATGCCCGGCCACATGAACGTGCTGCTCGCCGAAGCCAACGTGCCTTACGACGAAGTGTTCGAGCTCGAGGACATCAACTCCGAATTCGCGCAAGCCGACGTCGCCTATGTCATCGGCGCCAACGACGTCACCAACCCGTCCGCCCGCGACGACAAATCGTCGCCGATCTACGGCATGCCGATCCTCGACGTCGACAAGGCCCGCACCTGCCTGTTCGTCAAGCGCTCGCTCGGCTCCGGCTATGCCGGTATCGACAATGCGCTGTTCTACAAGGACGGCACCATGATGCTGCTCGGCGACGCCAAGAAGATGACCGAAGAGATCGTCAAGGCGATGGATCACTGAAACGGCGTCGTTGCCAACTCACTGCCGGTCGGTCGTCGAATACAGACCGGCTTCGCGCCGGGCTTTTTCTTGGCTGTTACCGGTTCTGAAGTTACGATAGCGACCGGTCGTCTTGTCTGACGGCGTCGTCGGTGGAGGTGCCGGTGCCCGACCCTGGTTCTGCTGCATCGCCGGCCACCGATCTGACTGCAGCAGAGAAGGCGCCGCGCAAGCTCAGCCAGGCGGTGGTGGTCGTACACGGCATGGGCGAACAGCGGCCCATGGACACCCTGAGGGGATTTGTCCAGGCGATATGGAGCCACGATCCCGCCCGTGCTCCGTTCTATGCCCATGTCGCAGATCCGGCCGACCCGACGGGTGCGAAGATCAACCAGAGTTGGATCACGCCCGACAGCCGGACCAATTCGCACGAGCTTCGCCGGATCACCACGCCCTATGATGTCGATGGCCGCCGCACCGATTTCTACGAGCTTTACTGGGCCGACATCACCCAAGGCACGACCCGGAGCCGCCTTGCTGCCTGGGTGACGACCCTGCTCTGGCGCAAGCCCGCCGATATTCCGCACGATGTGCGCAAACTCTACGCTGTCACGCTTTTGGCCACTATCGTCGTCCTCGGCGCGGCGCTGGCGCTCGCAACGTCGGCCTGGCAAGGCTACATCTCCTGGACGACCGGTGTGCTTCTCACCGTCGTGGCGTCATTCGTCATCTGGTCGGTGGACCAGTTTGGCCTGCCTTATTTCGGCGATGTCGCTGCCTATGTACGGGCCGAAGCGACGACGGTCGAGAAGCGCGCGCTGGTCCGCGAGCGTGGCCTCAAGCTGCTGAAGCGCCTTATGATGGACGACGCCTACGACCGCATCGTCCTGGTCTCGCACAGCTTGGGGTCAATCATCGCCTATGATCTGCTGCAGATATTGTGGGCCGATTTCAGGCCTCGAAGGCTGGAAGCCGTTCGCGACAAAGCGAGGCTGAAGGCGATCCGCGCCGTCGACAAGGCGACGCTGGCCGCCGATGTTTCAGCTTGGCCCGAGCATCTCGATGACCTCTCCGGATTCCAGCGCGACCAATGGGAGCTCTACCAGCAGCTCCGTGCCAAGGATGCGGATCACCCGCTGCCGTGGAAGATCAGCGATTTCGTCACGCTCGGCAGTCCGCTGACCCACAGCGAGTTTCTGGTTACCTACAACCTCGCCGAATTCAGGCGCGGCATCGCCGAACGCCTGTTTTCGGCATGTCCGCCGATCGCCGACACGGCAGGCGGCGGGACTGTGCTCTATCAGGAAGGGCGCAGCCATTCGGGCAAGCCGCAGCGGGCGGTGCATCATGGCGCGGTGTTTGCGGCGACGCGCTGGACCAACATTTTCGACAGGGGAAATGGCTGGCTGACCGGCGACCCGATTTCCGGACCGATGACGGAGAATTTCGGTCCGGGGGTGGAAAACATTCAGGTCGAGTTGCGCGGCCCGCGCGGCCGCGCCTTCACGCACACCCTTTATTGGTCGCTGACGGCGAGCGGCGTCGAGGCCAACGCACCATCCGGCGTGCCGCGCTCGCATCTTGCCGTGCTGCGCGACGCAATCGATCTCGGCCGCAAGCTGGGAACTGAGCTATAGGCAATGAACGGCGCACGATCATGGCGACGACAGCTCAAAGCAAAATCCGCTTCGGGGTAACCTTCCCTGAAGCGGATCAAACTCGCTTAAGCACCGATCAACGGTTGGTCAGGAAAATTGCCTCCTCGTCGTCGCGCTGCCTGCCGCCAAGTGCTGCAGCTGCACTGGCAATGAAAGCCCCGACGACCAGCGACAGCGCTCCAATCAGCGAGAAGGTGGCGCCCGCCTTTCTGGCGGTGTCGGCCGCCTGCTGGGCCTTGACCTTGGCGTCCTGCACTTTGGCGATTACCGCATCGACCCGAGCGGTGGCATCCGCTTCGGACAGGCCTGTACGGGCGGCCACCAGCCGCGACAGATAGGTCTTGTCGTCGCCCGATATTTCGCCTGCTGCCGCACTCGCGATCAGAATTCGCGACGCCTGCGCAGTTGCCGCGGCGTCGCTCTCCGGATTGGCGGCAGCGAGCCTTGCCGGATCGGCCGGGCGGAACAGCGTATCGACGAAATACGATGTGGCGCTGTCAGTCGAGGCGCCACCAGCGTTTGCAGTGGCACCCGCCGAAGCGCCCATTGCCGCGCCGGATGCCACAGTCGAAGCAGCCTGGACACCGGTGCCTATTGCGGCCGAAAGCGCCGTGCCGAGCACGCCGGCGACGAGCAGCGTCGCAAGCGCCCAGGCCAGGAAGCCGTGAGCGGTATCGCGGAAGAAGACTTCATCGGTGTGGATGCCGACCCATTTGGTCCGCAGGCGTCCGGCAAGGTAGCCGCCGAGAGCGGAAGATAGCCACTGCACGATGATCAGCCAGACGGCGGTGGAAACGGCGAAAGTGGTGACTGACGCACCCGAGCCGGACCATGGCGACACCATGCTCAGCCCGAGCCCGGAGCCGAGCAGCATCAAAATGAAGGTAAGCGTCGACGCAGCAAAGGCGCCGGCGATGATCGGCCCCCAGGTGACAGCAGTAGAAGAGGATTCCGTCGGTGCGGAAACGTCGACAGACGTTAGGGTGGACATCGAAGCCCCCTACCGTGCGAACAGCATCAGGAGAATAATGATCGGAATCGGAACTCCGAGAAGCCAGAGCAAAATGCCACGTCCCATGGATGCCTCCTGCGGCGATTGTGATCGACTACAATGCCTTGAAAGACTTTCCGTTCCGGGAGATACGCGGTGATCTTTGTTGCAATGCAGCAGGCGCATCGGTGCGCCAAGGCGCACCGATCCACTTCACGCCCGCCGGCTGGGTATCTGGATCGCGGCTCAGATGTCCAGATTGGCGACCGACAGCGCATTCTCCTGGATGAATTCGCGCCTTGGCTCGACCTCGTCGCCCATCAATCGCGAAAACAGTGAGTCCGCGTCCGTTGCGTCATTGACCCTTACCTGTAAGAGCGAGCGCACATTCGGGTCGAGCGTCGTTTCCCAGAGCTGCTCGGCGTTCATTTCACCAAGGCCCTTGTAGCGCTGCATGGTCAGGCCCTTGCGGCCGGTGGCAAAAACGGCATTGAGCAGTGCGAGCGGCCCCGAAATGGTTTCGGAGACGTCCTTGCGGCGCAGCACCGGCGGCTCGCCGTAGATTTCTGACAGGCGCGGCGCATAGCGGTCGAGCTGGCGTGCATCGGCGGAATTGATCAGCGCCAGATCGAGATGCGCGAACTCCTTGACGCTGCGCACGGTGCGCTCGAAGACATAGCCGCCGGTGCCCTCGTTCGAGGTTGACATACGGCCTGTCCAGCCGCGCTCGGTGTCCTCGGCGATAATGTCGAGACGACGCGCAACACGCTCGGCCATCTCGTTGGCGCGGCCGAGGTCGGTGAAGATCTCGGGGTTGAGCGCGCCGGCGATCGCTGCCTGCTCGACCACGCCTCTGTTATAGCGGGTATGCAATCCGTTGATGAGCTGGCGGACAGCCAAGGCGTCGTCGATGGCGCTGCGCAGGTCCTGTCCGGCCCGCACCTCGCCCGTGCTGAGCGCAAGCGACGCCTCTTCCAGCCCCGAGCCGATCAGGAATTCCTCGAAGGCGGCTTCGTCCTTGATATATTGCGAGCTCTTCCCTCGCGTCACCTTATAGAGCGGCGGCTGCGCGATATAGAGATGGCCGCGTTCGATCAGTTCCGGCATCTGCCGGAAGAAGAAGGTCAGCAGCAAGGTGCGGATGTGGGCGCCGTCGACATCGGCGTCGGTCATCAGGATGATCTTGTGGTAGCGCAGCTTGTCGGCATTGAACTCGTCCTTGCCGATCGAGGTGCCGAGCGCGGTGATCAGCGTGCCGATCATGTCGGAGCCGAGCATGCGGTCGAAGCGGGCGCGTTCGACATTGAGGATCTTGCCGCGCAGCGGAAGAATGGCCTGGTTCTGGCGTGAACGGCCGCCCTTTGCCGAGCCGCCGGCGCTGTCGCCCTCGACGATGAAGATTTCGGATTTCGCCGGATCGCGCTCCTGGCAATCGGCCAGCTTGCCGGGCAGCGAGGTGACGCCGAGCGAGCTCTTGCGGGTGATATCGCGTGCCTTGCGCGCGGCTTCGCGCGCGGCAGCGGCCTGGATGACCTTCTCGATGACCGCCTTGCCCTCGGTCGGGTGCTCCTCGAGCCAGGTACCGAGCGCTTCGTTGACGAGCCCTTCGACCACCGGGCGAACCTCGGACGACACCAGCTTGTCCTTGGTCTGCGAGGAGAATTTCGGGTCGGGAACCTTGACCGACAGCACGGCCGTCAGTCCTTCGCGGCAATCGTCGCCGATCAGCGCCACCTTTTCCTTCTTCGTCAGGCCGGAGGAATCGCCGTAGCCGGTTATCTGGCGCGTCAGCGCACCGCGGAAGCCGGCCAGATGCGTGCCGCCGTCGCGTTGCGGGATGTTGTTGGTGAAGGCCAGCACGTTCTCGTGGTAGCTGTCGTTCCACCACATGGCGACTTCGACGGTGATGCCGTCGCGCTCGGCGCGGATCGCGATCGGCTTGTCGAGCAGCGGCTTCTTCGTCCGGTCGAGATATCTGGCGAACTCTTCCAGCCCGCCATCGTAGTGCAGTTCATGGCGCACGATGTCGGCATGGCGGGCGTCGGTCAAAACGATGCGCACGCCGGAGTTCAGGAAGGCGAGTTCACGCAGCCGGTGCTCCAGCGTACCGTAGTCGAACTCGACCATGGTGAAGGTTTCGGACGACGGCAAAAACGTGATTTCGCTGCCACTGCGTCCTTCATAGGTGCCGGGGACCTTGTGTTGTTCGTAGGTGCCGGTGACCCGCAGCGGCGCGTCCGCATCGCCATGCGTGAAGCTCATCTCGTAGATCTGGCCGTTGCGGCGGATTTTCAGTTTCAGCCAAGCCGACAGCGCGTTGACGACCGACACGCCAACGCCGTGCAGGCCGCCCGACACCTTGTAGGAGTTCTGGTCGAACTTGCCGCCGGCATGCAGCTGCGTCATGATCACTTCGGCCGCCGAAATGCCTTCCCCGGTGTGGATATCGGTCGGAATGCCGCGGCCATTGTCGATGACCGTCACCGAGCCGTCCGGATTGAGCGTCACCGTCACCAGGTCGGCATGGCCGGCCAGTGCTTCGTCGATGGCGTTGTCGACGACTTCATAGACCATGTGGTGCAGGCCCGAGCCGTCGTCGGTGTCGCCGATATACATGCCCGGCCGCTTGCGAACGGCATCCAAGCCCTTCAAAACCTTGATGGAATCGGCGCCGTATTCGGCTTCAACGCCGTTGGCGATGTCGGTCTGGTCGCTCATGAAAACCTGTCTGATTGATGCCGTGTGCAGAGCGCGAAAAATCGGCGTCGAATCGCGCATTTCTAATGTCGTAGATATAGGCGCAAAAGGCGGTTTTTCCAAGGTTTGCAGGCGTTTCCGAACGGAATGACCGTCGCGTGGGCCGGCTACCGGCGCCTGGCTTCGATCTTGGCCAGCCGCTCACGCAGGAACTTGATCATGAACTTGTATCGCGGCGCCAGCCGACCGGTCCGGTCGAGCTCGAGCGTCATGTCGAGCGCCTTGGAAAGCACGGCTTTCGGATCCTTCGCAATCTGCGCGTAGTCGATATAGGCGACCACAAGGTCGCGCTGCCAGGTGGCGTTGTCCGGATCGGACTGGGCAAGTTTCTCGCGAATGGCGAGGCTGTCCTGAAGGGCTTGCCGGGCTCCTCTGACGTCGCGCTGCCTGAGGCGCAGCGTGGCGACTTCGGACAGCGTTATCGACAAGTCACGCTGCCAGTCGGAATTGGCGGGATCGAGCTTCGCCAGCCTCTGTGCAATCGCGTAACTGTCCAGATAGGCTTTCAGCGCGCCTTTGTGGTCGCCCTGTATCGCCAGGACGCCGGCGACCTTCTCGAGGCACACGGACAGGTCACGCTGCCAATCGGTGTTGTTCGGGTCGCCGGCGGCGAGCGCGCTGGCCTGCGAGAGTGCCTCACGATAAGCCGAAAGTGCCGCCGGCCAATTCTCCTGGTCGCTCAGCGCGTTGCCGATCTTGGCGTTGCCGACCGACAGGTCGCGTTTCAGCTCGGTGTCGTCCGGATCGCGTTTCGCCAGTTGCTTGATGATCGCCAGGCCTTCCTTGTAGGCCGCCAGCGCCCCGGCGGCGTCGCCGCGTTCGCGCAGCAGGTCGCCTATCGTATCGTGGCTGACCGAGACGTCACGCTGCCGGTCGGCATCTCCCGGCTTGTCCGCCGCCAGCGCCAGCCGCACCTTCAGGCTCTCTTCATAGGCCGCCTGTGCGTTGTCCAGTTGGCCTGCGACATGGGCAAGATGGCCGATCTCATCATAGGCGATGGTCAGGTCGCGCTGCAGCTCGGCACGGTCGGGTTCGCCGGCAGCGAGCTGTTTCTTGATCGACAGGCTTTCCTGATAGACCTGTGCGGCGCCGGCCCGATCGCCTTGCGTCGCCAGCACGTTACCGATCTTGTCGTCGGTCATGGCGAGGTCGCCGAACCACTCCAGATTGTCCGGCTCTGCCTCGGTCAGGCCCTGCAGAACGGTCTTGGCGGTCTCATAGTTCTGCAGCGCTGCCGGCAGATTGCCTTGCGCCATCCGCACATTGCCGAGCTTGACGTGGCTGACGGCGAAGTCGCGCTTCACGTTCGGATCGGTTTCCTGATGCGACCGCCGCTCGAGATCAGCTTGCAGCGCCTCGAAGGCGCGGCCGGCCGCCTCGATATTGCCGACCGTGGTATAGAGCTTGCCGAGCTCGTCCAGCGTGCGGATCAAGCGGTCGGCATCGTCGAGCGACAGCACCACCTGGCCGGCTTCGCCATAAAGCGCGAGCACCGATTCATAATCCTTGATGGCTGTGGCGTAGTCGAGGTCGGCGCGCGCCGCGCCGCCGGACAGATAGCGCGTCGCGGCTTCGGAAAGCGTGCGGCTGACGAAATTAGCCTTCAGCGCGTTGCGCGAGACATTGTCGATCTCGGCTGCCTCGGCGAGCTTTTTCCGCGCGGCATCGAACGCTCCCAGCGAAAGCTGCTCTTCGGCCTGCCGGCGCAACGCTGCCACCCGCAGATCGTCGGAGCCAAGGGTCTGCATTTCGCTTCGCACCTTGACGAAGGCGTCGGCCGCCTCACGCAGCCTGGCGTTCAGACTGTCCGCGGAGAGGTGGCCGGCATCGGAACTGATCAACGCGCCATAAAGCGGTGCCAGCGGCATGTCGGCGTCGCTGGCGATCTTTTCCACCTCGCCGCGCATCTCGGGCGTCACCTCGGCCATGGCCAGCAACAGGCGTTCGCGCTCCGGCAATTTCTCCTTGGCTGTCGTGGCAAAGAACAGCTGCGGCAGGCCGCTCTCGACATAGGGCAATTGCTTGCCGCGCGAGAGATCGTAGACCTCCTGTTGCACGAGCGTCAGCACGGAGCGGATCTCGAGCCCTTCGGTGCCGAGATATTTCGTCAGCGCCGCGGTGAACGGCGAATTCTCGCCGGTCCCATCCGCTGCGGTCTCGCCGGGCGCCGCCGAAAAGGCAAACAGGATGTTTTCTGCCCGCCCGATGCGACCAAGACCCGGCCGGACCTTGTCGCTGACGTCTTTTGCCAGTGCCGTCGCGCCGCGGCCTTCATCGCCCGTGCCCGCGAATGGATCGCTACGGCAGGCATCGAGCACAATCAGTCCGATCTTGCTGGTGGCGGCGACGACCTCGCGGACCTCTTCCAGCGGCAGACTGGTCTTTTCCAGCGCATCGAGCGACGACGAGTCTGCATCGACCGGCAGGAGCCGGTTCTCGCCGGCGATCTCGACGCCGTGGCCGGAGAAGAACACGAACGCCACGTCGGCGCCTTTGGCATCGTCGCGGAAATCGTCGAGCGCCCGGCGCATGCGCCGCAGGTCGCGGTTGGTTTCGAGGAAGACCTCGAAACCGAGCTTCCTCAGCACCGTTTCCATGATCTCGCCGTCATTGACGGGATTGGCGAGCGGCCGGATCAGCCGGTAGTCGTTCTCGGCGATGACTAGCGCAACGCGCCGCTCCGCCACGGCAGCGGAGGCCGTCGAGAGGATCAGCAGCAAGGCAAACAGAAGACGCAAATCGAACCGCCCCGGCCCGGTCATTTGCCGGAGCATTCCATCTCTTTATGGCATGAGCAAGCCAGGCTGTTCGCGTTGTTAGCCGACCCGCATCGGCTTCAGTGCTTCGCTCCAGCGGAACAGCTCGTCCAGCATGGTCCTGGCCCCGCCGAGCACCTGCTCGCTGGGCAGGAAGGCACCGGTCTCGTCGAGCAGTTTCTGGTACATCGGCAGCGCCACGCCTTCCGGGATCGGCATGACGCCGACGGAGGTCAGCAGCGGTTTGACCGCCTGCGCCGCTCGCAAGCCGCCGGAGACACCGCCATAGCTGAGAATGGCGGCCGGCTTGTATCGCCATTCCCTGAGCAGGTAGTCGACCGCGTTGACGATCGCGGGGGCTGCGAAATAATTGTATTCCGGCGCCACGAAGACGAATGCGTCGGCGGCGTCGATTGCCTCCGACCAAGCCTTCGTGTGGCTGTTTTCGTATTTGCCGAGTCTCGGATGATGCGGCTCGTCTAGCACCGGCAGGTTGAAGGCGGCGATGTCGGTGAGCACCGGCTCGAATTTCCCGTGCTCGGCCGCGAAGCTCTCCAGCCACTTTGCGAAAACCGGCCCGGCGCGGCCCGGCCGCGTGCTGCCGATGATGACGTTCAACTGGTGCTTCAAGGTGGGCTCCTGCCGGTTGGCGGTATCTGTTGGTGAGTGCCACCTAAGGCACGCAACCAGACACAACAAGCAGGCACTTTCCGGTGCCCCGGTCACATTCCAGAGAGTGGATGCTTCGCCTTGCCGTTCGGCCACATGGACGCTTGCCTTGCCAGCCACTACATTGAGCTCGCTAGCGGAGCACGCCATGGACAGTCAGCCCGTCCCCTTCGTCCCGCCGGCGCCGAAGCCGCGCACCTCGCCGCCTTCGACGCTGGAGATGATCCGCATCGTATACCGCAATCCGCTCGAACTGTGGGGCGAGGCGACCTACAACGAGCCCTGGATTTCGGTGAACGGCGTCGGGGGGCGGCTGGTCATCGCCAACGATCCCGGCCTCATCCGCCACGTGTTGGTCGACAATGCCAAGAACTACAAGATGGCGACGGTGCGCCAGTTGATCCTGCGGCCGATCTTGCGCGACGGCCTGCTGACCGCCGAGGGCGATGTCTGGAAGCGTTCGCGCAAGGCGATGGCGCCGGTGTTCACGCCGCGCCACATCTTCGGCTTCGCCGAGCCGATGCTGAAACGCACGCTCGAGTTCGTCACGCGCTACGAGCAGGGTGGCACGTCGGATATCGCCCACGACATGACGCTGCTCACCTTCGACATCCTGGCCGAGACGCTGTTTTCGGGCGAGATATCGGGCGAGCCGGGCAGCTTCGCCAAGGAGATCGACCGCCTGTTCGAGACGATGGGCCGGGTCGATCCGCTCGACCTTTTGCGTGCGCCCGACTGGATGCCGCGCCTGACCCGCATCCGCGGCCGCAAGACCATGGCCTACTTCCGCAAGATCGTCACCGACACGGTGCAGATGCGCGAAGAGCGGCTGAAGCGCGCTCCGGATGGACTTTCTCACTCTGTTGCTCAAGGCGGAGGGACCGGACGGGCTGACCCGGGCCGAGGTCGAGGACAATATCATCACCTTCATCGGCGCCGGCCACGAGACTACAGCCAGGGCGCTCGGCTGGACGCTCTACTGCCTTGCCGAAGCGCCGTGGGAGCGCGAAAAGATCGAGCACGAGATCGATGCGGTGCTGGCGCGCGAGCCCGACCCGACGAAATGGCTCGACGCAATGCCGCTCACCCGCGCCGCATTCGACGAGGCGCTCAGGCTCTATCCGCCGGCGCCGTCGATCAACCGCGAACCGATCGAGCCCGAAACCTGGAACGGCCTCTATATACCGCGGCGCGCCGCGGTGCTGGTGATGCCGTGGGTCGTCCACCGCCATCGGAAATTGTGGGACCGGCCGGACGCTTTCATGCCGGAACGCTTCCATCCGGGAAACCGCGAAAAGATCGACCGTTTCCAGTATTTACCGTTCGGCGCCGGGCCTCGCGTCTGCATCGGCGCCAGCTTCGCCATGCAGGAGGCGATCATCGCGTTGGCGATCATGCTGTCGCGCTACCGTTTCGACACCACCGCAGAGACCCGGCCCTGGCCGGTGCAGAAGCTGACGACGCAGCCGCAAGGCGGGCTGCCGATGCAGGTCACCCGGCGCGTGCCGTAAGCGGCTGAACGTTCGTTCCGTATTATGCGGACTTGCGTTGGAACTGGCCGGCGGCGCGGTAGCGCCAGAGATAGCTTGGCAGAATGGTTCCGATCGACCGAGGCTGAATGCCGAGGCCGGCGAGCGTCCTGTTATCCTTGACGGCGGCATCCGACACGACATTGTGCTGGCGCAACAGCAGGACCTGGTCCTTGGTCAACAACGGTTTGGGCAGCAGCCCGAGAATTGATGCCTGGAGGTTCGCCAGCCACCATGGCATCGGCAGCAGAAGCCGCTTGCGTTCGATGATGACAAGCAGCTCTTGCATGCATTCCTTGAAGCTGAGCACTTGCGGCCCGCCGAGCTCATAGATCTGGCCGCCCTGGACCTTGCCGTCGACCGAGTGCGCCACCGCTTCGGCGACGTCGCCGACATAGACCGGCTGGAATTTCGTCTGCCCGCCGCCGATCAGCGGCAGGACTGGGGAAAAGCGGGCCATGTTGGCAAAGCGGTTGAAGAAACCGTCCTCCGGCCCGAAATTGATCGATGGCCGCAAGATCACGGCGTCCTGGATCGTCTCCAGAACCGCCTTTTCGCCGAGCGCCTTGGTACGCGCATAGTCCGATTGCGCGTGGAGATCCGCACCCAGAGCCGAGATATGGGTGAGGCCGGCGCCGACGGTGCGCGCCGCCTCGGCGATGGCGCGTGCGCCGAACTCATGCACGGCAGCGAATTTCTGCCGGCCGCCCTCATACGGGATAGCCACCAGATTGACGACATGGTCGGCGCCTTGCACGGCGCGGTCGACCGACCAGCGCACCCGGACATTGGCCTGCACCGGCTGGATCTGCCCGACATTGCCGAGCGGCTGCAGGTGGCCGGCGAGATCGGGCCGGCGGCAGGCGACTCGGATGCGGTAGCCGCGCTTGGCCAGCGCCCGCACGACATGACGACCGACAAAGCCGGAGCCGCCGAAGACGACGACGAGCTTTGGGGTCTGCAGGATTTCGGTCATGGCTGGCTCCGGCGGGCTATCCAGATGGCTCGGTTGAAGCCGTTTCATAGTCCGTTTCGCGCCAAAGGCAAAGGGTGACCATAGGTCGCCCGGCATTGTTGAAGCATGATTTTCCGGATCCGTTCGAAACGGCAGAAAACCCGGCCGAGGCGCGGCTTTCCGGGGTCGCGTTCATTTGCAACCATGGTTCAACGGGCCGCTTGACCTGAGACGATATCGGGAGGGCGTGAAGCAAGTACGCCCGCCCCAACCCCGAACATCCGATAGGACCAGCACCGGCAGGAACTTTTATTCGGTCGGCGATTTTAGATGTATGGTTTGATTCCGAATGGAGGATATTGCCGATGACGAAAAAATGCGTTGCGATCTTCGCTCTGGCTTTCGCAACAGGCTGCAGCATTGGCGCTTCGGCGTTCGCCGGAAACCGGCATCACCACCAAGCTCAACCCGAACGCTACGTTTCCGCCAATGGCGACATCATCGACATCCTGTTCGGTGGCCCGCGTTACTATGACAACCACTTGTTCACGACGGCCGCCGAACCCTGCTCCTACAACAGGGTAGGACCGGACGCGAATGCGCTGAACGTCATCAACGATCATCATTGCGGGAAGTAGGCTCGCGCTGCCGGATCGGCCGGCGTGGTCAGCCACTCATCGGACAAACGAATTTCTTCAGGATGAATAGCGGGCGGCGAATTCGGAAATGCGCTGCACCACGGCTTTCGGCGCGCTTATGCCGCGAGCCGCCGCCTTCTCAGCCGCTTCTGCCCGGGCACGCCCTGGCACATGCACGCCATAGCGGCGGCGCAGCCGGTCGAGTTGATCCTTCATCCGTTTCTCGAAGTCCGGATCGAGCAGCTTGGGCTCGACGGCGAGCACGAACAGGCCGGTCCCCGGACTGTCCGGTCCGCCGCTGAACCATGGCGCATCGAGCGACCAGTTGGCGCCCGACAGGCCCGCAGCCAGCACCTCAACCATCAGCGCGATGTTGGCGCCGCGCTGGCCGCCGAAGGCAATCATAGCGCCTTTCATGGCGGACGCGGGATCGGTGGTCGGGTTGCCGCTGGCGTCCAGCGCCCAGCCTTCGGGAATCTTCTTGCCGTCCTCGGCCGCCTTGCGGATGTTGACGAAGGCGGTGGCGCTCGACGACTGGTCGATGACCAGCGGCGCCCCGTCTGCGGCGGGTGCTGCAAAGGACATCGGATTTGTACAGTAGACCGGCTTGACCGAGCCCGAGCCGGCAAGCACGGCCGGGCCGTTGGTTGCGGCGAACGAAACCAGCCCCTGCGCGGCAAGCCGCCCGGTGAAATAGCCGAGTGCGCCGCACGTATAGGCATTCTTCTGCGAAAAAATGGCGACGCCGAACAGCCGCGCCGCCTTGGCAAGGTCATCGATCGTGCGGTCGAAACCGGTATGCGCCAGGCCGCCGCGCGCATCGGAGAGATAGACGGCGAGCGCCGGCCTGGTGATCACCGGATCGGCGTTGCCGTCAATGCGGCCAGCCTCCAGTGCTTCGAGATAATCGATGAAATGCGACAGCCCGACGGCCGACAGTCCTTCCGCCTCGGCCGTGACGATCGAGGCAGCCAGCGACTGTGCCGCCTCTTCGTTGGCGCCGGCGCCAAGTGCGGCCATCCGGCACAGCCCTGTCGCCTGGTCGAGACTGAGTTGCATTGGGATTGCCTCTGGGTGAGTAGTGAATGGTGAATGGTGAATAGTGAAGCGTGAATAGGTGGATGGGAGTGGTGACTGGTTGATCCCACTACTCACTACTCACCATTTACCATTCACCTACCCGATCTTGTTCGGGATCCGCGCCTCGATCTTGCCCAGGGTGAAGACGAGGATGCCGGTGATCGCCATATAGATCAACGCCAAGAGCAGCAAGGGTTCATAGGTGAGATAGGTATCCTGCCGCACCTTGGAGGAGACGGCGAATATGTCGATCACGCTGATGGTCGCCACCAGCGGCGTCGATTTCAGCTGCAGCACGGTTTCGCCGGTCAGCGTCGGCAATGCGCGGTAGAAGGCCTGCGGCAGCCAGATTCGCTGGAATGTCTTCCAGCGGCTCATGCCGAAAGCGCGGGCGGCTTCCAATTGCCCTTTCGGCACGCCGGCAAAGGCGCCTCGCATCACCTCGCCCTCATAGCCGGCGAAGGACAGCGTCAGTCCGAGGACGCCATAGGGCCATGCCTGCCTGAGATAAGGCCACATCCAGGACTGGCGAATCCACGGATATTGCGGAAACAGCGAACCGAGGCCGTAATAGAGCAGCCAGAGCTGCAGCAGCAGCGGTGTTCCCCTGATGACGGTGCAGAAGACCTTGGCGGGTGCCGCGAACCAGATGGGGCCGGCGGCCTGCGCCAGCCCCAGCGGCACGGCGAGCAGGAAGCCCAGTGTGCAGGTGACGGCAAGAATCCACAGCGAGCGCCAGATGCCGAGCAGTCCCATTTCGTAATATTTCGGCAGCCAGTCCCAACGCATGAAGAAAGCCGCCGACAGAACCAGCCCCAGTGCGATGAGGATCAGCACGATGCGATGCGGCTTCAGCCACAGCGAAGCGCGTGCAGCGACATTGACAACGACAGCTTCGCCAGTCATCACCGGGCCTCCTTGAGCGAAGGCATGCCGCGGCGGGCCCAGGTCTCGATCCGGCCGATGATCAGGTTGGAAACCAGCGTCAACAGCAGGTAGATCGCGCCTGCGGCGACGAAGAATGTAAGATAGGCTTTGGTGACGCCTGCCGCTTGCCGCGTCGCCAATGTCAGCTCGTAGAAGCCGACGACCGCCAGCAGGGCGGTGTCCTTGGTGGCGATCAGCCAAAGATTGGCAAGGCCGGGTATGGCGAAAGGCAACATCGCCGGCAGTGTGATGCGCCGCAGCAGCAGGCCGGGAGGCATGCCATAGGCTCTCGCCGCTTCGATCTGGCCTTGCGGAATGGCGAGGATCGCGCCGCGGATCACCTCGGTAGAATAGGCACCCTGGACGAAACCGAGCACGGCAATGCCGGCCGCAAGCCCGCTAATGTCGATGCGCTGATAGCCCATTGCCGCCAGCATCTGATTGATCAGGTCGGTGCCGGCGTAATAGAGCAGCAGAATCAGCACCAGCTCCGGCACGGCGCGCACGACGGTCGTATAGACTGCCAGGAGATCGCGCACGACCGGACCGCCATAGAGCTTGCCGGAGGCGCCGCCGATGCCGATCAGAAGGCCGAGGCAGGTGGCCCCGACCGCGATCTCGATCGTATGGAGCAGCCCGACCAGGAGCGTTCCACCCCAGCCCGGCGGCGTGGGCGAGAGAAGCGCGATCGTAGAGGCGGCCCAAGCAGGAAGAAATGCGTCGATCAGCGTCGCCCCCGAATTGCTGGCGCTAAAACCGCCGGCGATCTGCGCCTGCGGAAGCTTGCGTGGATGGGTTTTCGACGAACCACGCGGCGCGCTGCCAGCGCCGCGTGGTTATCGCTCATGGGATAAGGCCGTCAGTTCGACTGCGTGTCGGCACCGTAAATGTCGAAGTCGAAATATTTCTTCGAAATCTCGTCATATTTGCCATTGGCGCGGATGGCCTTGATGCCGGCGTTGATCTTTTCCTTCAACTCGGTGTCTTCCTTGCGGACGCCGGCGCCGACGCCAGGCCCGAGGATGGCCAGATCCGGCGCGACCATGCCTTTCAGGTCGCAGCATTGCTTGCCCTGATCCGATTTCAGGAAGGCGTCGAGGGCGATGGAATCGGCCTGCACCGCGTCGACCCGGCCGGCGGCAAGATCCTGGTTGGCTTCATCCTGGGTCTGGTATTCCTTGATTTCCGCCGCTTCGGCGAAGTGCTTCTTGGCGTAGTCGGCATGCACGGTCGAGACCTGGACGCCGATGATCTTGCCCTTGAGATCCTCCGGTGTCGAGCCGAACTTCTGGTCCTTCGGCCCGATGATGGCCGTCGGGGTGTTGTAATACTTGTCGGAGAAGTCGATCGTCTTCTTGCGTTCGTCGGTGATCGACATCGAGCTGGCGATGACGTCGATCTTCTTGGTCGTCAGCGCCGGGATGATGCCGTCCCAGGCGACGGGCGTGATGACGCAATCGAGCTTCTCCTCGGCGCAGACGGCGTCGATGAATTCGATTTCCCAGCCGACCCATTTGCCGGAAGCGTCCGGCGAGGTGAACGGCGGATAGGGCTCGGCGGCGACACCGATCTTGACCGGATCGGCCTTGGCCACGCCCATCGCGGCAACGCCAAGCAGCAGCGCTGCGGCAAAGGTCTTGAGAATAGTCTTCATGGTCATGACTCCCAGTTTTGTCGTTGTTCCCGGTTTTTCCATCCGCCTCGGTTTAACCGATGTTGCGGATGAATTGCTTCAGCCTTTCGGATTTGGGTGCGCCGAAAATCTGCTCCGGCGGCCCTTCTTCCTCGACCAGCCCGTTGTAGAGATAGACGACATGCGTCGCGACCTCGCGGGCGAACTTCATCTCATGGGTGACCAGCACCATGGTGCGGCCTTCGCGCGCCAGGTCGCCGATCACCTTCAGCACCTCGCCGACCAGCTCCGGGTCGAGCGCCGAAGTCGGCTCGTCGAACAGCATGACGCGCGGGTTGATGGCCAGCGCCCTGGCAATCGCGGCGCGCTGCTGTTGGCCGCCCGAGAGATAGGCGGGATAGACGTCGCGTTTTTCGGCGAGGCCGACGCGGGCCAGCAGTTTCTCCGCCTCGCTGATCGCCGCATCGCGCTTGACGCCGAGCACATGAATGGGAACCTCGATGACGTTCTCGATCAGCGTCATGTGGCTCCACAGATTGAAGTTCTGGAACACCATGCCGAGCTTGGAGCGGATGCGTTCGATCTGCTTGCGGTCGGCGGGCACGGTGTGGCCGTGGCTGTCGGCCTTCAGCCGGATCTGCTCGCCATTGACGCGGATGATGCCGCTGGTCGGGTTCTCCAGGCAATTGATGCAGCGCAGCAGCGTCGACTTGCCCGAGCCGCTGCCGCCGATGATGGCGATCACCTCACCATCGCGCGCCGACAGCGAAACGCCCTTCAGCACATGCAGCTTGCCGAAATTCTTGTGCAGGTTCTCGACGTGAATGGCTTCGGCGGCGCCGTTCTGCGCCGTATGCTTCAGGGCGGTGCCCGGCGCTGTCATCGTCGCGGTGCCCCGCGGAGCGGCCGAGGCAGTCCTTGCTGGAATTTTTTACCCATTACCCGTCACTGGACAGCGTTCCGATTCTCAAGATGGACCGTTCCGCTTGCCTCCGTCAACCGCAGTTTTTGGACCATTGATCACGGCCTGCCGAGTGGCTATTGGCAGGAGGGGGCGCGTTTCAGGAGAATTTAGTGGGCAAAGCTTACGGGTCGCAGTCGATGGCCGGGCCGCTGCAGCGCGTACTGATGCGCTCCGCCGCCAGCGCCATGCATGGGGCCGAAGCGCTGGAGTGGCACTATGGCCCGGGCTTCGATCCGCAAAAGGCGGCGGCCCAGCATGAAGCGCTGGCCAGGTTGATTTCGGCCTCAGGCGCCGAGATCGAATGGCTGAGCGACGCCGATGACGGGCTTGCCGATTCTGTCTTCACCCACGATCCGTCGCTGATGACCGACCATGGCGCCGTTATCCTGGCCATGGGCAAGGCATTGCGCCGGCCCGAGCCCGGCCTGCACGAGGCAGCCTACGGGCGCATGGGCATCCCCATCCTCGGCCGTATCGAGGCTCCCGGCCAGGTCGAGGGCGGCGATTGCGTCTGGCTGGATGCGAAGACGCTGGCGGTCGGTCGCGGCGTGCGCACCAACCAGCACGGCATCCAGCAGCTCTCCAATCTGCTTTCGCCCAAGGGCATCCAGGTCTATGGCTTCGATCTGCCGCTCTGGCACGGCGAGGAGGCCTGCCTGCATCTGATGTCGGTGATCAGCCCGCTCGCCGACGATCTGGCGCTGGTTTATGCGCCGCTCTTGCCTGTGGCCTTCTATCAGATGCTGCGCGCGCATGGCATTCGCCTGGTCGAAGGCGACGCCGACGAATTCTTCGCCTCGAATGGGCTCAGCCTGAACGTCCTGCCGACCGCGCCGCGCCACGTCATCGCCGTTGCTGGCTTTCCCAAAACAGCAGCGGCCATGCAGGCCGCCGGCTGTACGGTCTCGACATTCGAGGCCGATGCGCTGTGCATTGCCTGCGAAGGCGGCCCAACCTGCCTCACACGCCCGGTGCTAAGACAATGACGACGGTCGGCGAAGCCCTCATCACCTTGCTCGAAGCCCATGGCGTCGACACCGTCTTCGGCATTCCCGGTGTGCATACGGTCGAGCTCTACCGCGGCCTGGCGCGGTCGAATATCCGCCACGTCACGCCGCGCCACGAGCAGGGTGCCGGCTTCATGGCTGACGGCTATGCGCGCGCCAGCGGCAGGCCGGGCGTCGCCTTCGTCATCACCGGGCCAGGGCTGACCAACACCATCACCGCCATGGGCCAGGCGCGCGCCGATTCGGTGCCGATGCTGGTGATCTCGGGCGTCAACGCCACACCGACGCTGGGCAAGGGCCTCGGCCATCTGCACGAACTGCCGGACCAGCGCGGCATGATGGAGAAGGTGGCGCTGTTTTCGCACCGCGTCACCGAGGCTGGCGAACTGCCCAGCGTGCTCGCCCGCGCCTTCGCACTGTTTTCATCCTCGCGTCCGGGCCCGGTGCATATCGAGATCCCGACCGATGTCATGACCATGCCGGCCAACGGCATCGTGGCGCTGCTGCGAAATTCAGCGCCGCCCGAGCCAGATGTGGCGGCGATTGCAGAGGCGGCAAGGCTGTGCGCGTCTGCCCGCCAGCCGCTTATCCTCGCCGGCGGCGGCGCCAAAGCCGCCGAAGCGCCGTTGCAGCGCCTGGCCGAGAGGCTGAGCGCGCCGGTCGTCCAGACCGCCAATGCGCGCGGCCTGCTGTATCGCCATCCGCTTGGCGTGCCGGCCAGCCCCAGCCTGAAGGCGGTGCGTGCGCTGATGGCCGATGCCGATCTGGTCATCGCCGCCGGCACCGAATTCGGTCCGACCGACTATGACGGATATGGTGACGGCGGCTTTGTCCTGCCCGCCAATCTGATCCGCATCGACATCGGCGCCGACCAGCTTGCCCGCCGGCCGGCGCGGATTTCGATCCAGGCCGATTGCGGCGCAGCGCTCGAAGCGCTGCTTGCCGAACTCGGCACGGGCCAGGCACCGTTGGATGATGGTTCGGCTCGCGCCGCCGCGACGCGCAAAGCAGCCTTTGCCGAGATCGGCCCGGCTATGCAGGCGCAACTGCGGGCCGTCGAGACGATCCGCGATACGCTGCCCGGCGCGATCATCGTCGGCGATTCGACCCAGCCGGTCTACGCCGCCAATCTCTATTACGATCACGACCGGCCGGGCGGCTGGTTCAACGCCGCCACCGGCTTCGGCGCGCTCGGCTATGGCCCGCCGGCGGCAATCGGCGCCGCCCTTGCCAGGCCCGACGCACCGGTCGTTTGCCTCACCGGCGACGGCGGCTTCCAGTTCACCCTGCCGGAACTGGGCGCGGCGCTCGATGCGGCGGCGCCGGTGATTTTCGCCGTCTGGAACAATCGCGGCTACCGCGAGATCGAAACCTCGATGCTTGACGTTGGCGTCGAGCCGGTCGGCGTCTCGCCGGCGCCGCCGGATTTCTGCAAGCTGGCCGAAGCCTATGGCATTGCCGCCGAGCGGATTTCCGGCGTTGGCGGCTTGGCGGACGCGCTTAGGCGCGCGCGAGCGGCTGGACGACCCTACGTCATCGAGATTTCGGTTGAGTGATCGCGCGAAAGGCGCGACTTTCCGCACCGGCGGCGCGCAATCACGGAGCGGTCGAATATGATGGAAACACTGGACGGCAGACATATCGTGGTGACCGGCGGCACCGGGGCGCTTGGCGGCGCGGTCGTGGGGAAACTGCTGGAGCAGGGCGCGATTTGCCATGTGCCCAATGCTCACGCTGCCGCGCCTGCGCATTTTCCCTTCCCGGCACATGACCGCGTCAGGCTGGCGCACAATGTCGACCTCGCCGACCCTGCCAAGGTCGACGCCTTCTATGCCAGTGTTCCGGATTTGTGGGCATCGGTGCATCTTGCCGGCGGCTTCACCGCCGCGCCGGTCGAGAAGATCGAGCCCGCCTCCTTTGCCGAGATGATGGACACCAACGCCCGAACTACCTTCCTGTGCTGCCGCGCGGCGATACGCTCGATGCTGGGATCTTCCGTGTCGGGCCGCATCGTCAATGTCACCGCGCGAGCCGGGCTCGACCCGCGGCGCGGCTCCGGCAAGGTCGCTTACGCCGCCGCCAAGGCGGCGGTCGCCGCGATGACCGTGGCGATGGCTGAAGAGCTGAAGGCCAAGGGCATCCTGATCAACGCCGTGGCGCCCTCGACGCTCGACACGCCGGCCAACCGAGCTGACATGCCGGATGCCGATTTCAGCAGATGGGTCAGCCTCGAAGCGGCAGCCGAGGCCATAGCCTATCTTGCCTCGCCGGCCAACATGGCGATCAGCGGTACGCTGGTGCCGCTTTACGGCAGGGCCTGAAATTCAGGCCTAGTCTAGTACAAAAAAAGCCCCGCCGGATCGCTCCGGCGGGGCTTTTTGTTTCGTTTACAACCTGCGTGAGGCGCGGTGTTGGCTCAGCTGCCCTGCTTCTTCAGCGCGGCGCCAAGGATGTCGCCCAGCGAAGCGCCGGAGTCGGTCGAACCGTATTGGGCGACCGCTTCCTTCTCTTCGGCGATTTCCAGCGCCTTGATCGAGACCTGCAGCTTGCGGGTCTTCTTGTCGAAGGCGATGACGCGGGCGTCGACCTTTTGACCGACGGTGAAGCGCTCGGGGCGCTGCTCGTCGCGGTCACGGCTGAGATCGGAGCGCTTGATGAAGGTCTCGATGCCGCTGTCGACCAGCCGCACTTCCAGACCGCCATCCTTCACGCCGATAACCTCGCAGGTGACGACTGCGTTCTTGCGAAGTTCGCCTGACGTCGCTGCTTCGCCGACCGTATCCTTGGCCAGCTGCTTGATGCCGAGCGAGATGCGTTCCTTGTCGATGTCGACGTCGAGCACCTGCGCCTTGACCATGTCGCCGCGATTGTACTCCTCGATCACCTGCTCGCCCGGACGGGTCCAGTCGAGGTCGGAAAGGTGGACCATGCCGTCGACGTCGCCTTCGAGGCCGATGAACAGGCCGAACTCGGTCTTGTTCTTGACCTCGCCCTCAACCTGGCTTCCGACCGGATGGCTGCGCGCGAAGGCTTCCCACGGGTTTTCCAGCGTCTGCTTGAGGCCGAGCGAGATGCGGCGCTTGGCCGGATCGACTTCGAGCACCACCACGTCGACTTCCTGCGTCGTCGACAGGATCTTGCCGGGATGCACGTTCTTCTTGGTCCACGACATTTCCGAAACGTGGATGAGGCCTTCGATGCCCGGCTCCAGCTCGACGAACGCGCCGTAGTCGGTGATGTTGGTGACGGTACCCTTGATCTTCTTGCCGATCGGGAACTTGGTGCCGATCTCGGACCACGGATCGCTCTCGAGCTGCTTCATGCCGAGCGAGATGCGGTGGGTTTCCTGGTTGATGCGGATGATCTGCACCTTGACCGTCTGGCCGATATTGAGGATCTCGGTCGGATGGTTGACGCGGCGCCAGGCCATGTCGGTGACGTGCAGCAGGCCGTCGATGCCGCCGAGGTCGACGAATGCACCATAGTCGGTGATGTTCTTGACGACGCCTTCGACCACCTGGCCCTCTTCGAGGTTCTGCACGATTTCCGAACGCTGTTCGGCGCGGCTTTCCTCGAGCACGGTGCGGCGCGACACCACGATGTTGCCGCGGCGGCGATCCATCTTGAGGATCTCGAAGGGCTGCGGGTTGTGCATCAGCGGCGAGACGTCGCGGATTGGGCGGATGTCGACCTGGCTGCGCGGCAGGAAGGCCACGGCGCCGTCGAGATCGACGGTGAAGCCGCCCTTGACCTGGTTGAAGATGACGCCTTCGACGCGTTCGCCCTTGGTGAACTTCTCTTCGAGACGGACCCAGCTCTCTTCGCGGCGGGCCTTCTCACGCGACAGCATGGCTTCGCCAAGCGCGTTTTCGATACGCTCGACATAGACCTCGACCGTGTCGCCGACCTTGAGCGTCGTGTCCTTGCCCTTGACGCCGAATTCCTTCAGCGGCACGCGGCCTTCGACCTTGAGGCCGACGTCGATGATAGCCATGTCCTTCTCAATGGCAGTGATGATGCCCTTGACGACCTGGCCTTCGCCGGAATGGCCGGCGGAAAATGATTCTTCGAGCAGGCTCGCGAAATCATCGCGAGTGGGATTTGCAACTGACATAGTTTCTCCTGGAATGCCCCGCAATCTGTCGCGGGGCCGGCGCCGTGGGTTAGCGTTGCGTTGGCCTGCCGGCGTTCCGGGCAAAAAGCCCTTGGCCGCCTTTGAGCGGCAATTCCGGCGCATGAAGAATGCTGGCAGGCTGGTTCATGCCTGATATGGGAATTCTTTTTGTCGCCGGCAATCGGCGGCGGCGGGAACACCCGGCTCAGGCTTCATTTCTCTTGGCCAGGACGTCGTCGATGATCGCCCGAGCTGCCAGAAACGCGGCCTCTATAGCCATTTCCGACGTGTCAAGCAAGTGCGCGTCGACGGCCGGCTTCAAGGGCGAGTCCACGCGGCCCATGTCGCGCTCGTCGCGGCGCACGATATCGGCAAGGATTTCATCGAAATTGGCAGTGCCGCCGATGCTCTCGATTTCATCCAGCCGCCGCTTTGCCCGCACCTCGGCACTGGCCGTGACATAGAGTTTTACGTCGGCATCGGGACAGACGACGGTGCCGATGTCGCGGCCGTCGAGCACCGCGCCAGGCGGTGTTCTTGCGAAGTCACGCTGTTTCTCGACCAGGATGCGCCGCACCGACGGGATCACTGCCACTTTCGAAGCCGCCTCGCCAACGGCGTGTGCCGAAAGCACTGGGCGGTCGAGCTTTGCCAGATCGACCTGCCGGGCAGCGGTTTCAGCGGCCGAAACATTGTCGAGCGGCAGGCCGAGCCGGAGCAGCGCATGCGCCACCGCGCGATAGGTAAGGCCGGTGTCGAGCAGGTTCAGCCGGTAATGGTCGGCGAGTCGCCGGGCAAGGGTGCCCTTGCCGGCGCCGGCGGGACCGTCGATGGCGATGGTGAAGGTTGAGGTCATTCGCCGCCTCGAGGCAAGCGCCTGCTGCCAACGCTTTTCAAACTCTGCCGCCGTGACTTCCACCGCCTCAAATACAGGATCAGCGTTGATCTCGTCGAGGTCCGGAAAAGGTTGGTCTGAGTTCGTTGTCCCGCCAACGTCGAGGTCCTTTGATCCATCTGGCGCGACGCCACGTGACGCGAACCCGACCGAACCGTCCCGATAGAACTCTATTGTTCTCGACTGATAATTGTCATCTTCAATCTCATACCAGAGGTGAAATGGTTGCTCCGGCCTTTCGTGCTTCCAATGTACGCAGACATATTTCACCCGATCTCCGCCCCCAGCCCCTTCATCAGACCCATGAATTCCGGAAAACTCGTCGCGATCATCGCCTGGTCGTCAATGGTCACGGGCTTTTCCGTCGCCAGGCCCATCACCAGAAAGCTCATGGCGATGCGGTGGTCGAGATGGGTCTGGACAATAGTGCCCCGTCCGTTCGGATGCTGGCCGAGGCCCTTGCCGCCGGGTTTTCCACGCACGACAAGCGAGGCCTCGCCTTCGCTGCAATCGACGCCGTTGAGCTTCAGCCCGTTGGCGACTGCCGCCAGCCGGTCGGATTCCTTCACCCGCAGCTCTTCCAGCCCCTGCATCAGCGTCTCGCCCTCGGCGAAGCTGGCCGCCACTGCAAGCACCGGATATTCGTCGATCATGGTCGGCGCCCGTTCGGGCGGCACGGTGACGCCCTTCAGCTCGGAATAGCGCACGCGCAGATCGGCGACATCCTCGCCGCCTTCGTTGCGCGGGTCGAGAATGTCGATCCGGGCGCCCATTTCCTGCAGCGTCAACAGAAGTCCGGTGCGGGTCGGGTTCATCAGCACGTTTTCGATAATAATGTCCGAGCCCGGCACGATCAGCGCCGCCACCAGCGGGAAGCCGGCCGAGGAGGGGTCGCCTGGCACCGCGATGGTCTGCCCGGTGAGCTTGCCCTGGCCTTCGATGAAAATGTGGCGCACGCCGCGCTCGTCGGTCTCGACCGACAGATTGGCGCCGAATCCCCTGAGCATCTTTTCGGTGTGATCGCGCGTCATCACCGGCTCGATGACGGTGGTGATGCCCGGCGTGTTCAGCCCAGCCAGCAGCACCGCCGACTTGACTTGTGCCGATGCCATCGGCACGCGGTACGTGATCGGCGCGGCGTGCTTGGGCCCGTGCAGCGTGATCGGCATGCGGTCGCCAGGCGTCGCCTTCAGCACCTGCACGCCCATCTGGCGCAGCGGCTCGAGCACGCGGCCCATCGGCCGGCCGGACAGCGAGGCGTCGCCGATGAAGGTGGTTTCCATGTCATAGGTGCCGACCAGGCCCATGGTGAGGCGTGAGCCCGTGCCGGCATTGCCGAAATCGAGCGGGCCTTCCGGCTGCAGCAGCGCGCCGTTGCCGGTACCGCGGATCACCCACTCAGCGCCATGCTTCTCGATATGGGCGCCCATGGCCTTCATGGCAGCGCCCGTACGCATCACGTCCTCGCCTTCCAGCAGCCCGGTAATGCGGGTTTCGCCGGAGGCTAGGCCGCCGAACATGAACGAGCGGTGCGAGATCGACTTGTCGCCCGGCACCCGCGCCGCGCCGGAAAGGGCAGATGATTTGCGGGCGGTGGCCTGCATCGGGGCGGCAGTATGCGACATGGTTCTTTCCTGGATGAACGCCGGCGGCCGGCTATTTTCTTCTGGTTTGCGCGGTCTCCTATCATGGCGGACCGAAATGGTCATCCCCTTGGCACGAGGCCTTCGAATTCAAGGTTTTTGGGACGCCGGCTTTTCGCTTTGACAGCGCCGTAAACTCTGGTTAAGGGGACCAAACTTTTATCGACGAGGCTTGCTGTGGCAAAACCCGAACTTGGCACCAAACGCATCGACCCGGAGACGGGTCGAAAATTCTATGACCTGAACAAAGACCCGATCGTCTCGCCTTACACAGGCAAGAGCTATCCGCGCTCCTATTTCGAGGAAGGCAAGGTTGCCGCCGTCGAAGAGGAAGAGGAAGTTGTCGAAAAGGAGGTCGACGCCGAGGAGGAAGAGGGCGTCGAGGTCGTTTCGCTCGAAGAGGCGGACGAGGACGTGAAGGCCGACGAACTGCCCGATCTCGGCGACGACGAGGACGACGTCGACCTCGGCGATGACGAGGATGACACTTTCCTCGCCGACGAGGAGGAAGAGGACGACGACGTCGCCGACATGATCGGCGTCGGCGACGACGACGACGAAGTCTGAGCGGGTGCGAACCGCATTTGACGGCTTTCGTCGCGCCGGCAAGAAAAAGCGGTTCTCGAAGGCTTGATATTAGGGGAAGGCGGGGTTAGAAGCCGCCTGCACTAACGGCGCGGTCTCAACCCGCGCCGGATCTCTTCGCCGGAAACGGCGCCGGCGGACTGCCGGAGTGGGGCCATAGCTCAGTTGGGAGAGCGCTTGAATGGCATTCAAGAGGTCGTCGGTTCGATTCCGATTGGCTCCACCAGTTCTCTCTATCGAAACCATCAGGACAGCCGCCCGAACCGAGCTGGCCGCCGCCTATCGCGCGGAAAATAATTAAGCACGGTCGATCAGCCCAAGACTCGCCATTTCATCCAAATGACGAGTCTGCGCCCGATAGAACACCTATCCTAGCCTGGCGTGTGATCGAACCACGAGCACCGATTTCGGATAGGTTCCAGGGCTGAAATGACGGCTGAGCAAAACTCCGTTACTTGTTGCAGTTCTGCATATCCGACGTCATAGCGCCGCTTGGGGTGTTGTTGTCGGTGTCGTTGCCCGCCGTATCCTTGCAGCGGTCATTCATGCCGTTGCCCTGCGGCGTGGCGTTCGTTGCGTTCGGATCGATTGTGTTCGGCGTAGTTCCGGTGCCGGTTCCTGTGTTAGCGCCGGAAGTGCCCGTATTGACACCGGTATTGGCATCATTGCCAGTTCCGCCGGTTTCCTGGCCGGCAGTTTGCGCCATGGCAGATGTGGCCAGGCCTATGGCAAGTAGGGCTGCAGAGAGTAATTTCAGCATGATAGTGTCTCCATTGGGGTGCATCGCTGTATCGCGATCTATACCAAACGAGAGTTTTTCCGGGATGTTCCGTTTGACAGAAATAGTGATCAATACAATCGCTATGAGAGCTTTGTTGCTCATCGTTTCGTGAATGGGGCCGTGAAATTCCTGTGTCACAACAGAAATTTTGTCTGGAACCAAATCGAAGATGCCGCGTTGTTGCGCTTGCGGGGAGTTGTGTCGGCCGCAGGGGACAGTTTCATCAAGACATTCAAGAGAGTCGTGAGCTGGGAGGGGCGCTGTGAGCGTGCTTGCATCCAAAGGGCAATTGGACCGTCGTCAAATACTGAACGCGTTGAAGGCTTTTCGGAGCGGTGATTTCTCCGTTCGCATCGACAATGTCTACACTGGCCTCGATTCGGAGATCGCCGATACCTTCAACGAAATCGTCGAGCTCAACGATCAGGTGACGCGTGAGTTTGAGCGCCTCAGCAAGGTCGTCGGCAAGGATGGCCGGATCGGCGAACGCGGCCGCGTCCGCAACGCCACCGGCAGTTGGGAATCCAGCGTCCGCTCCGTCAACGACCTCATCGAAGACATGGTTCAGCCGACGGCCGAGGTGGCGCGCGTTATCGGCGCGGTGGCCAAGGGCGACCTGTCGCAGACGATGATGGTCGAAATCGACGGCAGGCCGCTGCGCGGCGAGTTCCTGCGTATCGGCAAGATCGTCAATACCATGGTCGGGCAACGGGCCTCCTTCGCCTCGGAAGTGACGCGCGTGGCGCGCGAAGTCGGCACCGAAGGCAAGCTCGGCGGTCAGGCCCGCGTGAAGGGCGTGGCCGGGACCTGGAAGGACCTGACCGACAACGTCAACGCCATGGCGACGAACCTGACCGGGCAGGTGCGCAATATCGCCGAGGTAACGACCGCCGTCGCTTCCGGCGACCTGTCAAAGAAGATCACCGTCGATGTGAAAGGCGAAATCCTCGAGCTTAAGAACACCATCAACACCATGGTCGACCAGCTCAATTCCTTCGCCTCGGAAGTGACACGCGTCGCGCGCGAGGTCGGCACCGAAGGCAAGCTCGGCGGCCAGGCGCGCGTCGAAGGCGTCGGCGGAACCTGGAAGGACCTGACCGACAACGTCAACCTGATGGCCGAAAACCTGACCGGCCAGGTGCGCAATATCGCCGAGGTGACCACGGCGGTGGCGCTTGGCGACCTGTCGAAGAAGATCACGGTCGACGTCAAAGGCGAGATCCTCGAGCTGAAATCGACCATCAACACCATGGTCGACCAGCTGAATTCATTTGCCGGCGAAGTAACGCGCGTCGCCCGCGAAGTCGGCACCGAAGGCAAGCTTGGAGGCCAGGCGCAGGTGCGCGGCGTTGCCGGCACCTGGAAGGACTTGACCGACAACGTCAATTCGATGGCCGAGAACCTGACCGGCCAGGTCCGCAACATCGCCGAGGTGACCACCGCCGTCGCTTCCGGCGACCTGTCGAAGAAGATCACCGTCGCCGTGCAAGGCGAAATCCTCGAACTCAAGGACACCATCAACACGATGGTCGACCAGCTCAATTCCTTCGCCTCGGAAGTGACGCGCGTGGCGCGCGAGGTCGGCACGGAAGGCAAGCTCGGCGGCCAGGCCGAGGTGAAGGGCGTCGGCGGCACCTGGAAGGATCTGACCGACAACGTCAACTTGATGGCCGCCAACCTGACCGGCCAGGTGCGCAACATCGCCGAGGTCACCACCGCAGTGGCCCGCGGCGACCTGTCGAAGAAGATCACCGTCGACGTCAAGGGCGAAATCCTGGAGCTCAAGGACACCGTCAACACGATGGTCGATCAGCTGAATTCCTTCGCCTCGGAAGTGACGCGTGTGGCGCGCGAAGTGGGGTCGGAAGGCAAGCTCGGCGGCCAGGCTCACGTCGAGGGCGTCGGCGGCACCTGGAAGGACCTGACCGACAACGTCAACGCCATGGCCGGCAATCTGACCGTGCAGTTGCGCGACGTCTCCAAGGTGGCGACGGCGATTGCGACCGGCGACCTGACCCAGAAGATCACCGTCGATGCATTGGGCGAGATCCTGCAGATCAAGGACGTCATCAACACGATGGTCGACCAGCTGAATTCCTTCGCCTCCGAGGTGACGCGCGTGGCGCGCGAAGTCGGTTCCGACGGCAAGCTCGGCGGCCAGGCGCAGGTGCGCGGCGTTGCCGGCACCTGGAAAGATTTGACCGACAACGTCAACGCAATGGCCGCCAACCTGACCGGTCAGGTCCGCAACATCGCCGAGGTGACGACTGCGGTGGCGTTGGGTGACCTGTCGAAGAAGATCACGGTCGATGTGCGCGGCGAAATCCTCGAGCTGAAGGACACCATCAATACGATGGTCGACCAGCTGAATTCCTTCGCCTCGGAGGTGACGCGCGTGGCGCGCGAGGTCGGCACCGAGGGCAAGCTCGGCGGCCAGGCGCAGGTGCGCGGCGTTGCCGGCACCTGGAAGGACCTGACCGACAATGTGAATTCGATGGCCGAGAACCTGACCGGCCAGGTGCGCAACATCGCCGAGGTGACGACTGCAGTGGCGCGCGGCGACCTGTCGAAGAAGATCACCGTCGACGTCAAGGGCGAGATACTGGAGCTGAAATCGACGATCAACACCATGGTCGACCAGTTGAACTCCTTTGCCGGCGAAGTGACGCGTGTCGCCCGCGAGGTCGGCACCGAGGGCAAGCTCGGCGGCCAGGCGCGGGTCGAGGGCGTCGCCGGCACCTGGAAGGACCTTACCGACAACGTCAATCTGATGGCGACGAACCTGACCAACCAAGTGCGCGGCATCGCCGATGTCGTGACCGCGGTGGCGCAAGGCAATCTCAAGCGCAAGCTGACGGTCGATGCCAAGGGCGAGATCGCCTCGCTCGCCGACACCATCAATGGCATGATCGAGACGCTTGCGACCTTCGCCGACCAGGTGACCAACGTCGCCCGCGAGGTGGGCATCGAAGGCAAGCTCGGTGGCCAGGCCCGCGTGCCTGGCGCTGCCGGCCTTTGGCGCGACCTGACCGACAACGTCAATCAGCTCGCCGCCAACCTGACCACCCAGGTGCGCGCCATCGCCGAGGTGTCGACGGCGGTGACCAAGGGCGATCTGACCCGCTCGATCAGCGTCCAGGCCTCCGGTGAGGTGGCGGCGTTGAAAGACAACATCAATGAGATGATCCGCAATTTGAAGGATCAGACGTTGAAGAATGCCGAGCAGGACTGGCTGAAGACCAATCTCGCCCGGTTCTCGCGCATGCTGCAGGGCGAGCGCGACCTGGCCACGGTCTCGCGTCTCATCATGTCCGAGCTCGCCCCGCTGGTGAATGCGCAATATGGCGTGTTCTACGTGACCAACCGCGACGAGGACGAATCCTATCTCGAGCTTGCGGCCTCCTATGGCGCCGAAAGCAAGGCGGAGATCAAGCAGCGCCTCGATCTGCGCGAAGGCCTTGTCGGGCAGAGTGCCGCCGACAAGCGCGCCATCATGCTGGGCAACGTGCCGCCGGATTTCCTGCGCGTCACGTCCGGCCTTGGCAATGCCGCGCCGGCGAACGTGATCATTCTTCCGGCTCTGTTCGAGGACGAGGTGAAAGCCGTCATCGAACTCGCCTCGTTCAGCGAATTCCGCGACACGCACCAGTCGTTCCTCAACCAGCTGATGGAATCCGTCGGCATCGTTCTCAACACCATCGCCGCCACGATGCGCACCGAAGGCCTGCTCAAGCAGTCGCAGTTGCTGACCTCGGAGCTGCAGGCGCGTCAGACCGAGCTGACCAAGAAGCAGGAGGAGCTGCACGCCACCAATGAGGAGCTGCAGGAAAAAGCGCAGCTGCTCGAGAACGAAAAGAAGCAGGTGGAGAATAAGAACCTCGAAATCGAGATGGCGCGGCGGGCGCTGGAGGAGAAGGCCGAGCAGCTGGCGCTGACCTCCAAATACAAGTCCGAATTCCTCGCCAATATGAGCCACGAATTGCGCACGCCGCTCAACTCGCTGCTCATCCTTTCAAACCTGCTTGCAACCAATCAGCAAGGCAATCTCAATGACAAGCAGGTCGAGTTCGCGCGCACCATCAATTCGGCCGGCACTGATCTTTTGAGCCTCATCAACGACATCCTCGATCTGTCGAAGATCGAATCGGGCACCGTCTCGATCGATATCAGCGACATGCCGGTGGTGCATCTTCGGCAGCATATGGAGCGAACCTTCCGGCAGCTGGCGACCGACAAGGGACTTGGCTTCACCATCAATGTCGCCCCTGAGCTTCCGGAGACCGTCCGCACGGACGAGAAGCGGTTGCAGCAGATCGTGCTCAATCTTTTGTCGAACGCGTTCAAGTTCACCTCCGAAGGCGAGGTCAGCTTAAATTTTCGGGCCGAAAAGACAGGCCGTCACAACGGCTCGGTGCAACCGATGGAAGCGCTCGCGATCGCGGTCACCGATACGGGCATCGGTATTCCGCAAGAAAAGCAGAAGCTGATTTTCGAAGCCTTCCAGCAGGCCGACGGCACCACCAGCCGCAAATATGGCGGGACCGGCCTTGGGCTCTCGATCAGCCGGGAAATTGCCCGGCTGATCGGCGGCGAATTGCGGGTCGAGAGCACGCCGGGCAAGGGTTCGACGTTTACGCTGGTCATCCCGTTCGACGGACCCCGGATGGCCTTGGCACCGCAAGCGGCGCTGCTGCCGGCGACGGAGGTGGCCGCAACGACCGCGCAGCCGAGCCCGCCATCCTCTGAACTGCTCGATGACCGCGATACCATCTCACCGGATGACCGGGTCGTGCTGATCGTCGAGGACAACCCGACCTTCGGCGGTTTGCTGCTCGGCCTCGCACGTGCGGCCGGGCTGAAAGGCGTCCTGTCGACCGCGGGCTCCGGCACGCTGGCTTTGGCACGCAAGCTGGTTCCTGACGCGATCACGCTCGATCTCGGACTGTCGGATATCGACGGCTGGGTGTTGTTCGATCTGCTTCGCCACGACCCGAAAACCAAGGACATTCCCGTCCATGTCATCTCGGGCGCCGAAGACATCGAGGTCCTTGCCCGCAAGGGTGCATCCAGCATTTCAACCAAGCCCGTATCGTCGGACGAACTGATGAAGGTCTTCCAGGACATTCACTCCAGAAAGCTCCGCGTCCAGCGCCGCGTTCTGATTGCCGATATCGATCCCGAGCGCCGCCTCTCATTGATCGAGGCGATCCGCGACGGTGTCACCTCGGTCACGGCGATCGGCCGCGTCGCGGCGAATGCGGACGACATCGGCATCGCCGCGTATGATGCCGTTGTGCTCGGCTTTGGCCGCTCGGCCAAGGACAACGCCCAGATGCTGGATGAGATTGCCGTCCTGTTCGGACAATCCGTGTCGCGGCTGTTGTTCTTTGCACCTTATCCGGAAGCACTGGAACAGTCGCTCGCCTTGCATCCGGCATTGGCGGATGTTTCGCGGGCGGAGAATTTCGCGCAGCTGGCTCTCCTGATATCCGCGACGCTCCCAGGGCGAGGCCACGAAAACAACGGTGCGGCAGCCGAACAGCCGGGCAAATTCGACCTCGGCGGCGCAAAGGTTCTCATCGTCGATGATGATATTCGCAACATCTATTCGCTCACCAGCGTTCTCGAAACCTATGATATCCAGGTGTTGCACGCGGAACGCGGTCGGGAAGGTATCGTGCTTCTCGAGCAGAGCCCGGACATCGACGCCGCACTGATCGACATCATGATGCCGGAGATGGATGGCTACGAGACGATGCGGCAGATCCGCGGCATGCCGGCGATCGCCCATATCCCGTTGATCTCGGTCACCGCCAAGGCAATGAAGGGCGACCGGCAAAAATGTCTCGACGCGGGTGCTTCCGACTATATCGCCAAGCCTGTCGACCTCGACCTGCTGCTGGCGCTGCTGCGTGTCTGGATCGGCCGCTCGCGATCCCGCGTGCATGGTCCGGAAAAGACGCTCATGGCAGTGAACTGACGGCCGCTCGATGCAAAAGCTGTCGAGGAACGGAGCAAGGAAGCTAGAGGTTATGGCCCCGGCGGAGGGGCCGGCAAGGGCGCGCATCCTGGCCGTGGATGACGACGAGCGCAATCTGCTGGCGATCGGCGAGGTTCTTGCCCCTATCGGCGAAGTCGTCTGCGCGCAGTCGGGCGAAGAGGCGCTGCGCGCTCTGCTGAAGGAGGATTTCGCAGTCATCCTGCTGGATGTGCTGATGCCTGGACTGGACGGCTACGAGACCGCGGGACTGATCCGCCAACGCGAGCAATCCAGGCGAACGCCGATAATTTTTCTCACCGCTATCAACAAGGAAGACGCACACATGCTGCGCGGCTACGACGCCGGCGCGGTGGATTACGTGTTTAAGCCTTTCGACCCGGGCATGCTGCGTTCCAAGGTCGCCGTGTTCGTCGAGCTTCATGAAAAGACGCTCGAAATCCAGCAAAAGGCGGCTGTCGAGCAGGGGCTGCTGGCCCAGGCACTGCAGGCGCAGAAGGAAAAGCTCGAGGCCGAGCGGGCGCTGCGTAGCGCCCAGGAGCGGCAGCATGCCATTTTGAGCTCTCTTCCGGTCTGCTTCCACGCAAGGGCGGCGGAGCCGCCGTTCGGCGCCAGCTTCGTCACCGAAGGGGTCGAACGCTTGACTGGCTTTCCTCCCGAACGGCTGACGTCCGATCCAGGCTTCGGCCTGAGCCGGGTTCATCCCGACGATCTGCCGAGAGTGAGGCAAGCCCTGCTCGCAGCCAAGACTGCTGGCTCCTACACTTGCGAATTCCGCTGGCTATGCGCCGACGGCAACTACCGGATTTTTCTCGACCAGGGCGTCTTGTCGAACGGCGCCGACGGCCAGAGGCCTGAGATCCTGGGCACATTGCTGGACATCACCGAGCGGCGCGAGCTGGAGAACCAGCTGCTGCAATCGCAGCGCCTCGACGCGATCGGCAAGCTTACCGGCGGCCTGGCGCATGATTTCAACAATCTGCTTGCCGCAATTCTCAGCGGATTGGGATTGCTCGAGCGCCACGCCGAGTTCGACGGACAGGCCAGGCAGGTTCTGGAACTGACACGCCGGTCGGCAAAACAAGGCGCCGAGCTCGTCAACCGCATGCTTGCCTTCTCGCGCCGCCAGACGCTGAAGCCGCAGGCCGTGCGCCTCGCCGCGCTCGGCGACACCATGAACGGGTTGGTGGCTCCGGTCCTGGGAGGGCTGATCCGCTTCGATTGGCTGGTCGACGACACTGTCTGGCCGGCGCATGTCGATGCCAGCCAGCTGGAGCTCGCGCTGATGAACCTGGTCTTCAACGCGCGCGATGCCATGCCGTCCGGCGGGACGATAATTGTGGATGCGCAAAACCGAATGCTAAGCAGTGCAGCCGAGGATATTTCGTCGGGTGATTATGTCCTGGTCACTGTCAAGGACACGGGATCGGGCATACCGGCCGACATTCTCGCCAAGGTCGTCGAACCGTTTTTCACGACAAAACCCGTCGGCAAAGGCACGGGTCTGGGTCTGAGCACGGTCCATGGCTTCGTCAAGCAATCCGGCGGCACGCTTCGCATCGACAGCGTCGTCGATCGTGGTACTGCCGTCCAGCTCTGGCTGCCGCGTTCAATCGAGCGTGCCGTCGAAATCGCCGAGAAGTCCGATGCCGACCACACCGTCGTGAATGCCGGCGAGGAATATCCATCGGTCCTTCTGATCGACGACAGCAATGTGCTGCGGGAACTGACGGCGCAATCGCTTCGGCAACATGGCTTTGCGGTGACCTGCGCCGGCGGAGGTGCGGAAGCGCTGGCGATGATCGAGCGGGCGCCGTACGATTTCGACGTCATCGTCACCGATTTTGCCATGCCGCTCGTCTCGGGCCTGGAGGTCATTCGGTTTGCACGCAATCTGCGGTCCGATTGGCCCGCGGTGATCATAACCGGATATGCCGATGCGGGTGCGATCGCCGACCGGCCCTCTGACGTGCCGCTGCTCGGCAAGCCACTGCGCGAAAAGGATCTGATGGAGAGCATTTTCCTGGTGGCTGCGCGCGCCGGGTCGCGAGGCACCAAACAGGCCAGCGGGTGAGAGGCGGGCCGATCGGACCATGGGCGTTCGCAGGCAATCTCACCGCGATCTCGGTTCAAGGCGTCCTCTGTGCAACCAGCGTCGCAACCATTTCCAGGAAACGTCGACCACTCGCGGCCAAGACCGGCTCGCGCCACGCTGCGGCCATCGGCAAGGATGGCGGCTGCGGGCTAACCGGACGGTACGCCACGCCGGGCCGCGCCACCCGTGCGATGCCCGCGGTGACGAAGCCCAGGCCGGCACCCGCGGCGACCAGGCCAGCCAGTGTCGTCATCGGCGTCACCTCCTGGACGATGCGCGGGCTGATGCCCTCGCCTCGAAACAGGGCAATCACCCGGTCATAGATGCTTGGGCCAATGACGCGCGGCGCAAGCAGGAACGGTTCGCCGTCAAGGTCGCTCACGCGGATCGTTGCTTGTGCCGCGAGCCGGTGTGTTGCCGGAAGCGCCAGCACCAGCGGTTCGTCGGGCAGACCATGGACGATCAGCTCCGGCGTCGAGAGCGGTGGATGCAGCACGCCCAGATCGATCTCGCCGGCCGCGAGCGCTCTTTCCAGCAATGGCGAGTTCATCTCGATGAGATCCACCTCGACATCCGGATAACGGGTGCGGAACATCCGCACCGCTTCCGGCAGGACCCCATAGAAAGCAATGACGGTGAAGCCGAGCCGCAAGCGCCCGACCTCGCCGCGAACCGCCCTTAGCGCCTGCGTCTTTGCGGCGTTGGCGTGCTGCACCGCCTTGCGGGCCGGGTCGAGAAAGGCGGCTCCGGCCGGCGTGAGCGCCACGCTGCGGCGATCCCGCTCGAACAGATCGGCGCCGATCTCAAGTTCCAGGGCGCGGATGCGCCGGCTGAGCGACGGCTGGGTCAGGTTCATCCGCTCCGCCGCGCGGCGAAAATGCAGGTCTTCGGCAACGGCCACGAAACAGGCGAGCGTGCGAATATCCAACATCGCCTCCTTATGCAGAACGCCTATCACAGGCGCCGACATTCCGATTGGAATGCAATCAGCGTCGAAGATATTTTCCGCCAATGCAAGGGTTTGGTGGGACCAGCAAAGGAACGAAATCATGATCAGGCTAAGCTCTTCTGCGCTCGCCATCGCGCTGAGCATCGGCGCACCGTCCACAGTGACGACACAGCCATCGGATCTTGTCGGCCGGATTTCGGCAGGCCGGATAGCGGTCGTCTCCGACGGTGATTTCGTCGCCCAGACCTATGCCACGGGGCAACTTGCGCCACGCGAGGCGGGCCATCGCGATGTGCTGACAGTGCTGTCCACCGTCGATGGCAAACTCGTGACCGGCACGATGCCGCTCTCCAATTCGGTGACCTCGGCACCGGAAGTCCTGCAGCTGAGCGAAGACGGGCGCACCGCCTTTGTCACCGAAAGGCTGGGTGAGCGTCCCCGAGAGGGCGACACTGTTCGCGACCTGCCGCCGGGGTGGCGCCTTTTCGCTGTCGATCTGTCCGACAGCGCCGCACCTCGCCTAGCGGACACCGCCGAAATCGCCACTTTCCCCGAAGCCTTGTCGGTCAGCCCGGACGGAGGCCGCGTTTCCGTGGTGTCCAACACGCCCGAGGCAAGTTTCGTCCAGATCGTCGGCTATGGCGATGACCGCTTCGGCCCGGTCGCGCGGTTCGATCTCGCCGGGCTGGGGGTCACGGGGTCAGCCTCCACGCCACGCGGCGGCGTGACCGCGACCAATATTCATTGGCATCCGAGCGGCCGCTTCATCGCGGTCAACATCAACACCCAGAACCGGGTCGCCTTCTTCGAGGTGATCGGCAATGCCGGCAGGCCCGGCTTGCGTCCCTGGGGCAATATCGTCGATGTCGGCGCGGATCCCTTTGTCGGCCGCTTCACGCGGGACGGGCGCCATTATCTGACCTCCAACTGGGGCCGAAACTTCACCGCGGCCAACCTCGAGGGCCGTATCCCGCAGACGCGCTCGAGCATCAGCGTGGTGCGGCTGGCCGACCCCGCGACCATATCGAATCGAAACGGTGCGTTTCATTGCTGTGCTCAGCAATCCTCGACCGCCAGCGGCATCCAGCTGTGCGCAACACCCGAGCGGTCGGCCACGGGCGCTCGACGGGCTCTGATGCGGTTGATAAGCCCTCTCCACAAGGAGAGTCGAGACATGACCGTTGCGATCGAGATAGGCCAGACGACCGCAGGCGCCCCGGCGGCACTGGACCTCGAGGAGCTGCTGGCGACGCGCCTTTTGGTGCAGGGTAATTCGGGCTCCGGCAAATCCCATCTGCTGCGCCGGCTGCTGGAGCAGAGCGCGCCTTGGGTGCAGCAGACCATCATCGACCCCGAAGGCGACTTCGTGACGCTTGGCGACCGTTTTGGCCACCTGGTGATCGATGCCGAGGAGCATACCGAGCGCGGCCTGCAGAGCGCCGGCGAGCGGGCGCGCATCCATCGCGTCTCCACGGTGCTCAATCTCGAGGGGCTCGACGCCGAGAACCAGATGCGGCGCGCCGCCGCCTTCCTCGGCGGGCTGTTCGAAGTCGCCCGCGACCACTGGTACCCGATGCTGGTGGTGGTGGACGAGGCGCAGCTGTTCGCGCCGGCAGTCGCGGGCGAGGTTTCGGATGAGGCGCGCAAGCTCTCGCTCGGCGCCATGACAAACCTGATGTGCCGTGGCCGCAAACGCGGGCTTGCCGGCATCATCGCCACCCAGCGGCTGGCCAAGCTCGCCAAGAACGTCGCCGCCGAGGCTTCCAATTTCCTCATGGGCCGGACTTTTCTCGATATCGACATGGCGCGCGCCGCCGACCTTCTCGGCATGGAGCGGCGCCAGGCGGAGGCCTTTCGCCACCTCGAGCGCGGGCAATTCATGGCGCTCGGCCCGGCGCTGTCGCGCCGTCCGCTCGGCTTGCGCATCGGCCCGACCGATACAAGTCCGCGCAATGCGACCCCGCGCCTGATGCCGCTGCCGGAATCGGCACTGGAGGACGCGCGCGCCATCATCCTGGCGGCCCCGCCGCCCGAAACTGTCCGGCCGCAGCGCCGGTCGTCGCCGGACCTGCTCGATCAGCTGATGGCGGCGAAGTCGGCGGCGCTGGAAATCCGCCCCGAACCGGTGGAACCGCCGATCAGCGCCGAGGATCTGGCGCAGCGGCGGGAGCGCGTCGACCGGGTTCTGCGCGCCGTGATGGCGCAACCTGATGCGGGGTTCCGCGTCATCGGCGTGCTCTATCAGGAGTTCGTGGTCCGCTGCCGCATAGAGGGCCTCGCCTCGGTCGTGCCGGACCTGCCGGAGTTCCGCCGCATGCTGACGCGCGCCCGCGCCGGCCTCGGCTCCGATATGGCAGGGGATGACGCATGGCAGGATGTCTCGGTCCGCGCCTCGCTGCTGCCCGAGGACATGCAAGGTGTGTTCATGATGATCGCCCGCGCGGCCAAGGAGGGCTGGCCCTGCCCGAGCGACGCGGCGATCGCCCGCGCCTACGGCTCACACTCGCTGCGCCGCGCCCGGCGCCTGCTGACCTATATCGAGGAGCAAGGCCTCATCGTCTGCCAGCTCGACGGGGTCGGAAGGCGGACGGTGACGCTGGTGGAGCTCGCCTGGGCGACTGCGCCGGGCGACCCTAATGCCGAGGAAGCGGAGCAGGGGAGTTTGGCGGTGTGAGGGGGGGCGGTGCGCTTTGGCTCAGAGGCGCCGTCGAGCTATGTCGGCTTATGACCCATTCACGACAGTCGAAATCACGGTGAATGGGTCCGCTTGCGCCTGTAAAGCGAACGTACGACGCAAAATCGTGCTACGAATCTCGTCTGGCTGGCCCTGGGCGAACCAGAGGAACTAACGTCTATGCTATAGCCCTCCACGGCCCTCCTGAATCCCTAGGTTTGGACGCCAGTTCGAGCGGAGCGCCAGAGAGATGCCCTGAGGCGCTGCTGTCACGTGGGATGGCTGCCTCGCAGGCGCCGCCCTCCGATAGCTCATGGGCGGCTTGAGGCGGCGATCGCGGGATAGTCGGTATAGCCAGCGGAGCCGCCGCCATAGAGCGTCGCCGAGTTGAACTCCGTCAGCGGCGCGCGCGTCCTCAGCCGTTCCACAAGGTCGGGATTGGCGATGAACGGTCGGCCGAAAGCGAACAGATCCGCCTTGCCCTCGGCGAGCCGCGACGCCGCGAGTTCGAGGTCGTAGCCGTTATTGGCGATATAGGTGTTGTTGAAGCGCCGGCGGAGCGATCCGAAGTCGAACGGCGCGACATCGCGCGATCCGCCCGTGGCGCCCTCGACGACGTGGATGTAGACGATGCCCAAAGCGTCGAGTTGATCGACGATATAGTCGAACTGCGCCTGGGGGGCGCTGCTCGAGACGCCGTTGGCGGGCGAGACGGGCGAAATCCGGATGCCGGTGCGCTCGGCACCGATCTCCTCGATCACCGCAGCGGTAACCTCCAGCATCAGCCGGGCGCGGTTCTCGACCGATCCGCCATAAGCATCCGTGCGGACATTGGCACCGTCCTTGGCGAACTGGTCCAGCAGATAGCCGTTGGCGCCGTGAATCTCGACGCCGTCGAAGCCGGCCTCAATGGCGTTCGCGGCTGCTTGCCGGAAATCGTTGACGATCCCGGGAAGCTCGTCGAGCGCCAGCGCGCGGGGCTCCGAAACCTCGACAAAGCCGTTGTTCACGAACGTCTTGGTCGCGGCCCGGATTGCCGAGGGCGCCACGGGCGCGGCGCCGTTCACCTGCAGATCGACGTGCGAGACGCGGCCGACATGCCAGAGCTGCAGGAAAATCCGCCCGCCCTTGACGTGCACGGCGGTCGTGACCTTGCGCCAGCCGTCGATCTGGTCCTGGGAGTAGATGCCGGGCGTGTCCTGGTAGCCCTGCCCCTGCTGCGAGATCTGCGTGGCCTCGGAAATCAGCAGGCCTGCCGATGCGCGCTGGCCGTAGTACTCCGCGGCGAGATCGCCTGGAACGAAGCCCGGGCCGGCGCGATTGCGCGTCAGGGGCGCCATGAGGATACGATTGGAGAGGATCAGCGAGCCGAGGGTATAGGGCTGGAACAGCGTTTTGTTGGTCATGGGTCACCTTTGTCTGTCCCCGCCGCGGCGGGGTCGTTTATCGAAATGGCTTGGTTGGTGCTCAGGCGACCGTGCGGTACCGCTCGGCGGGATGTTCGTTCCGATAGTTCGGAAGCATGGCCTGGCGCGCGGCCTGAAGCGCGTCCCACTGCCCGGCATCGGGAAGCGGCGGGATGGTCACCGGTTCGCGGCGGGCGAAGCCGACCAGCGCCGCATCAACCAGATCGTCCACCTCCATGACGTTGGAGAGCGCGTTGACGTCGGCGCCGACGTGGCCCCAGATCTCGGTTCGCGTCGTGGCGGGCAGCACGGCTTGGACGTAGACGCCCTTCGGCTCAAGCTCGAGGCTGAGCCCCTGCGACAGAAACAGCACGAAGGCCTTGGTCGCGCCGTAAACCGTCATGCCGAACTCGGGCGCCAGCCCGACCACGGAACCGATGTTGACGATCGCCCCTGCACCCGCCTTCGCAAGTCGCGGGGCGATGGCGCTGGCAAGCCGCAGAAGCGCGGTCGTGTTGAGCGCAACGAGCCGGGCGACGTCATTGGTACTCTGCTCGATGAAGCTTCCGCCGATGGCTGTTCCGGCATTGTTGACGAGAATCCCGATGCGGGCGTCATCGCGCAGCCTCGTCTCTACCGTTGCAAGCTCGGCAGGCTGCGTAAGATCAGCCTGGATGATGTCGATCGCAACGCCAGTTTCCTGACGGAGCCGGGCTCCCAGTGCCTCCATTCGTGCCACGTCACGGGCAACCAGCACCAGGTCGTGTCCGCGGCGGGCGAACCGTTCGGCATAGGAAGCTCCGATGCCCGTGGAGGCGCCGGTGATGAGGACTGATGGAATGGTGGTCATGGCATTGCTCTTTTCTCTGATGGAACCTATATTCATGACGATCATCATGATTGCGGCTAAATATGATGGGCATCATGTAAATGTCAACGGGGCCGACGGAGAATTTTGAAATGAAGGTCAGTCGAGAGCAGATGGCGGAGAACCGTCACCGGATATTGGATGCGGCCAGCCGGCTGTTTCGCGAGAAGGGGTTCGACGCGGTCAGCGTGGCGGAAGTGATGAAAGCCGCCGGGCTCACCCATGGCGGTTTCTATGGTCATTTCAGTTCGAAGGACGACCTGATCGCGCAGACCCTTGCCCACGTCCTCGCCGCGGACTCAGGCGGAGGGGGCGATCTTCGCACATATGTAGGTTCCTATCTTTCGCCCCGGCATCGCGACAACTGCGCCGGCGGTTGCCCGACGGCGGGCCTTGCCGCAGCCATCCGCCATCAGACCCCTGCTGCACGCTCGGCCATGACGGAAGGCCTACGATCGCAGATCGACCGTATCGGCAAGGCCCTCCCGGAGTTGGATCCGGCAGACAGACGCCGCGCAGCGATCGGAAGCTGGGCAGCGATGGTGGGGGCAGTAATCCTCGCCCGGGCGATCGATGATCCCGTGCTTTCGGATGAAGTGCTTGAGCAGACGCGTGCCTGGGTCGATGCCGGGATCAGCCAAGTGTCTGCCAGCTAGGTGGTCTGCGGCAGGAGTGCTCTTGTCGAGAGCAATGCGGCTATCGGCGGTGGTTGGGTGGCTATCTTGCAGAATATCGCGCCGCAGCGTGCAATCAGCGGGATTCGCGGACCAAGAGGGTTTCGAACTTCTCTGTTGAGGCAATCATGCTGTCGCCCAATTTCCGCTAAACTGGCGAATGAAGCCGTTCAACGGCAGAACATCGAATGACCGCTCCTGGCGCATTCCTCACATTCGATCTGTGTCTGCTTGGGGATCAAAGCCGCCGTTCCCGCCTGCCTTCCCCCTACCTCTCCTCCACAATCCGCAGATACGCCGCCGTCACAAACAGCACGATCAGCCCGAACAGCATCCGCCGCGCACCCTCCGGCATCTGCAAAATCGTCAGCAGCGTCGTCAGCACCGTGAGGATCAGCGCCCCGATGATAGTGCCAGTATAGCCGCCGCGGCCGCCGAAGATCGAGGTTCCGCCGACGACGGCAGCGGCCACCGAAGGCAGCACCAGCGGTTCGGCGAGCGACAGCGACGGCGCCTTGATCAAGCCGATGTAAAGCAGCCCGGTGATCCCGGCGAGCACGCTCGAAATGACGTAGAGCGCGGTGATCACCTGCCAGTAGCGGACGCCGGACAGGCGCGTTGCCCGTTCGTTGTCGCCGACGGCATAGAGAAGGCGGCCAAAGCCGGTCCGGCTCAAGGTGAAGACGATCAGCGCCGCCACCGGCACGAACAGCAGCAGCGCATTGGGCACGCCATAGGTCAGGCCGGTGCCGAGCCAGGCCAGGAAGGGCGGGATCTTGGCGCCGGAGGCGATCACGGTGCGCTGATAGACCTGCAGGCAGCCGGTGCCGATCAGGCTGGTGCCGAGCGTCATGATCAGCGGGTGCACGCGAAAGACGCCGACGCCGATGCCGTTGACGAAACCGATCAGCACCGCCGGCACCAGCGCGATCAGAATAGCCACCGCCGGGTCATGATTGACGACCTGCGTCGCCATGATGAAGGCGCTCATCGTCGCCACGGTTCCGACGGAAAGATCGATGCCGCCGGTCAGCATCGTCATGGTCTGGCAGCCGGCAAGGATCGCCAGCGGTATGGCAAACTTGACGGTGTTGGCGAGCCAGCGCTCGTTGACGATGCCGGGGCGCAGGATTTGCAGAACCACGACCAGCAAAATCAACAGGATGATCAGCGGGATCAGCGGCCGGTCGCCCATGAAGCGCTTGACGCGGCGGCCGAAGGAAACTTGCGGGGTCATCGTTGCACTGCTGCTCATGATGCGCGGCTCCGCATGATGATGAAGGCTCCGAACATGACGACGGCGACCATGATGGCGCCCTCGACGATCGCGGTGACGTTGGGGTCGATTGCCATGAGCGTCAGGTCGGTGCGCACCAGGCGCAGCACGAAGACGGCAACGATCGGGCCGAGCATTCCGCCCTTGCCGCCGCCGAGGGCGACGCCGCCGAGCACCACCGCCGCGACGCTGGCGAGCAGATAGGGACCGGGGATGGGAGCGCCTATGCCGGTGCTCATGGTCAGTGCCAGCCCGCCCATGGCGGCGAAAAGCCCCGACAGGGCGTAGGCGATGATCCTGGTGCGCGCGACGGCTACGCCGCTGCGAAAAGCCGCGAGTTCGCTGCTGCCGATGGCATAGATGGACAGGCCGAGCTTCGAGCGCCTGAGCGGTATCCAGATGATGCACAGGCAAACGACAAGGAGGACCAGCGCTTTCGGTATCCAGGCAGAGATCTCAGGCAATGCCGGAATCGGGACCGTGCCGACGATGGCCGCCCGTAGCCATTCGGCGACAGCGCCGCCCGGTGCCTGGAGGACGAGCAAGGCAGCACCCTGCAGGACGAAGAGGGTGGCCAGCGTGACGACGATGTCGGGCACCCGGGTGACGACGATCAGCATTCCGTTGACGGCGCCCAGCACCAGCCCCATGGCCAGCACGAACGGCACGACGAACAGCGCATATTCCTCGCTGGCGCCGTCCATCATCGAAGCGGCGGTGACGCTGGTCAGCGCCATCATGGCGCCGACCGAAAGGTCAATGCCGCCGGCGATGACGACCACGGTCTGGGCCGCGACGGCGAAGGCGTAGGGCAACACCGCGCGCACCAGCGAGCCGAAATCGCCGCTGCCGTAGCCCGGCTGTATGAGCTTGGTGATCACGAACAGCAAGACGAACAGGGCGAGCAGGCCGGCAACCCAGCCCTGGTGGCGGATGAAGCGGATCAAGGCGTCACCGCCGGGCTAGAACGGACATCGGCGAGGATGCCGACATCCTGCTTGGCGTCGCGCGGCAGGCCATAGGCGGCGCGCATCAGCGCCGGCTCGTCGGCGAGCTCGGCTGCGAAGACATCGACGACGCGTCCGCCAAAAATGACGATGACACGGTCGCAGACGCGCTGCACTTCTTCGAGCTCGGATGTGTAGAACAGCACCGACTTGCCCTGGTCTGCGAGCTCGCGTAGCAGCTTGTAGATCTCCTGCTTGGTGCCGACATCGATGCCGCGCGTCGGATCGAAGCACAGGATGGTTCGTGCTTCGGCGGCGATCCAGCGGGCGATCGTCACCTTCTGCTGGTTGCCGCCGGACAGCCGCTGCACCTCCCGCTGGGCGCGCGTATCGATCTGCAGCCGCTCGATCGCCTTGACCACCCTGGAGCGCTCCTGCCGCATGTTGATTGGCCCCCAATTGCGCAAGGCGGCGCTGAAGGGCAGCGCGATGTTTTCGCGCACCGAGCGCTGCATCGCCAACGCCTCGGCCCGGTCGCCGGGCACATAGGCGAGGCCGGCGCCGATGGCATCCGCCGGATGCGCGAACTTGACTGGCTGCCCGTCCACTTCGATCGTCCCGCCGGAGGGGCGGATGGAGCCGGCAAGTGCTGCGAAAAGCTCGTCCTGGCCTTGGCCCTCCAGCGCGACAACGCCCGCGACCTCGCCATTCCTGAGATCGAACGACACGTCGTTGAGCTTGGTGCCGACACGAAGGTTGCGGACGCCAAGGCGCGGCCGGCTGGCTGCCGGCGAAGCGGCCTGGTTCGCCTGACGCGCCGCGACGCGGCTCTTTTCGATCCTGGCGCCGAGCATCAGCTCGACGATCTGCTCCTCGACGCCCGGCACGATATCGACGACGCCGACAGTCTCGCCGTCGCGCAGCACCGTGGCGCGGTCGCAAAGTGCCGATATCTCGACGAAGCGGTGCGAAATGAAGATCACCGAGCGGCCGCTGTCGCCTTGGCGGCGGACGACCTCGAGCACGCGTTCGGCAAGGTTAGCCGGCAAAGCAGCGGTCATCTCGTCGAGCAGCAGCACGTCGGGCTCGACGGCAAGTGCGCGCGCCAGATCGAGCACCCGCAGCACGGCAAGCGGGATGTCGCGCGCGGTGTCGCGTATGTCGAGGTCGGGAATGCCGAGCTCGCGCACCCAGGCCCGGAACGGCTCGACCGGCGTGCCGGTCAGGCGAAGGTTGGAGGCAACGTCGAGATCGGGGATGAGCGACGGCTCCTGATAGACCGGAAGCAGCCCGGTGCGGCGCGCATCGGCGGGCGAGCGCACGTCGCGCGTCTCGCCGCGGATCAGGATACGGCCGGCATCGGCGCGGATGGCGCCGGTCAGGATCTTGACCAGCGTCGACTTGCCGGCGCCATTGGCGCCCATCAGCGCGTGAACCTCGCCGGGCAGGACCGACAGCGAGGCATTGCGCAGCGCCGCCACGGCGCCGTAATTCTTCACGACGCCGGTGGCGTCCAGGAGGGGATTGGTGGTCAAACTGCGTGGTTCTCGATTCATGTGGCTCAAATCATTCCGCGCTGGCGCCGCCCCTCACCTGCCTGCCGGCTCCTCTCCCCGCATAGAGACGGGGAGAGGGGGGCTGTGATCGCCGGTTTCGCCAATCGTCACCGTCGCAGGAAGGGCGCCGAAGTTGCGGCCAGCCCCCCTTCTCCCCGTCACTATACGGGGAGAAGTGCCCGGCAGGGCGATGAGGGGCGGCGCCGACTTCGACAATTGGCCGTCTCCGCACAAGTGGGAAACGGTCATGGTCTGCAGCGAAAGCCCGATTATTCGCCCGGACCCTTGCAGGCGACGATCTGGTCCTTGCTGTAGGTGGTCCATTCCGGGATCGAGATCGAGACCGGCCATTCCGGGCTGAGCGACGGATCGGCGGCTCCCTTGAGCTTGGCCTTGCCCTCTTCGGTGGCATTTTCCCAGAGCTGCGGCTCGACCAGCACGGTCTGCTCCGCCGGCTTCTTGCCGTCGAGGATCTGCAGAGCGAGCGTCACGCCGGCGCCGCCGATCGAGCCCGGGTTAGTCACGGCTGCACCGACAAGGCCCTTGACCGAGTTCAGCTGGCCGACGAAGCCGGCATTGTCGGCACCGACCACCGGCACCAGCGGCGTCTGCGACTCGACCAGCGCATCGACGATCACATTGTCGATGCCGGAGGTCCAGATGCCGTTGAACGGCGTTCCGGTGGCGATGAAGTCGAGGATCTGCTGCTTGCCCTGGTCCTGCTGCCAGCCGGTGAAGACCTCGTGCACGACCTTCACATCCGGAAATTCGGCCAGCGCCTTCTTAAAACCCTTGTCGCGGTCGCTGTCGGCGGAGGCGCCGGCAGCGCCGCGCATATAGACGACATCGCCCTTGCCGCCCATCTGTCCGAACAGCCACTTGGCGCCGAGATAGGCGTATTGCTCCTGGTTGTTGGAGATGATGTAGGCCGACGGCTCGGTGACCGCCTGATCGACGGCGACGACGACGATGCCGGCCTTGGTGGCCTCCTCCAGGGCCGCCTTGATGCCGGCCGGATCGGCCGGGTTGACGACGATGGCGTTGACCTTGGCGCTGATCAGGTTGCGGATGTCCTCGAGCTGGCCTGCCGCGTCGGTGTTGCGATGGGCGATGTTCAGCTTGGTCACCTCGCCGGAGGCAAGCGCCTGTGCCTTGATCGCGCAGATCATCTCTTCGCGCCAACCATTGCCTTGCACGGTGTTGGAAATGCCGATCGTGTATTTGCCTTCGGCGGACGAGACGCCCACCGCGGCCATGAAAGCCGCGCCGGCAAGCACCGGAACCATTGCCAGATATTTCTTGTTACGCATGTAAGTCTTCCTCCACATTGACTTTAGGTTCAGTTCGAAAATCGTTTCTGGTCATCAGAAGGGGCGTCATTTCACAAAGGGGCGCAGCACGTCGCGGGCCAGCAGAAAGCCTCGCTTGACGTTGTCGTCGCTCCCTTCAAAGCGCCGGTCCTCATGCTCGATGATGACAGGCCCGTCATATCCGGCCCGGTAGAGCCCGGAAAAGATGATATTCCAATCGACATCGCCGAGCCCCGGCATACGCGGCACCTGCCAGCCTATGCCGGCCGAAAGGATGCCGCGCTCATAAAGGCCGTCGCGGTCGATCATCAGGTCCTTGGCATGCGCATGCAGCATATGCGGGCCGAATTCTCGGACAAAGCGCGCCTGGTCGATCATCTGCCAGACCAGATGCGACGGGTCGAAATTCATGCCGACATCGCCGCCCCAGGCCTCGAGAATGCGGCGCCAGATATAGGGCGAATAGGCGATGTTGTGCCCGCCCGGCCACTCGTCGTAGCTGAAGATCATCGGGCAGTTCTCGAAGGCCAGCTTGACGCCGTTGTCGCGCGCGTGGGCGATGATGGCGGGCCACACTTTGAGCGCCTCTTCCCAGTTGGCGTCGATGGTTTTTGAAGCATCGCCGCCGCAGAAAGTGTTGACCACCGGCACGCCCATATGGCTCGCCAGCACGATCACATTCTTCAAATGATCGATGACGGTGTTGCGGTGCCCGGCGTCGGGATGCAGCGGATTGGGGTAGTAGCCGAGGCCGGAGATCGACAGGTTCTTCTCCGCCAGTCCTGCCGCGATTTCCCTGGCCTGCGAGGCCGAAGTCGAAGCGGCGTCGATATGGCTGGTGCCGGCATAGCGCCGGGCGGCGCCCGAGAATTTCGGCCAGCAGGCGATCTCCAGCGCCTCGAAACCGGCCGAGCTTGCCCAGTCGGCAACCTCGCCGAGGGCGGTGTCCGCAAACGGTGCGGTGAGCAGTCCTAGCTTCATCCTGCCTCCCTTCTCCCACTATGCCGATTGTGCCGGCTGCTTCAACCGCGCGGACGCCGGCAATGCGCAGGCATGGCCGACAAAGCCCATCGGGTCGTTCGACAGCAGGCCGTCGAGCGCGGTGACAATGGTTGTGCGGAAATTCTCGTTCGCGGCGAGGCCGGGGTCGAAGATGGTGTCGATGGCGAGAATGCCGTCCGCTAGGGCTTTTGCATCGGCGCCGACCGCGTCGGCAATTTGAGCGACCTTATCGGCGTAAGGGTCCGATACTTCCCAGCTTCTGCCGAACCTCGCCGAGGCCTTAATCAGATAGGCCATCCAGCCGGCGACCGGAATCGACAATAGGGCGATGCTTTCACCCCGCCGCAAACGCTCGCGGATCGGGTTGAGCAGGCGCTGCACGATCTTCTGCGAGCCATCGGTGGCGATCTGGTGATTGCGATGACGGATTGCCGTATTTCTGAGCCGGCCGAGGCTCTGCTCGACATAGGCCTGTGGCGACACACCGGGCACCGGCGCCAGGGTCGGCAGCGTCTCCTCCACCAGCATGCGGCGAACGAAAGTCCCGAGCAACGGATCGGCGATGGCGTCCGACGTGTGCTCGTGGCCGGCCAGCACGCCGAGAGTAGCAAGCGTCGTCTGGGCGCCGTTGAGCACCCGCATCTTGAGATGCTCGAAGGGCGTGACGTCGTCGACGAAGCTTGCGCCGACCAGATCCCAGCGCGGCACCCTGCCGGCGAACTTTTGCTCGATCACCCATTGCCGGAACGGCTCGCCGACCACGACGGCGGCATCGCGGTAGCCGAAACGCTGCTCGACCGTCTCGATGTCGGCTTCAGACGTCGCGGGCGCGATGCGGTCGACCATGGCCGACGGGAAGGCGACGTTGGCGGCGATCCAGTCCGCCAGGCCATCGCCGCGCCGTGCTGCGATAGCCTGCACGACGTTCGCCAGGATGACGCCGTTGGTCGGGATGTTGTCGCAGGAGAGCAGCGTCACCGGCCGTCCATGCGAGGCCATGCGCAGTTCGAGCGCCCGCGCCAGAATGCCCGGCACGCTGCGCGGCGTTTGCCGATTGACGAGGTCGTGGACGATGTCCGGGTGAGCCACATCCAGCTCGCCATTGGACGGAATGTGGCAATAGCCTTTCTCGGTGACCGTCAGCGTGACCATCTCGATGCCGGCGGAGGCCAGTACGTCGAGCGCGGGGGCCGAACTTTCCTGGCTGTCGACCACCGAGACGATGCTGCCGATGACGCGCGCTTCGACCTTGTCGTCCTCGCGGATCAGGCGCGTGTACAGCCCGCCTTGCCGGCCCAGCGTCTCCGACAGGTTTGGCGGGCGGATGTTGAGACCGACCACGCCCCAGCGATCGAAACGGTGCGACAAGAGATCGTCGGTGTATTCGGCCTGATGGCAGCGATGGAAGGCGCCGACGCCGATATGCGCCATGCCTGGGGTGAGTGCTGTCCGGTCGTAGGACGGTTTTTGGACGGCGGAAGGGAGCCGGCTAAGCAGTGCCGGGCCGAGCGTCTCGTGCGATGCGGAACCAGCCTTCACCGGTTCGCCCCGACGACCCACTGCTCCTGGTCGATCAGCGCGCCGGTCATCGGCCCTGCGGCGTCGGAGAGCAGGAACACGGCAAAGTTCGCCACTTCTTCCGCCGCCAACAGCCGGCCGAAAGGCTGCGAGGCGTTGGCCGCGTCGATCCAGCCTGGACCGTGCCCCAGCGTCGCAGCCTGCATGACGCGTTCGGCCGGCGTGTCGGTCCAGCCGACATTGATGCCGTTGACACGGATGCGGTCGAAGCGGTGTGCGTTGGCGGCGTTGCGGGTCAGTGTCGCCAGCGCGCCCTTGGTGGCGGAATAGACGGCGAGTTCGGGCGAGCCGCAATGCGCGTTGATCGACAGGATGTTGACGATGGCGCCGCCCTCACCTTGCTTGCGCATCTGCGCGATTGCCGCCTGCATCAGGAAGAACGGGGCGCGGGCGTTGACCGCAAAGAGAGCCGCCCAGTCGTCGAGGCTTGCGTCGAGGAACGAGGCCCGGTCCGTCAGGCCGGCGGCATTGACCAGCGCGTCGATGCGGCCGAAACGGCTGACGCATTCTTCGACCAGTCGCGCCGGCGCCGTGGCGTCGGCCAGATCGGCGGCGATGAAGGCCGCCGGCGTGCCCATGCCGGAGAGCGACGCCGCCACTTCGTTGCCGCGCACCGGCTCGCGGCCGGTGACCAGCAGGCCGCCGCCACCGGAACGCGCCAGCGTCTCGGCGATCGCCCGGCCGATGCCTTGCGTCGCGCCGGTGACCAGCACCACCTTGCCGTCGAGCCGAATCTCCATTCCTCCTCCCGGAACAAAGTTTCTATTTTTCCGAATATGAAATGCCAATTCCCGATAGTCAATCGCCCGTGCGGCGCGCGACGACGCCGTGGACGAGCGCCATGCCGACCGCCAGCGACGCGGCAAGCGAGCGGAAGCCGGCAAAATCTGACTCAACCACCTCCAGCCAGGTGTCCGACAGCTCGACCAGCGGGCTGAACGTGCTGTCAGTGATGGTGACGATGTCCGCCTTCCGCTCATGCGCCACGGCGACAAGATCGGGGGTGATCGAGTTGTAGGGGCTGAACGACACCGCCAGCACAGCATCGCGCTCGCCGATGCAGCCGACCTGGTCCAAGGCGGTCGAGCCGACATTGTCGACCAGCACATTGCGCACGCCCTGCTGCGACAAAGTGAGCGACAGATAGGTGGTGACGGGGAAGGCCCGCTTGCTGCCGATCACATAGATCAGGTCGGCCGAAGCCAAAAGGTCGACCATCTTTTCGAAACTCTCGACGTCGAAGCCATTGTCGATGCGGCCGAGCGAGGCCTGCGAGGCGCCGACCATGCCGTTGAGAAAATGCAGATTGGCGTTGGGCTCAGCCGCTGCCCGCTCCTGCCCGTCGCGCGCCCGTCCCTCGGGCCAGGATGCTTTGACATGGTCCTTGAACAGGCCCTGGAAGTCGGAGAAGCCGGCATAGCCGAAGATCTGCGCGAAACGCACCAAGGTCGAAGGCTGCACACCGGCCTGCTCGGCGACCTGAACGATCGTGCCGAGCGCGACGTCGCTCGGATGCTGCCACAGGAAGATGGCGACCTGGCGCAGGCGCTTCGGGAAATGCACCGTGCCGGCCGAAAGCACGGCACGCAATTCCTCATAGGTCTGCGGCTTGGTGTAGCCGAGCGCGGCAAGCGAGCGGCCCTGTTTCTTCGCCATGGTCTCGTTGCGGCCGACGATCTCAGCACGACCCGGTGAGCTGCGTGCTCCGCTCATGGTACGAACGGGAAGGCGATTGCGACCATGCGCTGCTTCGTCATCCGAACCTCCTCCAGTTCAAATCGTTTTCACGCTAGCCCGCCATGATCGTTTTACAAAACGAAAATTGGAAATAATGTTCGAAAACGGTGACGGGTTCCTATGGGCCGGCGCACCCCGCAAAAAAGACCGTTTCCACGGGAGGGAGTTCTCAACTCATGGTCTACGCAATTGCCGACGGGTCGACACGCCAACGCTTGCGGGTCGGCATGGTGGGTGGCGGCCGCAACGCTTTCATCGGTGCCGTGCACCGGCTGGCCATGCGCCTCGACGACCAGATCGCGCTGGTTGCCGGCGCGCTGTCCTCGGATCCCGAAAACGCGGCCGCGTCCGCTGCCGAGATCGGCATCGCGCCTGAGCGCAGCTATGCCGACTACCGGGAGATGGCGCGCGCGGAAGGCGCCCGTCCCGACGGCATCGAAGCCGTCGTCATCGTCACGCCAAATTATCTGCACGCGCCGATCGCGACCGCCTTCCTCGACGCCGGCATCGACGTCATCTGCGACAAGCCGCTGTCGACGACGCTGGCCGACGCCGAGGCGCTGGTGAGCCTGGCGCGCGCCAAAAACCGCAAATTCATCGTCACGCTTAACAACACCGGCTACGCCATGGTCCGGCAGGCGCGCGAAATGGTGGCGGCCGGCGAACTCGGGCGGATCGTCTCCGTGCATGCCGCCTATATCCAGGACTGGCTGACCTTGCCGATCGACGCGGAAGGGCAGAAGCAGGCCGAATGGCGCACCGATCCGGCACGCGCCGGGCAGTCGGCTGTGCTCGCCGATATCGGCGTGCACGCGTTCAACCTGGCGAGCTTTATCTCGGGATGCCAGGCCGAGGAAGTTTCGGCCGATCTCTTCACCGCCGTGCCCGGACGCCGGCTCGATGACAACGCCCATGTGCTTGTTCGCTGGTCGGGCGGCGCGCGCGGCACGATCTTGGCAAGCCAAACCTCGCCCGGCCACTACAACGACCTCTGCGTCCGCATCTATGGCGACAAGGCCGGGCTCGAATGGTCCGGCACGCGGCCGGAAGAGTTGCGCTTTTCACCCTATGGCGAGGAAACGCGCACGCTGGTGCGCGGCGGCCATGGCGCATCCGCGGAAAGCCGGCGCGTGTCGCGCATGCCGGCAGCCCACCCGGAAGGCTATATCGAGGCCTTCGCCAATCTCTATTGCGACGCCGCCGACATCATTCGCGCCCACCGCTCGGGCGTCGCGATCGATCCGGCACGTGCTGCCCAAGTGCCCGACGTCATCGACGGCGCCCGCGGCGTCAAGTTCGTCGCGGCGGCCGTCGCTTCCAATTCCTCGGGCGGCGCGTGGACGCCGGCTTTGTTTCCGTGAATCTCGCCATGCCGCATTGCACAATCGCGTCGCCTGCGCAAAATGCGGCATGATCCGCAAATCCCTCACTGTCCTGGTGATCGATGAAAACCACATCCGCGCTTCCATAATCGAAGCAGGACTGCGGGAGGCTGGGCATCAGCAGGTCACGGTCATCCATGACGTCGCCGGCATAGCGCGACGGATCGCCGAGATCGAACCCGACGTGATCGTCATCGATCTCGAAAATCCCAACCGCGATATGCTCGAAAACATGTTCCAGCTCTCGCGCGTGGTGAAGCGGCCGATCGCCATGTTCGTCGACCGCTCGGACCAGGCCTCGATCGAAGCCGCGGTGGAAGCGGGAGTCTCCGCCTACGTCGTCGACGGCCTGCGTCAGGAGCGGGTCAAGCCGATCCTCGACATGGCGATCAGCCGCTTCAATGCGTTCTCGCGCATGGCGCGCGAACTGGAAGAAGCCCGCAGCGAGTTGGAGAGCCGCAAGGTGATCGATCGCGCCAAGGGCATCCTGATGAAGTCGCGCGGCCTGTCGGAGGACGCGGCCTACACGCTGCTGCGCAAGACCGCCATGAACCAGAACCGGAAGATCGGCGAAATCGCGCAGAGCCTGGTGACGGCGGCAGGCCTTCTGGATCCCGAGGAGAGTTGACGATGGCCGCTGAGCACCGGATCAATGCTGGCTTCATGCCGCTCTTCGACAGCGCTGTCCTTGTCGCAGCGAAGGAAATCGGCTTCGCCCTGCGTGAAGGCATCGACCTGACGCTCAACCGGGAAACGTCCTGGGCCAACATCCGCGACCGCATCGCCATCGGCCATTTCGATCTGGCGCATATGCTGGGACCGATGCCGATCGCCTGCAATCTGGGGCTGACGCCGCTCGCCTCCGATACGGTCGTGCCGTTCTCGCTCGGCCTCGGCGGCAACTGCGTGACGGTTTCGAACGCGGTCTGGGTGGGCATGGCCGCGCACGGCGCCCGACCCGACCTTGATCCGGCGCGGGCCGGCAAGGCCTTGGGAGCATTGATCCGCGAACGGGCGAACGCCGGCCGCGATCCGCTGCGCTTCGCCGTCGTCCATCCGCATTCCGGGCACAATTACGAACTGCGCTACTGGCTCGCGGCCTGCGGCATCGACCCGTCGCGTGAAATCGAAATCGTCATCGTGCCGCCGCCCTTTATGGCGGACGCGCTCGCCGCCGGCAGGATCGACGGCTACTGCGTCGGCGAACCCTGGAACAGCGCCTCCGTCGTCGCCGGCACCGGCCACATCGCCACGGTCAAGGCGGCCATCTGGAAGACCAGCCCGGAGAAAGTCGTCGGCGTGCGCAAGGCGTGGGCGGAAAAACAGCCGGCCGCACTTTCGGCCCTGCTACGCGCGCTTCATCACGCGGCGCGCTGGTGCCAGGATCCGGCAAACCGCGGCGAACTCGCGGCCTTGATGGCGCAGCCGGCCTTCCTCGGGCTTGCGCCGGCGCTGCAGATGCCGATCCTCAGCGGACATCTTGCGCTCGGCGGCGGCGCCGAACTGAGCGTCGGCGACTTCTTTCTGCCCTTCAACAAGGCGGCGAACTTCCCGTGGAAGAGTCATGCGCTGTGGTTCTATACGCAGATGGTGCGCTGGGGGCATGTCGCGCACACGCCGGAAAACCTCGCTATTGCCCGCGACTGCTACCGCCCCGATCTCTACCGCTCGGCGTTGAAGCCGCTTGGCGTGGCGCTTCCCGGTGCCAATGCCAAGGTCGAGGGCGCGCTGAAGGCCGCGACTCCGGTCGGTTCGGCGGGGGCAAGCCTGGTGCTCGGACCCGACGGTTTCTTCGATGGCCAGATCTTCGATCCCGACGAGATCGACGCCTACATTGCCGGCCAGAAATTGGCGCGCGCCGAAGCCTGATTATTTCCGCGCCATTCTTGTGCACTGCACAAAAAATGTGCGTGCAACTGCGCTAATGAACAATCTTTGGCTTGCTCGCCCAGCGGGCCGGCGCGCCGACGATTGTGGCATGTCATTGATCTCATTGATGTTTGTCATCCATTCAGAAACTGGCACGGTTCCTGCTTTGCAATAGGCAGACTCTTCTCGGGTCACGGAATAGGCGTCCAATGGCGGGCGCTACAGGCAAAGCTGCCGCTCAGGTCAACACGCGATCCCGGATGGACGGACGCGCGCGGCCTGGCCGGCGGCTTTTTGTTTTGACCGAACACGCAATCGACGGCGCTGATCCCAAGCAGTGCCCAACCGGAGACGACGATGACGAAACGCATTAAGAGCCATTCCGCCCAAACGGCGATCAGCCGCCGCGATTTCCTGAGGATCAGCGCTGCCACCGCGACAACGCTGGCGGCGGCGCGTGCGCTGCTGCCCTCCGGCGCCTACGCCGCGGCGGCCGCGCCGGAAGTCACCGGCGCTAAGCTCGGCTTCATTGCGCTGACCGATGCAGCACCGTTGATGATCGCCAAGGAGAAAGGCCTGTTCGAGAAATTCGGCATGCCCGATGTCGAGGTGCTCAAGCAGGCCTCGTGGGGCGCGACGCGCGACAATCTGGTGCTCGGCGGCGAGGCCAACGGCATTGACGGCGCCCATATCCTGACCCCGATGCCTTATCTGATGCACACTGGCAAGGTGACGCAAAACAAGCAGCCGCTGCCGATGGCGATCGTGGCGCGGCTCAACTACGACTGCCAGGGCATTTCCGTCGCCCAGGAATATGCCGGCACCGGCGTCGACCTCGACGCCTCCAAGTTGAAGGACGCCTTCGCTGCGAAGAAGGCCGCAGGCAAGGAGGTGAAGGCCGCCATGACCTTCCCGGGCGGCACGCACGATCTTTGGCTGCGCTACTGGCTGGCCGCCGGCGGCATCGATCCCGACAAGGACGTCTCGACCATCGTCGTGCCGCCGCCGCAGATGGTCGCCAATATGAAGGTCGGCAACATGGACGTGTTCTGTGTCGGCGAGCCGTGGAACGAGCAGCTCGTCCACCAGGGCGTCGGCTTCACCGCCGCCACCACTGGCGAGCTATGGAAGGGCCATCCGGAAAAGGCGCTCGGCCTGCGCGCCGAATTCATCGACAAGTACCCGAACGCCACCAAGGCGATCCTGATGGCCGTCATGGAAGCCCAGCAATGGTGCGAGGCCAAGGAAAACAAGGACGAGATGGCCGCCATCATCGGCAAGCGGCAGTGGATGAACGTGCCGGCAGTCGACATTATCGGCCGCCTCAAGGGCGACATCAACTACGGCAATGGCCGCGTCGCCACCGGCACCGATCTCTACATGAAGTTCTGGAAGGGCGGCGTGTCCTATCCCTTCAAGAGCCACGACAGCTGGTTCCTCGCCGAAAACATCCGCTGGGGCAAGTTCGCGCCGACCACCGACATCAAGGCGCTGGTCGCCCAGGTCAATCGCGAGGATCTGTGGCGCGAGGCGGCCAAGGATCTTGGCGTCGCTGCGGCCGATATCCCGGCCTCGTCATCGCGCGGCACCGAGACCTTCTTCGACGGCAAGGTCTTCGATCCGGAGAACCCGTCCGCCTATCTCGACAGCCTGAAGATCAAGGCGTCGGCCTGAGCCCGACATAGATGCGCGACAGGCGTTGGCAACGCCGCCGGTTGTGCACGTGCCGCCAAGGAGTTTTCGAGAAATGTCTATCCAAGCCATCGAGGACCGCAAGGTGAAGCCGTTCCCCGCGCCGGCGAAGCCCGCCGAAATCCTCGCCTTCACCGCCAAGGCGCGGCGTCGCTTCGACCCGGCCGCGATCGCCGGCAAGCTGGCCAGCACGCTGGTGCCACCGGTCATCGTTATCGCCATCATGCTCGTCATCTGGCAGGTCGCCTGTTCGTCGCCGACCGCCAGCCTGCCGCCCCCAAGCCAAGTATGGAACGAGGCCTATGACCTGATCGCGCACCCATTTTTCGACAATGGCCCGCAGGATATCGGGCTCGCCTGGCGGGTGCTGATCTCGCTGCAGCGCGTTGCCATCGGCTTCGGTCTGGCGGCAATCGTCGGGGTGGCGCTCGGCGCGCTGGTCGGCCAGTCGATCTGGGCCATGCGCGGCCTCGATCCGGTGTTCCAGATCCTGCGCACCGTGCCGCCGCTCGCCTGGCTGCCGCTGTCGCTGGCCGCGTTCCGCGATTCCAGCCCATCGGCGATCTTCGTCATCTTCATCACCTCGATCTGGCCGGTGATCATCAACACCGCCGTCGGTGTCCGCAACATCCCCGAGGATTATCGCAACGTCGCCCGCATTCTCCGGCTGAACCAGTTCGAATTTTTCGTAAAGATCATGGTGCCGGCAGCCGCGCCTTACATCTTCACCGGCTTGCGGATCGGCATCGGGCTGTCGTGGCTCGCCATCGTCGCCGCCGAAATGCTGACCGGCGGCGTCGGCATCGGCTTCTTCATATGGGACGCGTGGAACTCGTCGCGGCTGCCCGACATCATCGTCGCGCTCGCGTATATCGGCGTCACCGGCTTTTGCCTCGACCGCCTGGTCGCGGCAGTCGGCGCCTTCGTCACCCGCGGCACAACGGCAAAGTGAGGAAAGCGCCATGACGGCCTATCTGAAGCTCGACCACATCGACAAATCCTTCGCCCGTGGCGGCCATGTCAGCGACGTCCTGAAGGACATCCGGCTGACCATCGACAAGGGTGAATTCGTCTCCATCATCGGCCATTCCGGCTGCGGCAAGTCGACCTTGCTCAACCTGATCGCCGGGCTGACCAAGGTCTCGGCCGGCGCCGTCCTGCTCGAAGACAAGGAGGTCGATAGTCCCGGCTCGGAACGCGCCGTGGTCTTCCAGAATCACTCGCTGCTGCCCTGGCTCACCGTCTACGAGAACATCAACCTCGCGGTATCCAAGGTCTTCGGCGGCACAAAGAGCCGGGCCGAACGGCATGACTGGATCATGCGCAATCTCGATCTCGTGCAGATGGCGCATGCCAGGGACAAGCGCCCGGCCGAGATTTCCGGCGGCATGAAGCAGCGTGTCGGCATTGCGCGCGCGCTCGCCATGGAGCCGAAGATTCTTTTGCTCGACGAGCCGTTCGGCGCGCTCGACGCGCTGACCCGTGCGCATCTGCAGGATGCGGTGATGGACATCCATTCCAGGCTTGGCTCGACGACGATCATGATCACCCATGATGTCGATGAGGCGGTGCTGCTCTCCGACCGCATCGTCATGATGACCAACGGTCCGGCAGCGACCATCGGCGAGGTGCTTGCCGTGCCGCTCGCCCGGCCGCGCCGGCGCATCGAGCTTTCCTCCGACCGCACCTTCCTGCGTTGCCGCGAGGCGGTGCTGAAGTTCCTCTACGAACGCCACCGCTTCGTCGAAGCTGCGGAGTAAGGCCATAACCGGAAAACTCGTCATCATCGGCAATTGGCAATCTGCATCGGCAATTGGCAGTCTACCGCATTGCACAAATATTATGCTGCTGTGCAAGGCATTCTGACTAATCTTTGATCCGCTGCCGGGCTTGGTCAAAAGTCGCGCGGCTGCGGTTAACATTGATTTCATTCGATAATTCAGAGCGCTGTCGAATTGGCACGCTTCCTGCTTTTCAGAATGTAGGTCCGCAAGGGCCAAGTGACATGGCGTCCAATGGCGGGCGCCCCAGGCAAAGCTGCCGCTCAGGTCCACACGCGCTCCCGGAACCCCGGACGCGAAGACCTGGCCGGCGGCTTTTTTGTTTTGACGCAATCGACGGCGCTGGTCCCAAGCGGCGCCCAACCGGAGACGACGATGACGAAACGGATCGGAACTGGCGCGTCCCTCGCGGACTTCACACGCCGCGATTTTCTGGCCAGCAGCGCGCTGACGGCGGCGCTGTTCACCGCCGCGCTCCTTCTCTTTCCCGCTGGCGCCAAGACTGACGGCAAGGGTCTCGAAGTGACGGCGCAAAGATCGGTTTCAACCAGTTCGCCGATGCCGCGCCGCTGACAGTCGCGAACGAACAGACAAGGGCGGTGACTCCCACGCCGCAAACCGGAGCCAGAAAATGACCGCAAATCTCCCAGCCGCGCCCAGCCAGGACAGTGCTCCCCGGCAGGCGCTTGTGATGTCCACCATCGCCTTCACCGTCTGCTTCGCGGTGTGGACGATCTTTTCAATCATCGGCGTGCGCATAAAGCAGGAGCTGGGGCTGAACGAGACGGAGTTCGGCCTGCTCGTCGGCACGCCGATCCTCACCGGCTCGCTCGTGCGTATGGTGCTCGGTGTCTGGACCGACCGTTTTGGCGGACGGCTGGTATACACCGCGACCATGCTTGCGGCGGCGGTCGCGACCTTCCTGCTCGCTTTTGCGCACACCTACGGGCAGATGCTGGTCGCTGCGCTAGGCGTTGGGCTCGCCGGCGGTTCCTTCGCCGTCGGTGTCGCCTATGTCTCGCGCTTCTTCCCGGCCGGCAAGCAGGGTACGGCGCTTGGCATTTTCGGTGTCGGCAATGTCGGCGCCGCGGTCACCAAGTTCCTGGCACCGTTCGTGCTTCTCTCCTGGGGCTGGCAGTCGGTCGCGCTGATCTGGGCGGCAGCACTCGTCGTCATGGCCGCCGTCTTCTGGTTCACGACCGGCGACGATCCGGTCATCCGCGAGCGCCGCGACGGCAAGGCTGCACCCGCGAGAAGCTTCTTGCAGGAATTCGCGCCGCTCAAGAACCTGCAGGTCTGGCGTTTTGCCTTCTATTATTTCTTCGCCTTCGGTGCATTCGTGGCGCTGTCGCTGTGGCTGCCCCGCTACCTGATCGGCGTCTACGGCTTCGGGCTTGCGACCGCCGGCATGATCGGCGCGGCCTATTCAATTCCGGCAAGTATTTTCCGCGCCTATGGCGGCGTGCTTTCCGACCGGATCGGCGCCCGCACCGTGCTCTACTGGACCTTCGCTGTCAGTGCCGTCGCGACTCTCGTTCTGTCTCTCCCCTCGGCAGACTACGTCGTGCGCGGTATCAGCGGGCCGATCACCTTCCATTTCGAGATCGGCCCGCTCGCCTTCATAGCCGTTGCCTGTGTGCTCGGCTTCTTCATGAGCCTTGGCAAGGCCGCCGTCTACAAGCACATCCCGGCTTACTATCCGCAGAGTGTCGGCGCGGTCGGCGGCGTTGTCGGCATGATTGGCGGGCTCGGCGGCTTTATCCTGCCAATCGCCTTCGGCGCGCTCAACGACCTCACCGGCGTCTGGTCGAGCTGCTTCATGCTGCTCTTCGTCATCGTCGCCACCTGCTTTGCCTGGATGCATTTTTCCATCCGGCGGATGGAGCGCACGGCGTCTGCCGAAGCTTCAGGCCTTTCCTACGCGGCTGAGTGAGACCGGAGTGGATCAGGACATGACCGAGAAACTCGTCATCATCGGCAACGGCATGGCCCCTGGGCGGATGCTGGAGCACCTCTTCGAACAGGCGCCGGACCACTACCAGGTCACCATCTTCAACGCCGAGCCGCGGGTCAATTACGACCGCATCATGCTGTCGCCGGTTCTATCCGGCGAGAAGGCCTATGAGGAAATCATCATCCATGGCGACGGCTGGTACATCGCCAATGGCATTACGCTTTACAAGGGCCACAAGATCGTCGCCATCGACCGGACGGCAAAGACCGTCACCTCCGACCACGGCGTCACCGAGCCTTATGACAAGCTCGTCATCGCCACGGGCTCGGTGCCGTTCATCATTCCGGTGCCCGGCCACGATCTGCCGGGCGTGCTCACTTATCGCGATCTCGACGACGTCCAGGCCATGCTGCTTGCCGCCCAGTCGCGGGCCAAGGCCGTGGTCATCGGCGGCGGCCTGCTCGGGCTCGAGGCGGCCGCGGGCTTGAATTCGCAAGGCATGGACGTCACCGTGCTGCATGTCATGCCGACGCTGATGGAGCGTCAGCTCGATCCGGCCGCCGGCTATCTCCTGCAGCGTGCCGTCGAGCAGCGCGGCATCAAGGTCATCACCAAGGCCAACACCCAGACGATCACCGGCAACGGCAAGGTCGAGCGGGTGGAACTTGCCGACGGCACTGTCATTCCCGCAACGCTCGTCGTCATGGCGGTGGGCATCAGGCCGAACGCGGCCCTGGCAAAAGAAGCCGGCATTGCCGTCAATCGCGGCATCGTCGTCGACGCCGGCATGCGCAGCAACGACCCCGACATCTACGCAATCGGCGAATGCGCCGAGGTCAACGGCCAGGTCTATGGGTTGGTCGCGCCCCTTTACGAAATGGCGCGCGTCGCTGCCAGCCAGCTGGCCGGCGACGAGGCTGCCGCCTTCGTCCATTCGGACACGCCGACCAAGCTCAAGGTCACCGGCATCGACCTGTTCTCGCTCGGCGACTTCGCCGAGGGCGACGACCGCCAGGAGATCGTGCTGCGCGATGCCGCTGCCGGCGTCTACAAGCGCCTGGTGCTTAGGGATGACCGCATCATCGGCACCGTGCTCTATGGCGAGACGGCGGACGGCGCCTGGTTCAACGACCTCAAAAAGAAGCAGACTGACATATCTGAAATGCGCGACACGCTCATCTTCGGCCAGTCCTACCAGGGAGGCGCCCCGCTGGACCCTATGGCGGCCGTTGCAGCCTTGCCGGATGATGCGGAAATCTGCGGTTGCAACGGCGTATGCAAGGGAAAGATCACCGGCGCGATCACGGCCAAGGGCCTGACCTCGCTCGACGACGTGCGCGCCCACACCAAGGCGTCGGCGTCCTGCGGTTCCTGCACCGGGCTGATCGAAAAGCTGATGGTGCTGACCATCGGCGACAAGTACAACCCGGCGGCGGTCCAGCCGATGTGCGGCTGCACCACGCTTGGCCATGACGAGGTCCGCCGGCTGATCAAGGCCAAGAGCCTGAAGACCATTCCGGCCGTCATGCAGGAGCTGGAATGGAAGACCTCCTGCGGCTGCGCCAAATGCCGGCCGGCGCTCAACTATTATCTCGTCTGCGACTGGCCCGACGAATACGCCGACGACTACCAGTCCCGCTTCATCAACGAGCGCGTCCACGCCAACATCCAGAAGAACGGCACCTATTCGGTGGTGCCGCGCATGTGGGGCGGCGTCACCAATGCCGCCGAATTGCGCGCCATCGCCGACGTCGTCGACAAGTTCGATATCCCGATGGTCAAGGTCACCGGTGGTCAGCGCATCGACATGCTCGGCATCCGCAAAGAAGACCTGCCGGCAGTGTGGGCCGATCTCGGCCAAGCCGGCTTCGTCTCCGGCCACGCCTATGCCAAGGGGCTGCGCACGGTAAAGACCTGCGTCGGCTCGGATTGGTGCCGCTTCGGCACGCAGGATTCGACCGGCTTGGGCATCCGCATCGAGAAATTCATGTGGGGCTCGTGGACCCCGGCCAAGGTTAAGATGGCGGTATCGGGCTGTCCCCGAAACTGCGCCGAGGCGACCTGCAAGGATGTCGGCGTCATCTGCGTCGATAGCGGCTACGAGATCCATTTCGCCGGTGCCGCCGGTCTCGACATCAAGGGCACCGAGGTGCTCGGCCTGGTCAAGACTGAGGACGAGGCGCTGGAGCATATCGTGGCGCTGACGCAGATGTATCGCGAGCAGGGCCGCTATCTCGAGCGCATCTACAAATGGGCCAAGCGCGTTGGCATCGCCGAGGTCAAGCGCCAGATCATGGACGATGGCGAGAAGCGTAAGGCCTATTTCGACCGCTTCGTCTTTTCGCAGAAATTCGCTCAGGTCGACCCGTGGTCGGAACGCGCTTCCGGCAAGGACAAGCATGAATTCCGGCCGATGGCTTCGGTCGGTTTTGCGCAGGCGGCGGAGTAGGCGCGTGTTCCCGAAAAGTGGAAACCGGTTTTCGGTCAAGAACACGCGCAAAGGATGAGACAGATGAACTGGGTATCAATCGGCACGCTCTCGGACATCCCGCGTCGCGGCGCGCGCTGCGTTGCCACGCCGGAAGGCAAGATAGCCGTCTTCCGCACGGCCGACGATCAGGTCTTCGCCATCGACGACCATTGCCCGCACAAGGGTGGGCCACTCAGCCAAGGCATCGTCCATGGCACGGCGGTGACGTGTCCGTTACACAATTGGGTGATCTCGCTGGAAACCGGCAAGGCGCTAGGCGCCGACGAGGGCGTGGTGCGCACCATTCCGCTGCGGATCGACGGCGAGCGTCTGTTCATTGCGCTGGAAGCGCTCGCCAGCCGCGCAGCCTGAGCCATGGAGATTGATGAAGCGCGCGAGGTGAGGACCACCTGCCCCTATTGCGGGGTGGGCTGCGGCGTGCTGGCGAAGGTCGCTGCGGACGGCGAGATAACCGTTCGCGGCGACCCGGACCATCCGGCCAATTTCGGCCGGCTCTGCTCGAAGGGTTCGGCGCTGGCCGAGACCATCGACCTCGACGGCAGGCTGCTCCATCCGGAAATCCACGGTCGCCGCACCGACTGGGACGAGGCGCTCGACCTGGTCGCGTCGACCTTCTCGCAAACCATCACCGAGCACGGCCCCGATGCGGTCGCCTTCTACGTCTCCGGCCAGTTGCTGACCGAGGACTATTACGTCGCCAACAAGCTGATGAAGGGGTTTGTCGGCTCGGCCAATATCGACACCAATTCGCGCCTGTGCATGGCCTCGTCGGTCGCCGGCCACCGCCGCGCCTTCGGCTCCGACACGGTACCGGGCAGTTACGAGGATCTGGAGCTTGCCGACCTGATCGTGCTGGTCGGCTCCAATCTCGCCTGGTGCCATCCGGTGCTCTACCAGCGCATTGCCGCGGCCCGGGAAAAGCGGCCCGAGATGAAGGTGGTGCTGATCGACCCACGGCGCACCATGACATCAGATATCGCCGACATGCATCTGGCGATCGCGCCCGATGGCGACGTTGCTTTGTTCACAGGGCTGCTCGCCTACCTCGGCCAGCACAACGCACTGGACCGCACCTATATCACGGCGCACACGACCGGCTTCGGGCAAGCTCTTTTCGCCGCCTCGGCGCTCGACCTTGCCGGCATCGCCGCGGCCACCGGCCTTGGTGAGGATGAACTGGCCCGCTTCTACAGCCTGTTTGCCGCGACGGCGAAGACGGTCACCGTCTACAGCCAGGGCGTGAACCAGTCGTCTTCGGGCACCGACAAGGTCAACGCCATCATCAACTGCCATCTTGCTACCGGCCGCATCGGCCAGCCCGGCGCCGGGCCGTTTTCGGTGACCGGCCAGCCAAACGCCATGGGCGGCCGCGAGGTCGGCGGCATGGCCAACATGCTGGCCGCCCATATGGAGATCGAAAACTCCGAGCACCGCGACCGCGTGCAGCGCTTCTGGAACGCCCCAACCGTCGCCGAAAAACCCGGCCTGAAGGCGGTCGAGATGTTCCAAGCGGTGGCCGACGGACGCATCAAGGCGCTGTGGATCATGGCCACCAATCCGGTCGATTCGATGCCGGATGCCTATGCCGTCGAAGCGGCGATCAAGGCCTGCCCGTTCGTCGTTGTCTCGGACGTGCTGGGCGAGACCGACACGGTACGCCACGCTCATGTCCGGCTGCCGGCGGCGGCATGGGGCGAGAAGGACGGCACCGTCACCAATTCGGAGCGCCGCATCTCGCGCCAGCGGGCTTTTTTGGCGACGCCCGGCGAGGCGAAGCCCGACTGGTGGATCATCGGCGAAGTGGCGAGTCGGATGGGGTTCGGCGAGGCGTTTTCGCATACGTCGCCGGCCGATATCTTCGCCGAACACGCCGCGCTCTCGACATTCGAGAATGGCGGCGCCCGCGACTTCGATATCGGCACCTATGCAGGTGTCGACGGAAATGCCTATGAAGTGCTTGCTCCGTTCCAGTGGCCAGCGCCGGCCTCACCCTCCCCCTTGAGGGGAGGGTCGGCGCGCGCGTTGAGCGAAGCGAAACAAGCGGGACGGGGTGGGGTCGGTGGTGAAGTCTCGACCTCTCAGAGCCGCCTCAACGAGGTGGAGTCCAGTCGTGCCGACAAAGCTGGACGTCAACTAGAGGGTGGCGTTCAAGCTGAACATAGCTCAGCCAGCACCCGCTTCTTCGCCAACGGCGGCTACTACACGCCCGACCGCAAGGCACGCTTCATTGCCATCCGCCCAACCGCACAAACCCGCACCAGCCCGGACTATCCCCTGGTGCTCAACACCGGGCGCGTGCGCGACCACTGGCACACCATGACGCGGACCGGCAAGAGCCCGCGCCTGTCGCAGCATATGGCCGAGCCTTTCGTCGAAATTCACCCGGGGGATGCGCAGCACTTCGGCATCGGTGATGCCGACATCGTCCGCGTATCGTCGGCTTATGGCGAGGTGCTGGTCCGCGCGCTGGTGACAGTGCGCCAACGCCAAGGCTCTGTGTTCGTGCCGATGCACTGGACGGACCAATTTTCCGCCCGTGCGCGTATCGATGCACTGGTCGCGCCCATCACCGATGCGATTTCAGGCCAGCCGGCCTCCAAGAATATTGCTGGCCGGATCGAGCGGTTCGCCGCCACGGCCTTCGGTTTCGCCGTGCTTGCCGAACGGCCCGCCTCCATCGACGCCGAGTATTGGAGCCTCGCCCGCTGCCCCGCCGGCTGGCGCCTCGAAATTGCGCTGCAGTCCGGCCGCGACTGGACCGGGTTTGCCGCCGCGCTGTTCGGCCCGGAAGGGGAAACGCTCGCCTATCACGACATCGCCGGCGGGCACCATCGCTTCGCCCGTTTCGCGGGCAGTCGGCTGGTCGGCGCGCTCTATCTTGCGCCCACCCCGGTGGCGGTGTCGCGCGGCTGGGCAGTGGAGCAGCTCGGCACGGACCACGCCGATCGGCAGGCGCGGCTGGCGATTGTCGCCGGACGGCCGGGCGGCAACAGCGTTGACCGCGGCGCCATCGTCTGCGCCTGTTTCGGGGTCGGCGCCAATCAGATCGCGGAAGCGGTGCGCGGCGGCTGCACCAGCGTCGCGGCAATCGGCACCGTCCTTCACGCCGGCACCAATTGCGGCTCCTGCCGCGCCGAGATCAAGACCATCATCGACGGCCGGCGTCTTCAAGCTGCGGAGTGAATGCGCCGAGGAACTCTGCCGCGCCGCTGCATGATGCTTACTAGCAATTTACAAACCATGGGCTACCAACGTCCTGACTTCGATTCGTTCGGAACGGGAGCCTCATGAGCAAAGCCCTGACCTCATTCGCGCTGGTCGCCGTGCTGACGGCCATGCTGATGGCGCTCAGCCTGGTCGTGGCCAGGCATGGCTATCCCTATGGCGCGATCGGCGCCAAGCGCCTGAGCGACGTCGTCGATGCGGGGACGTTCATTCCGCTCGCGGCGGTCTACTTTTTCAGCGCACTGCTGATGATGGTTCTGCCGATCAGGCTTGCCGGCATCGTCCTGACGCATGCCGCCGATGCGATCTTCTGGGCGGTGATCGTGTTGTTCGCGGTCATCATTGGATGTCTCGCCGCCAGATTTGCTTTCGGTCAACGCGATGTGCTCTCGGCACTGCTGAACTGGCGCTTCCTGTTTGTCGCAGCCGTCGTCGGATGCCATCTCTTCATCAACGAGCTGCGGCGCAACATCCTGTTGAGAAGCCTGTTCTTCGTCGTCTTCGCCGCAGCGACACTGGCCTGTTTGTTTTGGTCCTTCACGGTCTGAGCATGTGCGACCATCGGGACAGACGGCTTAATTCTTGTCGACCGGCTTTGAACGCATCCGCGAAACGGTCTCACGCTCGGCCCGTTTCGAACGCATCGGCGGCAGGCCGCGATCGATCAGGTCCATGTCCTCCAGCACCATGTCGCCCATGCGCTTGAAGGCGATGTCGAGCGCGCCGGCCCGGTGGGCGGAGCGCAGGAACCCCGGCAATGTGCGGACCGGGTGGTCCCGGGCCAGCGGCTCCTCCGGGAAGACATCGCTGGCGGCGACGATATGGCCGCTGCGGACCGCATTCATCAGCGCCGGAAAATCGACGACGCCGGCCCGGCTGAGCAGGATGAAAGCGGCTCCCTTGCGCATCTTCGCGAACGCCTCGGCGCCGAGGAAACCCTGGTTTTCGCTGGTCACCGAAGCGACGACGAAGACGAAATCGCTGTTCGACAGAACGTCGTCGAGCGAGGCCGGCTCGACGCCGTTGTCGATCAGGATCGACGGCGGCAGCCACGGATCGAAGACTTTCGTCTGCGTGCGAAAGCCCGACAGCAGCCGGTTGAGCGCACGGCCAAGATCGCCGAAGCCGATAATGCCGACATCCGCGCCGGAAAGAAGCCGCGCCGTCCGGTTGCCGTCGCCGCCCCACAGCTCCTTGCCCTGACGGAAAGCGAGGTCGGCGTCGACGATGTCGCGGGCGAGGTTGAGCGCCATGGCAAGGCCGAGCTCGGCCACCGGCTCGGCAAACACCAGGCCGGTGGTGACGACATGGATGCCGCGCGAAAACAGCGTCTCATACGGCATGTTCTTGATGAGGTTGCTCTCGACATTGAAGACGCAGCGCAGCGCCTTCATTTTCTCCAGCGTCTCCGGCGTGATCGGCGGCTGGCCGACGATGTAGCGGGTCTCGGCAAGCACATCAGCCGGCAAGGCTGTGACACCTTCGGACGATGTTTCGACGATGCGGTATTTCGATCGAAATTTCGCCAGCGCAGCCGGCGTGAAGATCAGGTCGAGTGTGCGTGGCTCCGGTGCGCTGATCACCAGCGGCAAGGCGTTGTCGGACATGACATTTTTCCTCCCGTGCGATCCGCGTCGCAGCACATTAGAATCATCTTCTCCCGCCTCGACATCTATCACATGCCTGTCGAGGAGGAGAAGTTTGCCCGCCTTCGGCCTTGCGGTGTGGCGGTCGGTGGTCCAGATAGGCGGCGATCGAAGGACGACAAGGAAGACAGCGACATGATCCCGTTTCGAAAGAACCTCATCGATGGCGAGTGGGTGGGCGATGCCGGCTCCCGCAACATCAACCCGTCCAATCTCGACGACGTGGTCGGCGAATATGCGTCGGGGGGCGCCGAGCAGGCTCGGCAGGCCATCGCGGCGGCGAAAGCGGCATTTCCGGCGTGGTCTCGATCGGGTCTGCTGGCACGCCATGCTGTGCTGAGGAAGGCGTCGGACGAGATCATCGCGCGGAAGGATGAAATCGGCCGGGCGTTGGCGCGCGAGGAAGGCAAGACGCTGGTCGAGGGCATCGGCGAGACCGTCCGGGCAGCCCAGATATTCGACTTCTTTGCAGGCGAGACGCTGCGCCTTTCGGGCGAACTGGTTCCGAGCGTGCGGCCCGGCGTCGGCGTCGAGATCACCCGCGAAGCGGTCGGTGTGGTCGGCATCATCACGCCATGGAATTTCCCGATCGCCATCCCGGCCTGGAAAATTGCTCCGGCGCTGGCCTACGGCAACACCATCGTCTTCAAGCCGGCGGAACTCGTTCCGGAGAGCGCTTGGACCATTGTCGACATCCTGCACCGCGCCGGCCTGCCTAAGGGCGTGCTCAATCTGGTCATGGGCAAGGGTTCGGTGGTCGGCCAGGCCATGCTCGACAGCCCTGACCTCAACGCTATCACCTTCACCGGCTCGGTCGGCACCGGCAAGCGCGTCGCTGCCGCCAGCGTCGAGCACATGCGCAAGTTTCAGCTCGAAATGGGCGGCAAGAACCCGTTTGTTGTGCTCGACGATGCCGACCTTGCCGTCGCCGTCGATTGCGCCATCAACGGTGCCTACTTCTCGACCGGCCAGCGCTGCACGGCGTCGTCCCGCCTGGTGGTCACGGACGGCATCCATGACCGCTTCGTCGAGGCGCTCAAGGATCGCCTGGCCAAGCTGGTCGTCGGCGATGCTCTCGACGCGAAGACCCAGATCGGGCCGGTTGTCGATCAGAGTCAGTTGAAACAGGATGAAGATTATATCGCCATCGGCCGCCAGGAAGGTGCCGATCTGGCCTTCGGCGGCGAGCGGCTCGATCGCGAAACCCGCGGCTTCTATCTGCAACCGGCGCTGTTCACCGAAACCACCAACGCCATGCGCATTTCACGCGAAGAGATCTTCGGACCGGTCGCCAACGTCATCCGCGTCAAAGACTATGACGAGGCGCTGGCGGTGGCCAACGACACGCCGTTCGGGCTGACGTCGGGCATCTGCACATCCAGCCTCAAGCATGCCACGCATTTTAAGCGCAATTCGGAAGCCGGCATGGTCATGGTCAACCTGCCGACGGCGGGCGTCGACTTCCACGTGCCTTTCGGCGGGCGCAAGGGATCGAGCTACGGCCCGCGCGAGCAGGGCCGCTACGCCGCGGAATTCTACACCACGGTGAAGACCGCTTACACGTTTGCCGGCTAATCAAGGCGGCACTCACCCGGGATCAGCCAGGCAGGCGAGCAAGTCGATGACATCTGAGAATACGGACCTGACCTGGCTCAATCCGCCGCCGCATCACGAATTCGGCGACAGTACAGTGCATGTGCGGACCGGCAAGGAGACCGACTTCTGGCGCGAGACGTTCTACGGCTTCTGGCGCGACAACGGCCATTTCCTCTATCGTGAGGTCGAGGGCGATTTCAGCGCCGAAGTCACCGTCAACGGGCGCTATGAAGTGCTCTACGATCAGGCCGGGTTGATGGTGCGATTGAGCGAAACGCACTGGATCAAGGCCGGCATCGAATACACCGACGGGCTGATGTATTTTTCCGTCGTCGTCACCAACGATGCCTCCGACTGGTCGCTGGCCAACATTCCCGCCGATCCGGACGGCGTCAGGATCCGCTTGACCCGTCACGCCGAGACGATCCGCGTCCAGTATCTGGACGCGTCCGACAAGCAGTGGAAGCTGGTGCGGCTTGCCTATTTCCCGCCATCGAAAACGGTCGATGTCGGCATGATGTGCTGCTCGCCGCAGCGCGAGGGCTTCGAGGTCACATTCAGCGATTTTTCGATCGGCCCGCCGATCTCGCGTGAGCTTCACGACTGAGGCTTCGCGCCCGGGAGCGGCTTGCCTTGCCGCTCGCCTCAGTAGGTCGCCCGGCCGCCGGAGACGTCGAAGACGGCAGCCGTCGTGAACGAGCATTCCTCGGACGCGATCCAGCAAATCAGCGCCGCCACCTCCTCGACCTCGCCGAACCGCGCCATTGGTATTTTCGATAGCATGAAGTCGATGTGCTGCTGGCTCATCTGCTGGAAGATCGCGGTGCGCACGGCTGCCGGCGTGACGCAGTTCACCGTCACCTTGGTCTTGGCCAGTTCCTTGCCGAGCGATTTAGTCATGCCGATCACCGCCGCCTTGGAGGTACTATAGGCCGAGGCGTTCGGGTTACCTTCCTTGCCGGCAATCGAGGCGATGTTGACGATCCTGCCGTAATTGCGTTCGAGCATATGCGGGACCAGCGCCCTGTTGCAGAAGAAGACGCCGTTGATGTTGATGTCGATGACCCGGCGCCAATCCTCCACGGAATACTCCCAGGTCGTCATGTTCGGCCCCGTGATGGCAGCACTGGTGACAAGGATATCGACCGCGCCAAGCACTTCGATCGTCTCTCCGGCGGCGGCTTCGACCGCTACGGGGTCGGCGACGTCGAGGGTCACGCTGTGCAAACCTGGAAGAATGGCCTTGGCCTGCTCGATCTGGGCGGCATCGCGATCCCAGACCGAAACACGCCCGCCTTCGTCAACGATCCTTCGCGCGATGGGTAGGCCGATGCCTGAGGCGCCGCCGGTAATAACAGCAGATCGTCCGGCAAATCGTCCCGCGAAACTCATCGGCATGTGATCTTTCCTTGCTGGCTTATCCGGTTAGGCGTTGGCCGGTCGCCATCGGCGGGAATGTGAAGTCAACGGCGGACAAGTGCAAGTCGACATCTGGAGCCTCCGAGCGGGTTCATAGTGGGCCAGAAGGAGCGGTTTAAAGGCGTCGCAGGGTCAAGCACCGGACGGATCGGAGCGACTTCCATGCGCACCGGGTTCAGACGTTCTTGATCGATTTCCAATGGCTCAGTCGCTCCGCGATCAACTCCACGCGCCGCTGATTGTCGCGCCCGTCCAGGATGCTCAGATCCTCCGGATCGGCGCGCAAGTAAACACCGGAGGTGCGCGCGTTCAGTTTTGGCGGCGTGTCCGCTCGCGTGGTGAAGTACCCGGACGCGCGATCGGCGGACTCCAGCCGGATCTCTCCTGTCCCGAACAACTGCGACGCGTTCGCGTCCAAGGGCCGTTCTCCATTCCAAAAGTAGAAGATGCCGGGAGGCTCCTTTCTCTCCTTCACCGCTTCGCTCCAGTATCTGGCCGATAGGCTGCCATTCTCTTGCCATGAGCGGCCGGCTAGCTCCAGCGCACCATCGCGGTCTCGCGAAATCCGCAAGAGGCTCACGGCGGAAGGCTCCCTCACGCTGCGCTCCGTCAGGGAAAACTGCCACCAAAGGCCCTCGATGCGGGCGACGCGACGCTCATTCTCGATGGCTTTCCGCAGCTTTTGGTTGACCGCTCTCATCTCCGCGCCGGTCGTCGCTTCGCCGTACCGTACAGAGGTGAGGCCGAGCAGATCGCTTGGAAGCTTGGAGCCATTGGCATGGAGGATAAACGTCCGGCGCATTCCGAGAACTCCGCCAAAAAGGCCGGCTTCGAAGACCACATTGTCTCGCGGTGAAGCTTGAGCTGACGCCGCAGCAGGCGAAGCCGGCTGGCTCGCACTGGTCCAGTCGTCCTGAGCGAACACAAAAGCGGCGAAGTCGACTTCACGCGTAAGCTCGAGGAGGCGCTCCAGGGTGGTTGTCCCGGGATTGAAGGACGTCGTCCAGGGCTCCACGTTCGCGATGTCTTCGAGGCCGCGAGTCAGCGCCTGCAGCAGTTTCTTCTGCTTTCCTGACGAACCCAGGAAGATTCGAGGTTTGTCCATCCGTGTCCCCTCCGCCATGTGACCAGCGTCTGCAAATTATTTCTCTTTCCGTCCGCTGTTGGCAAGCCCTGGGCGCCACCTGTCAGCCGGCCGGCATGGCACGCGGTCGACGCCGTCTTTGGGTGACAAATGGCGAGAGTTGGGTTATATTGCGCTGCACAATAATCGCTCGCGTATGGCGCGTCCACGACTGCGTGGAACTACAAGGACGGAAAACCGCTACCGAGATGAAGATCCCAAAATCTCTGTTGATCGATCCGGACAAGAACACGGCCTATGGCAGCTTTGCCGTTGCCGTCTCGATCTGGGCGTTCTCCTACTCAACCATTTTCGGCCAGACCATGATCCTGGCCTATTATGCGGTCTGGCTGCCGCTCATCCTGGTCGACTACCGGAAGATATTAAGGCACGCTTCCAGCGCCTGGCTTCCACTGGCGTTTGCGACCTATGTCTGCTTCTCGGTGTTCTGGTCGGCAGCTCCCGGCACCACGGCAAGGACGGCCATCCAATATTGCTCCCATATCGCCTGCGCCTACATTGCCGCGCGCACCGTCAGCGTCCGGACCTTGACCATAGGCGCCCTGATCGGGATCTTTGTCGTCCTGCTCTACTCGCTCAAGGTCGCGAGTTATTCCTACGACGTTCTCGACGGGACATATAATTTCGTCGGTGCATTCAGCTCCAAGAACCAGATCGGCTTTGTCGCATCGCTTGGCATCTACTTCTGCGTTGTCTACCTGGCTTTTCTCAGGCGCGGCCGCATAAGCTTTTTATTGATCGTACCGATCGTCCTTCTCTCGGGCTATTTGCTGGTCGTGTCGCATTCGGCCACGTCAATGGCATCGACCCCGGCAGTCCTCGCTCTGGTCGCCCTGCTTTCCATCGGCAAGCTGCTTTCGCTTCGCCACCGGCGGGTGATTTTCGTGATCGGTGCGGGCGGGCTGGTCGCCTGCACTGTGATTGCCCTGAATCTCGGGCTCATGGATTTCGTCCTTGGCCTCTTCGGCAAGGATTCGACGCTCACCGGACGGACCTACCTCTGGCAGCAGGGCTGGAACGCCGCGCAGCAATCGCCCATCCTCGGTGTGGGCTACGCAGCCTATTGGGTGCAGGGTTTCTCCGAAGCCGAGCGCCTATGGAACGAATTCTATATCGCCGCACGAAGCGGCTTCCACTTCCACAACACCTACATCGAGACCTTGGTGGAACTCGGCTTCGTCGGTGCGACACTGCTTTCGCTGATCATCCTGCGTACGCTCTGGGGTCACGTCTCGGCGCTGATATTCAGGACATGGCAAGCCGAGTCGGTGATTCTCGCCGGCGTGATGGTGCTTCTATTCATACGGTCCTTCGTCGAGGTCGAGACCCTCAATCCCTACATCATGGGATCGTTCCTGCTGTATTACAGCTACTTCAAGCTGGTTAAGGTGCCGGCCGTCGCCCGTTCCCGGTGGGCCGCGGTAAACCATCTCGAGGAGCCGGACGCCGTGCGAAGCTAGAGCCGATCCGAGCTGTTCGTTGCCCGAAGGCTGTCTTGTTTTCTGATCCATAAAGACCAAGCCCAAAACCCCGCAGACCGCTGTCTGCGAGGTGGGTGCTTCACTCCGTGGAAGAAAGCTACTGAATGGCCAAAGGCGCCGGTTTGACCTTGATTACGTCCCCTGGCAGCACCGGCGTGTCTTCGCCGGCGGTGATTTCGCTGGTCTTGCCGTCGACCACCCGCACCAGGGAAAACGACATGGCGGGTGGTTCGTTGTTGCCATAGAGTTGCGGCATGGGGTTGCCCGACAGGGCTTCGGACATCAAGCCCTTTTCCATATTCAGCTTTAGCGTCGTTTGGTTGAGATCGGCCTCTGTCTGTTGCCGGTCGGTCGCGAGGCCGGCATTCTGGGTGTTCTCCAGGTCGATGGCGTCCTGGGTAGCCTTGCTGATCGACTGCTTGGCCGTGAGGATAGCCGTGTCGTAATCCAGGATCTGGCCTTCGAGGTCGGCGATCGTTTGCTGCGAGTTCAAAACCCGCGTGTTGACGACCAGGCCCTTTTGCGCCAGCGAGCCGATGCCGTTGAGCTGTTCCTTCGCCAGATCGACCTGCTTCTGCTGGTTGACGATCTTTTTCTGCAGCGAATCGATCTCGCTCTGCAGCAGCGTCTTCAAATCATCGAGCGCCTGCAGGCGCAGCTTGAGCTTTTTCTGGTCGGCCGCCAGGATTGCCATCTCGTCGGCAACGATGCCCGGCAGCTTCGGATCGTCGGCAACTTCCTTCGGCACGTCGAATGCCGGTTTGTCCGCCAGTTCCGCTTCGATGCGCGCGCGCCTGACGATCAGCCGGACCTGCTGGTCCTGAAGCACATCGAAATCGCCCTTGGCATTGATCAGGTCGCGGTCGAAGCGCTGGCCGCTATCCGGGTTCCGCCGGGCTCCGCCGGCAATGCTCATCGCCTTCAGCACGGTCAGCCCAGGCACGCAAGGATACTGGCCGGGCGATTGCACCTCGCCGGAAATGTAGAACGGCCGGTACTGCGCCATTTCGACGGAAGCCTCCGGCCTGTCGGCCAGAGCGAGCTTGCGCTGCAGCGCCTCGCCGAGCGATGCCGCGATCTCCGAAGTCGTCTTGCCGGATGCGGGCATCTCGCCGACGAAGGGCACCGACAAGGTTCCTGCCGGCCCGACCGTGTATTCTCCATTGATGGCCGACCAGTCACGGAACGTGCCTTCGACGGTCTGCCATTCCGCCACGCGGATGGTCAGCTTGTCCTGTGAGCCAAGCCGATAGTCGTCGGCGGCGGCAAACTGGGGCAGGGCCAGCGACAGCGCGAAGCACGTCGCTAGAAGCCGCACGCGGCGCGTGCGTCTGGTGAGAAAGCTGGTGCGAGAGATTTCGAAGGTGTCTGCTTTCAATGAACGGTTCCGATCCGATTTGCCCCGCCCGATGAGCTGCCGATGCTTGAAACCCGAGTTCGGGGCCTGAATTCTGGACAGTCGCTCCTCGATCCATGGCCGGCATGCGGCCGTCAGTAGCAGCCTCGCGACATCCAGACCGCAGGTACTGTCTTGATGATGATGCGAATGTCTTCGAACATCGACCAGTTCTCGACATAGTGCCGATCGAACGCGACGCGGCTGTCGTAGGAAACATCGTTGCGTCCGCTGACCTGCCAGAGTCCGGTCAGGCCGGGGCGCGATTTCAGGTAATAGACAGCCGAACTGCCATAGATCTCCAGCTCATCACGCACCACGGGACGAGGCCCGACCAGGCTCATATCTCCCTGCAGGATGTTGATGATCTGCGGCAACTCATCGAGGCTGAGCTTCCTCAGCACCGCTCCGACGCGCGTGATCCGCGGATCGTTCTTCAACTTGCGGGTCGCCATCCATTCGGCGTTGGCCTCCGGATTCGCGGCAAGATAGGCAGCAAGCACCCGCTCGCCGTCCGGAACCATGGTGCGGAACTTGAGGCACGGGAAAATCCGTCCTCCGCGGCCGATCCGGCTATGACCATAGAAAATCGGCCCGCCATCGGAAAACCTGACAAGCAGCGCTATCATCACGAACAGCGGGCTGAGAGCAACCAGACCGATCAGTGAACCGGCAATATCGAAGCTGCGTTTGAGCAGGCCGCCGATCGGTGGCGGAAAATCGATGCCGGCCTGCGAAAAATCCGCGTCGGCCGGCTTGGCTACGTCCCTCATGCGTAAACTCCATACGTTGAACGGATGGTTTACCGCACGATACCAAAAAAATGTTGCAGCGCAACACACAATTTCCCAGCCGGCTGTAATAGTCGCGTCATGAACTGACTAAATAATAAACGCATCCTGCACAAAATTTCGCCTTTATGTCACAAAAGAGACCGACGATGGGCAACTTTGAAAAAACTAGTCCATTTTTGAGGCGCCTTTTAGGCGATTCGCTCTTGAGACCCTGTTATCGAGCTTTGACGTCATTTAGAATCGCCCGATATGGCCTGACATTATGGTAAAATACTAGATAATACTATTAATCTTACTGGAGCGAGTCCATATCCGGCAATCATTGGTGACAGCTATGTGTGCATTGCACCATGGCGGAGTCGATCCCGAGGATTCGCTTAAAATTATTCGTGGCTGCCCTTGCCGCCTATTGCACACCTTAATAGAGTTGCAAATTGTTTCTGTCGGAGTATGGACAGATTGGGCAAGGTCGGAAGCAACCGGCCACAAGCGGGCAACCTTAATAAGCTCGCAGAGTTTAAGGGAGGTGCTCGGGGTGGGCTTATCGACAATTTTTCCCGAGCCGGTTGACGGGCTATCGGGTATGTCACTGCCAAAGTTCATTATCGGCATGGTTTTTGCACTGGCGATCGTGGTCGTCTGGTCCTATTTGGGCGGCGCCTCGCTCGGCACGACGCTTTTTCGCGTCATCGGCTGCGCCATAGTCATCCAACTCGGTTATTTTCTGCTGATCTTTGCCATGGTCGCAAGAAATGCCCCGACCCCGGCCGACAAAATTCGCGACGCAGAACGAAAGCTGAGTTCGAACGAAGCGGCCGAAGGCGAGAAATTCAGCGCCAGGAGAGGCCTTCACTGATTTCGGGCCTTGGCCGCGGTCAGCGATGTCGATGTAACCTGCGGTTACGCTGGCCAGCCCTCTGACGAACTGCTCGCCTCAACAACACCGGCGTCGGCATCCCTGTTCTTTCAATTCCTTGATACTCCGGGCCTCGACGCGCTCGCTCTCCGTCGCCGCCGTCCAGTCGGCGAGGATCAGCAACTGGTTCCCGCCGGTCGAGCGCTCTGATGGAGCGTGTAGGAACGGCTCTGCCAAGCGGCGCATTTCGGGAGCCATCCCGATTGAGGCTCGCCGCCTGCCCAACCGCGCCATGACACCCAGCAAATGAAAAACTGGACGGCGCCGATGATTTTGGCGATGCTTGCTTCGCACTTGCAGCATAGGCATTTGGCCGATGCATGTCAGACGGGTGGTGAGGCATTGAGCGGGGAGGGCGAAGAAATCCGCAACGACTTCTGCAATCGAGAGGCATGTCCATGACATCATCCCAGGTCTGCGTGATCATCGCCGCCCGCAATGCGGCGCGGACAATCCCGGCTGCCATTGCATCGGCCTTGCGCGAGCCGGAGGTTGCGGAAGTCGTCGTCGTCGACGACGCGTCCACCGACGATACCGCGAAAGTCGCCCACGCAGCCGACGACGGCACGGGCCGCCTTTCGGTCATCCGCTTCGACGTCAATCGCGGCCCCTCCTTTGCCCGCAACGCCGCGATAGCCGGCTCCAGGTCGCCGTTCATCAGCATTCTGGACGCTGATGATTTCTTTTTCGAAGGCAGGTTTCACAGACTGTTCGCCAGCACCGATTGGGATTTCGCGGCAGACAACATCATGCTTGTCAGGGATGACGCGGCAACCGACGTCTCGAAAATCGTCGCTCCACCGTTTTCGCCCGAGCCGGAATTCCTCGATTTCGAAGGTTTCATCGACGCCAACATCTCCAGGCGCCGTGTGCAACGAGGGGAACTGGGCTTCCTCAAACCCGTGATCAGCCGCGCCTTCCTCGATCGGCATGGGCTGCGCTACGACGAGAAGCTGCGCCTAGGTGAAGACTACGAACTCTACGCGCGTGCGGTTGCGCATGGCGCGCGCTTCAAGGTCATCAAATCCTGTGGCTACGGCGCGATCGTGCGCGCCGATTCGCTGAGTGGACGGCACAAGACCCAGGACCTGAAGCATCTGGCCGATGCGGATCTGGCACTACTTGCGATCGACAGTTTGCCGGAGGGATCGAAGGCTGCGCTGAAACGGCACGAGCGGCACATACGCGACAAATACCGGTTGCGGAAATTCCTCGATGTGAAGGCCGAGCGCGGGCTGGCACCGGCTGCGGCCTACGCCTTGGCCGGTCCGTCCAACCTCATGGCCGTCGTCCGCGGCGTTGCCGCCGACAAGCTGGATGCGTTGTTTCGCCGCGCCGGCCTAGCCGCGAAGCGTCAGCATGTGCCGCCGCTGCGCTTCCTCATGGCCGGAAGCAGCACGGCCAGCGAACGCTAGGCTCGTCAACGTGGCGATCCCGGTAGCCATGCCCTTACCCTTCGGTCGGCTCGCCCCATTTCGACGAGATTTATGAGTTTACGATCTAGGTGGTTGCCTATGCGCTCGGGGAATGGCAATCTATGTTGCGGTGCAGCAATTTTGGACGGCCAACCGAACGGGCCAGACACATCCCCTGTCAGAGGAGCTGGACGATGCAAGAAATGTCTTTTGAACGTGGACGGGCGCCAAGGCCGGTCACCAGCTCGACGATGAAGGGGCGCTGACTACATGGCCTCGATCTTCGGCTTCAAATCGAGAGATCCGGCGCGCGACAGGCAGACCGACACCTCGCGCCTTGATCGTCTGGCAAAGCTGCTCGACCAGATCGCCGCCGAGGTCGAGGCGGAGAAGAGCGGACTAGAGAACCGCTACAGGACAACGGCCACGAATGCCGCCTTCCTGGTCGAGGCAATGGAGAACGGAGCGGTCTCCTCCCGCAGGTCCTCCGAAGTCGGCGAACTGACCAAGTCGATCCTGAATTGCGAGCGGCGCATCGCGGCGCTCTCGCGCCAGAAGCAGATGATGAACGAGCTCCGTCATTCGCTGGATGCAATCTTCGATGAGAATCGGCAGAACGCTCCAAACATAAGGATCGATTTTGCCAAACCCGCCGGTCCCGGCACAGGTTGAGCGAACATCCTGGGTCGGCGCCATACGCAATGGTTTTGGGCACGCGACAAGGAGCTTAGGGGCGACAGAGGTCAAGATCAGCTTGTTTCGCAATGGTTCGAACGATCGCTTTGGGGGTGCACAGCACAAAGGTGAGTTTGATATGAACGCAGATCCTAAAAGCACGTCCACCCCGCCAACCAGCGGCACCTCGTTCACACGCCAGATGCGAGGCAAACTGCGGCGACTCTGTCCAGACAGGGCGTTTCTGCTGGTCGTTCTCGGCAGCCTGATTGTGGGCTTGGCGCCCGCCCGTTCCCAGGATCTCCCGACCGCGCCGTCTTTTGTCGATGATTTCACCAGCATCAGTCGCGCGCGCTGGTATATTTCCGACGGCTGGACGAATGGCAAGCATCAGAACTGCACCTGGTCCAAGAGCCTGATCGGGCTTTCCGACGGCATGCTGACGCTCGGTTTCGAGAAGCGCAAGCTGAAGGATCGCGAATTCGCCTGCGCCGAGATCCAGACCAAGCAGCGCTTCGGCTACGGCACCTACGAGGCGCGGATGAAGACCGACACGGGCTCAGGCGTCAACGCGGCATTCTTCAGCTTCGTCGGCGATGCCGACAAACAGCCGCATGATGAGATCGACTTCGAGGTGCTGACCAAGGACACGTCCAAGGTCCAGGTCAACGCCTACATAGCCGGCAAGGGCAAGAACGAGAAGCTGGTCGACGTCGCCGGCGGCACCGACAAGGCCTTCAACGACTACGCCTTCGTTTGGGAAAAGGACCGGCTGCGCTGGTACGTCAACGGCAAGCTTGTCCACGAGATCACCGATCCCGCGAAGCTGCCCACTCATTCGCAAAGAATCTATTTCAGCCTGTGGGGCACCGATACGCTGAAGGGCTGGATGGGGCCGTTCTCGGATCCGGGCCGCAAGCTCACCATGCAGGTGGACCGCGTCGCATTCACCGCACTTGGCCAGCCCTGCCAGTTCCCGGAATCGCTGGCATGCAAGACGAACTAAAAACGCATCTGAACCGGCCGAGCCGAAGGCGGTCCGAAGCTTTGAACAGGAATGAAATCGAATGAATTTGACTGTCTTTGGAATTGGCTATGTCGGTCTTGTACAGGCGGCGGTGCTTGCCGAAGTCGGCCATCAGGTGGTCTGCGTCGATATCGATGCGAAAAAGGTCGAGCGGCTCAACCAGGGCCATATCCCGATCTTCGAGCCCGGGCTCGAAAACATGGTCAAGGAGAACCATGCCGCCGGCCGCATCACGTTCACCACCGACGCCGCCGCGGCGATCAGGCATGGCCAGATCCAGATGATCGCCGTTGGCACGCCTCCTGGCGAGGATGGTTCGGCTGACCTCAAATATGTGCTGGCCGTCGCCGAGGCCATCGGTCGTGAGATGGACGCGCCCAAGATCGTCGTCGGCAAGTCGACCGTGCCGGTCGGCACCTGCGAAAGGATAAAGGCCAGGATCGCCGAGACGCTGAAGGCGCGCGGGCGCGAGGATCTGGCTTTCGACGTCGCCTCCAATCCGGAATTCCTCAAGGAAGGGTCCGCTGTGAGCGACTGCATGAAGCCCGACCGCATCATCGTCGGCACCAGCAACGAGGACACCGAGGCGGTGATGCGCGAGCTCTACGCCCCGTTCAACCGCAACCACGAAAAGATGATCGTGATGGACGTGCGCAGTGCCGAGTTCACCAAATACGCGGCCAATTGCATGCTGGCGACCAAGATCAGCTTCATGAACGAAATGGCCAATCTGGCCGAGCAGCTGGGCGCCGACATCGAGGAGGTCCGCAAGGGCATCGGCAGCGACCCGCGCATCGGCTACCACTTCATCTATCCGGGCCTCGGCTATGGCGGCTCGTGCTTCCCGAAGGACGTGCGCGCCCTGATCAGGGCCGCCGAAGCCGTCAAATTCGACGCCAAGCTGCTGCGCGCTGTCGAGGAGCGCAACAACCAGCAGAAGTCGGTCCTGTTCGAGAAGGTGGATAGCTATTTCAAGGGCAATCTCAGGGGCAAGACCTTTGCGCTGTGGGGCCTGGCCTTCAAGCCCAATACCGACGACATGCGCGAGGCCCCGGCCCGTACGCTGATGGAAGCGCTCTGGGCCGCCGGTGCCAATGTGCAGGCCTACGATCCGGAGGCGATGCAGGAATGCCAAGCGATCTACGGGTTGCGCGACGACCTGCAGCTGTGCGGGACCAAGGAGGCTGCGGTACGAGGAGCCGACGCGCTCTTGATCGTGACCGAGTGGAAGAGCTTCAGCGCGCCGTCCTTCGATGCGTTGAAGGACGCGCTGACCACGCCCGTCATCTTCGACGGCCGCAACATCTACGACCCCAAGGTCATCGCCCGCCACGGCATCGAATACCACAGCATCGGCAGAATGGCGGCGTGACGATAGGGCGGTCCAGCAAGGAGCCAGGTCCATGAAAGTTCTGTTTGCAGGCGGCAACGGCTACACGCCGCAGTTCAGCGGTGGCGTTCAGTCGAGCACGCACCATCTGGTCGAGCAGCTGCGCGAGCACGGTCATGACGCCTCCGTTCTGGCGGCGCTGTTCGGTGATGGCATGTTCGGTTTCAAGGCGCGCGCCAAGATGAAGCTGCTTCGCCAGCGTGCGGTCATCGACAGCTATCCCGGCTATCCGGTCGTGCGGGCATGGTTTCCCTGGGAGGCGGCGCGCTTCGCGGTCGAACGGCTCGATCCCGATGTCGCTGTCGTGCAGTGCCACAAATCGGTGCCGATCGGAAAAGCGCTGCAGGCGCTCGGCGTGCCGCTGGTGGTCTACCTGCGGAATGTCGAATTCCACGAATTGGCCGGTGACCTGCGCGAATTGCATTCTGCGCTCTATATCGCCAACTCCGAATTCACCGCGCGCACCTATAAGGAAAAGTTCGGCATCGATTCGACCGTAATCCCGCCGACCATCAATCCCGGGCTCTACAGCACGCCGACGACCGGTGAATTCGTCACACTGATCAATCCTTACAATGAAAAAGGGTTCGAACTCGCCGTGCGCATCGCCGGCCAATGCCCCGAAATTCCGTTCCTGTTCGTCGAAAGCTGGAAGCTCGACGACGACCACCGGGCGCAGATCGAACAGGTTATCGCGCCGCTGCGCAACGTCAGGCTGGAAAGCCGCACCAGCGATATGAAGACGGTCTATGGCCGCACCAAAATCCTGCTGGCGCCCAGCAAATGGGAAGAGGCCTGGGGGCGGGTGGCATCCGAGGCCCATTGCAGCGGCATTCCGGTCGTCGGGTCCCGGCGCGGCGGCCTGCCGGAAGCGATTGGCGCCGGCGGCGTGGTCCTCGATTATGACGCACCGCTCGACGACTGGGTCGCCGCGGTCAGGCGGCTATGGAGCGACAAGGCCGAGTACGACCGGCTGTCGGCGGCGGCGCAGCTGTTTTCGGAGCGGCCGCAGATGAACCCCGACATTCAGTTCGCGACCTTCCTCGGCGTTCTCGACAACGCCAGGCAAGGCGCGCTGGAGCATGCCGCCTGATGCATTTCGCCCAAGAGCATGCATGTCGCCCAAATGCCTGCCTTTGCGCCTGACCCAGGGGTGCGAGCGGCTTTGGGACAACGACACGCACAACAGCAGACGCTTGAAGCGCCTCGCACGACGGCGACGGGCTTCAATCTCTATCCGCGCGAGCAGATCTCTGACCGGCCACGAAAGATCGTCCCCTCGATGAAGATTTGCTTCGTAGTTGATAAGTTTCCGTCATTGTCGGAGACCTTCGTCCTCGACCAGATAGCCGGGTGCCTCGAGCGCGGGATGCAAGTGGGCGTCGTCTGCAACGAGACGTCCTTCGGCAAGGATCGCAACATCGACGATCACCGCTGGCAGGCGCTGCCTGGGAAGGTCGTCTGCTGGTGGGGCGGACTAGGGCGCTTTCGCCCGACGCTCAGGAGATGGTCCGGCAGGTTCTGGGATAAACTCTCGACCGCCATCGACATCGCCTTCGCGCGCAAATTGCAGAACGCCGACGTGATCATCGCGCATTTCGGCAATAATGGCATGCGCGTCGCCCGCGCCATGAAACGAGGCAGGATTTCAGCTCCGCTGGTGACCATATTCCACGGCCGCGATGTCGGCGAACCGCTGCATGACAACACGCTCACGCGCTACAAGGTCGTCTTCGAAAAGGGCGTTCTCCAGCTGCCGGTGAATGCGTTTTTCCGCGACGCCCTGATCGGGGTCGGCGCGCCGCCCGCGCAGGTTAGGGTCCACCATATGGGCGTGCGGCCGGGTGAGATCGACTACCACTGGCGCTCCTGGGACCGGGACGGGCTGTCCTTCATCTCCGTCTGTCGGCTGACCGAAAAGAAGGGCATCGAATTCGCCCTTCGCGCGCTCGCCAACCTGCCGCGGCGCGACTGGGTCTATACGGTGATTGGCGGCGGCGAATTGCTGGAGGAGTTGAAGAAGCTCGCCTTAAATCTCGGCATTGCCGACCGGGTGACTTTCCTCGGGCCGCGCCCGCACGCCGAGGTCAAGCAGCGCCTGCGCGATGCCCATGTATTCCTGCTGCCCAGCGTTGCTGCGCAGGACGGCGATCTCGAGGGTATTCCGGTGGCGCTGATGGAAGCTATGGCCGCCGGGCTGATCGTGGTCAGCACCTATCACTCGGGCATCCCCGAGCTGATCGAGGATCAGGAGACAGGCTTCCTCGCACCGGAGCGAGACGTTGCGGCGTTGGCCCGCAAGCTTGTCTGGGTGGCCGAGAACCCGGAGAAATGCGAGCGCATCGCACGTGCGGCGCGGCGCAAGATCGAGCAGGATTTCAACGCGGACGCGCTTAACGAACGTTTTGCGCAGATCGTCGCGCAGCTGGCCGAAGCCAGGCACCCTGCATGAACGCCAACCCGCCCCCCCAGTTCGGTCGCGTCGCCCTGCGCGGCGGCGTGGTGACGATCGGCGCGCAAGGCTTCAAGATGGCGATCCAGTTTCTCTCGGTGATCGTGCTTGCCCGTCTGCTCGTCCCCGAGGATTTCGGTCTGGTGGCTTCCGTCGGGCCGATCGTGGCCTTTGTCGGGCTGCTTCAGAACCTTGGCCTCCAGCAGGCTGTGGTCCAGCGCAAGGATATCAGCGCAGAGCAGCTCAACCAGGTATTCTGGATCAGTGCGTTGGTTGGGCTGGGCAGTGCCGTGGTGGTGGCATGCCTGGCGCCCGCCATCGCTGCCTTCTATGGCGATCAACGTATGGTCGGGATTACCATCGGCTCTGCCTTGCCGCTGCTTCTTGGTAGCCTCGCCGCGGTGCCGCTGGCGTTGATGAACCGTCATTTGCGCTTTGGCCAGCTCGCGCTGAACGACGTGATTACCGCCGCAGCCGGACTTGCGACTACCGCAGTCGCAGCCTATGCGGGGCTGGGCTATTGGTCGCTGGTCATCGGCCCGGCGGTTTCTGCCGTTGTCGCGCTGGCGGCGGCATGGCAGGTGGCGCGCTGGACGCCGTCGCGGCCGGACCTGAAGGTCGATACCGACATATTGTCCTTCGGCGCCAATCTGACCGGCTTCAACCTGGCCAACTTCTTCTCGCGCAATCTCGACAACATCCTGATCGGAAAATATTCGGGCCCGATCGAGCTCGGTTATTATGACCGCGCTTACAAGCTCCTGCTGTTCCCGCTGCAGAACATCAACCAGCCGCTGACACGCGTGATGGTGCCGCTGCTGAGCCGCATCCATGAGGACAAGGCGCGGTTTCGCGCCATCTATGTGCGAACCAACTGGATGCTGGCGGCCGTCACCATGCCCGGCATCGCGGCGCTGACACTGACGTCGGACCAGGTGGTGGGGCTTCTCTTCGGCGAGCGCTGGACAGCGGTGGCGCCGATTTTCGCCTGGCTGGGCATCGCCAGCCTGATCCAGTCCGTCTCAAGCACCACCGGATGGATCTTCATCTGCCAGGGCAAGACGAAGACCATGTTCCACTGGGGCATCTACTCGTCGCTGACGACGGTCGCCGCCTTCATCATCGGATTGCACTGGGGCGCCGTCGGCGTTGCGGCGGCCTATGCAATCAGCGGCTACGTGCTGCGCGTCCCGGTGCTTGCCGTCCTGGTCCACCGGGTCGGCCCGGTGACCGCAGCCGACTTCCTGATCATGCAGGGGCTTTTCATCGTGTCGTCGCTGCTTGCCTGGTCCGTGTACCGGTGGCTGCCGGCATCGCTGACCGGCCAGTCAGACCTGCTCGCGGTGGTCTTGGCGGTTGCCCTCAACTATTCGATCGGCCTGATCCTCATGCTTGCCCTTCGCCAGTCGCGCAGCGCCCTGTTCACCACGCTTTCCAGCGCCATGCGCAACGCCCGCTAGGCGAGCGAGCACCGGTCTCAAAAGCTCACCTGCCGACATCGCCGACGCATGCTCCTCAAGCACTGCCTGAAGGCTCGTCCTGCGATAGAGGTCGAGATTCGCGGTAAGTCTGCCGAGCTTCTCGCTCGCTTCCTCAGGCGTCACCGTGTCGATATCGAGCAGCAGGTCGGCGACGCCGATCCGCTTGGCGAGTTCCTTGGTCTTGAATTCATAGGCGATCGGCAACACCGGCGTGCCGACGCAGAGCGACATGATCATCATGTGCATGCGCGTTGCGACGACGAAGTCGAAGCCTTTCACCAGCGCCATCAGTTGCTCCGGCGTGTGGAACGAAGCGTCCACGCTGACGTGCTTGGCGATCTCCGGATCGAGCTCGGCAACGATCGCTCGCGCCGTCTTGGAATCGTCGTGGGCGTATTCCAGCACTCCCTGGCAGGTGGAGACGAAGGTGACCTCCTTGGCGTGGTCCCTGACGAGGATAGTCGCGATCTCGCGGATTGAGTCGATATAGCGGCGCATACCGCCCTCGCCGTCGCTGACATAGTTCCAGTGACGGACGGAAATGGCGACGCGGCCGGTGACCGCCGCCGACTGGCCGGAGGCCAGAAAATTTCCGATCCTGTCGGTATCGGCCAGGGCAAAGACGGCGTCGGCCACGACGTGGCATTTGCCGGGGTCTTTCACCATGTCCACAATGTGACCTCTCGAACGCTCGTCGCGCAGCAGGATGAGCGGGCTCCGGTCGAAGATCGGGCTCAACTCCTGGCGATTGTAACTTTTGTTGAACGGGCCAAGCGATTGCGTGAAGAAGACCGGGTCCTTGCCCAGAATCGCGTCGATCCGGAATTGATTGAGCCGCCGCTCCAGATTGTAGGTCTCGACGAGATAGGTTCCGCCTGTCGTGACCACGAGGTCGGCGTCTTTGTAGATCTCGAGACCACGGCGATTGCTTGAGCTGAAAAAACTCCGGAGAACGCCGCCGGTGCCGAACCGGCGCAGGGCATTGAGTACGAGCCGATTGTAGATCGGCTTGAACAGGTTCTTCAGCCCGCTGCCGTATTTGTAGCGGAACAGCGATTCCGACAGCAGCTTGTGGAATTCGAGATCAGGATACTCTTTCTTCGTGTAGAGCCTTGCCGCCACCTCCGGCTGGCTGTCGAAGACGTAGAACTGGATATCGTCTTGCACGATCGTCTTGAAAACATGGCGGATCGCCAGGAGAATCGCTGCATCCCCGGTATTCAGGCAGACAGTGTTTTCAACCGCGATCTTCATGGAATGACCTCATTTCGTGAGTAGGTCCCGTGATTCCATCGACGGGTGCCAAAGGGGGCGGATTGCGGGCGGATTGGCCGAAAATGCTGCACGCCAAGGATGGTCCTCGCGTCATGATTATTGACGCGCAGCCCATTGGTAGGCAACGCGCGGTCCATGCGGCCCAAGCAGAGCGAGATTAACCTATCGATTTTGCAGCGCAACAAAAAATGTGGATCTTTGCTACGCTGCAACCAAAAATGTTGCGATGCAGCAAGAGCTGTACTAGCATTGTCACGGGCGGGCCAACAGCGGTCGAGTTTTCATGCTGCATGTCTTGTACTTGGTACACGACGTCTCCGACCCGGCAGTGCGCCGGCGGATCATAATGCTCAAGGCAGGCGGCGCCCAGGTTACGCTGGCGGGCTTTCGTCGAACCGCGAGCCCGGTCGCTGAGGTGGAGGGCTTGCGGCCGATCGATCTCGGCCCGACGCGTGATGGCCGGTTCGGCCAGCGCCTGGCGGCGGTCGTGAAGGCAGCAGTCTCGACTGGCTCGAAGCTGGGCTCGATGCAACGGCCGGACCTCATTATCGCGCGCAACCTGGAAATGCTGGCGCTTGCCCGGCGCGCCACGTCGGCTTTCCAGGCTACGGTGCCGATCGTCTACGAGTGCCTCGACATCCATCGCCTGCTGCTTCGCGATGACCCGCTGGGCTGGGCGATGCGCGGTGCGGAACGCTTCCTGGCCAGAGATGTGAAGCTTCTGGTGACCAGCTCGCCGGCTTTCATCGCCAACTATTTCAAGCCGTTCGGGCAGATTGCCGCGCCGGTCGAGCTGCTCGAAAACAAGTATTTCGAGCCAGCCGCGGCTTCGCTGGATGACCGCATGACGGCGGAGAATCCCGTTGCGCCGCCTTGGCGGATCGGCTGGTTCGGGGCGCTCCGCTGCCGCCGATCCCTGGAGCTTCTGGCCGCATTTTCGCGCCGTCTCGACGGCCGCTTCGAAATCGTCCTCAGGGGCCGGCCGGCCCTGTCCGAATTTCCCGATTTCCACGGTTTCGTCGAGTCCGAACCCTGGCTCTCGTTTGGCGGGCCCTACCGCAATCCCGAGGATATGGCGGCGATCTACCGCCAGGTTCACTTTTCCTGGGCCATCGACTTTTTTGAGCAAGGCCTGAACTCCGAATGGCTGCTGCCCAACCGGCTATATGAGGGCTGCCGCTTCGGAGCCGTTCCGATTTCGATGGACAACACCGAAACCGGCCGGTTCCTCGACCGGCAAGGCATCGGCGTTCTTTTGGCCGAAGCCACGCCCGAGGCGCTCGAAGCTGCCGTCGGCACGATGCAGCAGCATCGGTTCGAAACATTGAGGGCGCGCGTTCTCGCCCGCAATCCGCGCACCTGGAACCACGATCGCGCCGATTGCCGGGCGTTCGTCGAAAAGCTCCGCGGCCTGGCCGCGGCACCCGGTCCATATGCTGCCGAAGCATTGGCATAGAAGGACTGCCGATGACGCAAACCGAGACCCTTCCATCCTGTATGATCATCGTTCCGTGCCTGAACGAAGCGGCCCATATCGGCGCGTTGCTTCAGCAGCTTCGGCCTGCGGCCGAGAGACTGGGCGCCGCGATCATCGTTGCCGATGGCGGCAGCACGGACGGCACCAGGACGATCGGCGCAGACATCGCCGCAAAAGATCAGCAGGTGATCCTGCTTCACAATGAAAAGCGCTTGCAGAGCGCGGCGATCAATCTCGCCGTCGCCAGATTCGGGGATGGCGTCGACTATCTCATTCGCATCGATGCGCATGGCGGCTATCCCACGGACTATTGCGACCGGCTGGTCGAAGAAGCGCAGGCCACCGGCGCGGATTCGGTCGTCGTCTCGATGCTGACCAGCGGCAGCGGCATGGTGCAGAAAGCGGCGGCAGCGGCGCAGAACTCCAGGCTCGGCACCGGCGGCTCCAAGCACCGGCACCTTTCGGCGGGGGAATGGGTCGATCATGGCCATCATGCACTGATGCGGATATCGGCCTTCACGGCGGTCGGCGGCTATGACGAGACGTTCAGCCACAATGAGGATGCCGAACTCGACTATCGGCTCCGCCAGGCCGGCTACCGCATTCGGCTGACCGGCAAGACGCAAATGGTCTACTATCCGCGCTCCTCGCTGAAGGGCCTCTATTTCCAATATCTTGGCTATGGCCGTGGTCGGGCAAAGAACGTTCTCAAGCACCGCATGATCCCGAAGATCCGGCAGATGGTGCCGCTTCTAGTGTTTCCCGTGGTTCTTCTCGCCGCCTTCTCCTTCGTCCACTGGCTGGCGGCCGTGCCGCTTCTGCTGTGGGCGTCGGTCTGCCTCTTCTACGGCCTCTGGACCGCCGTCAGCCAGCGAAAACCCGACATTGCGCTTGCCGGGATCTCGGCGATGGTCATGCATTTCGGCTGGTCGGTCGGTTTCTGGCTGCAACTGCTCGCACCGCGACCGCAGCGCGGGGTAGCGTGATGGACCCGGTCAAGAAAAATCGAAACATCGATATCTGCGTCTGCACATTTCGCCGGCCGGAGCTTGCCGACACGCTTCGCTCCATAGCGGCCATGGATATGCCTGCGGGATTCGACGTCGGTATCATCATTGCCGACAACGACGATACGCCGACGGCCGAACCGCTGGTGACGACCCTGGCTGGGGAGTTGAAACTGCCAGTCACCTACCGACACGCCCCGGCCCGCAACATCTCGATCGCCCGCAACGCTTGCCTCGATGCCAGCGCATCGGATTTGGTTGCTTTCATCGACGACGACGAGACGGCCACCGCCGGCTGGCTTGCCGAACTGGTGGCGACGGCGGAAGCAACTGGTGCTGCGGTCGTGCTCGGGCCGGTGCGGGCCCGTTACCGGCCGGATGCGCCCGACTGGATGCGCAGAGGCGATTTCCACTCGACCTTGCCGGTCTGGGTGAGCGGCGAGATCCGCACCGGCTACACCTGCAACGTCCTGCTCGGGATGGGCGCCGACAGCCTGCGCGGCCGGCGCTTCAGCCTGGCACGTGGCCAGACCGGCGGCGAAGACACCGAATTCTTCGACCATATGGTCAAGGCCGGCGGCCGCATCGCCTTTTCGCCCGAGGCTTGGGTCGACGAAGTGGTGCCGCCTGCCAGGGCGGCATTCGACTGGCTCGGCCGCCGCCGGTTCCGCGTCGGGCAGACGCACGGTCATCTCCTGGGGCGCAACGCACGCGGCCTTGCCCGGCTCAAGCAGGTCGGCCTTGCCGCGGCAAAGGCCGCCTACAGTTTCTTGTCGGCAATTCCGGTCGCCATCGATCCCGTGCGCCGGAACCGCAGCGTGCTTCGCGGCATTATGCATGTCGGCGTCGTCAGCGGCCTCGTCGGAGTTCGTGAAATCCGCCAATACGGCCTGTCTTCGCCGCAGCAAGGGGGCAAGCGTGCAGCCTGATGTGAGCTTCGTCATTGCCGCCTACAATGCCGAGGCGACAATCGATCGCGCGATCGCCAGCGCCGTCGCCCAGCGCAATGTCAGCGTCGAGGTTATCGTCGTCGACGACAGGTCGGGCGACCGGACGCTCGATCTGGCGAGATCCTATCCCGAAGACCTCGTACGCGTTGTCGCCCTTGCGCAAAACCGCGGCCCTGGCGGCGCCAGGAATGCCGGCCTTGAGCTTGCCCGCGGCAGGTGGGTCGCGGTCCTCGATTCCGACGACGCGGTCTATCCTGGGCGAATCTGCACGATGATTGAACGCGCTGAGAAAGCAGGCGCCGAGATCGCGGTCGATAATCTGCAGGTCGTTCGCGAGGACGGCGTTGCCGAAGAGACGATGTTCCCGGCCGACTATCTGGAAGGGCTCGGTGAAATCTCGCTGGCGGATTACATCGCCGGCAACGTAGTCTTCGAATCGAGATTCAATCTCGGCTATCTCAAGCCGATCTTCCAGCGCCGATTCCTGAACGAAAACGGGCTGCGTTACGATGAAAGCCTGATCATCGGCGAAGACTATATCCTGCTGGCCAATGCTCTGGCCGAAGGCGGCAAATGCGTGGTCGAGCCGACGACAGGCTATGTCTACCACATCCGCTCCGGTTCCATTTCCCGGGTGCTCGAGCTTCATCATGTCGAGGCGATGCGCAGGGCCGACGCCATCTTCGCCAGAACCCATTCCATGGATGCTGCGGCCGCGGCGGCGTTTGCCAGGCGCGCTCGCAGCCTGCGCCGGGCGGCATCATTCCTGTCGCTGGTCCAGCACATCAAGGCGCGGTCCCCGCTCAAGGCGATATGGACGGCGCTCAGCGATCCGGCGGCGGTTCGGCATATGAGCATGCCGATCGCCGTCCGGCTACGAAGGGTAGCGGCACAGTTTGCCGTAGTGGCGGGGAGGTGAAGGGCTGCAGGCGAATGAAGACAGTTTTCGCCGCCTGCGACAGGTTGAAATCGATCTCCTCAGAAGGAACATGCAATGAAAAAAGTCAGGAAGGCAGTCATACCGGTGGCGGGGCTTGGAACGCGGTTCCTGCCGGCGACCAAATCCATGCCGAAGGAAATGCTGCCGGTGGTCGACAGGCCTGTCGTGCAATATGCGGTGGATGAGGCGTTCGAGGCAGGCATCGAGCACATCGTCTTCGTCACCGGCCGTAACAAGGCGGTGATCGAGGACTATTTCGACCTACACCCTGAACTGATCGGAACCCTGGAGCAGAGCGGCAAGAAGGCGCAGCTCGAATCACTCGAGAGCCTGCTTCCTGTCGCCGGCGCAACGAGTTTCATCCGCCAGCAGTCGCCGCAAGGCCTCGGCCATGCCGTGTGGTGTGCGCGCGAAGTCATCGGCGACGAGCCCTTCGCATTACTTTTGCCGGACATGGTGTCCTTTGGAGCGCGCGGCTGTCTCGCCGAAGTCGCCGATCTTTATGCACAGACTGGCGCAAACGTCATCGCCGTCGAGCGTTGCGATCCGACCGAGACCAGCAAATACGGCATTGTCGGGCGCGGCGCGGATGTCGGCACGGGCTTCGAGGTGACGGCCATGGTCGAAAAGCCGGCTCCGGCCAACGCGCCGTCGAACTTCTACATCAACGGCCGCTACATCCTGCAGCCCGAGATATTCTCGCTGCTGGGCAGCCAGCAACGCGGCGCCGGCAACGAGATCCAGCTGACCGACGCAATGGTGCGCCTCGCACAGACGCAGGCCTTCTTCGCCCAGCCTTTCAACGGCCGCATGTTCGACTGCGGTTCGAAGGAGGGCTTCATCCACGCCAATGTCGCTTTCGCGCTGGCGCGGGAGGACATGAAGGGCCCGATCTTCGAGATGCTGCAGGAATTCGTCCGGTCGCATGAGCGTCGGGAAGAAGCCGCATAATGTCCATTTTTTCGAGGCATTGGGTGCGGCCGATGTGGCAGGACAGGCCGTTGGGCCACGCGCATCGCGCACTGTCCGGCGCAAGGTTTGCACCCTTTGTCCCGATCTTCGAGGCGGTAGCGCCTGCAAACTAGAATTGGACCGAAGATGAACTATGCCAATTTTCCTGTCGACAAGAGGACGCCATTGCCGACTTCGAGTGCGGCAAACGCCGAAGACTTCATCGACATCGAGCGCCTGCTTGGCATGGCCGCACGGCAGGCGAAAGTGGTTGCCGCCTGCGCCGTCATCGGTCTCTTTCTCGGCGTGCTCTATTTGCAGACCACGCCTCCTACCTACGTGGCGACGAGCAGCGTGCTGATCGACGAAGGGTTGAACAAGGTCGTCGACGACATTTCGGCGGCGTCGGTCAGCATGCAGACCGACTCCGCCGTTCTGAGCCAGATCGAAATTCTACAGTCGGCCAGGCTGGCGGGGGTGGTCGTCGACAAGCTGAAGCTCGATCAGAACGACGCTTTCATGAACCCTCCGACATCGGCCCTGTCGAAGGCCGCAAATTTTGTGCGTGGTATCATCCAGTCTGTCCGCCCCAAGCGCGCCGCGACCACAACCGATGTCAGTCAGCTTGATGCTGCGACGCGTGACGCGATCACCGCATCGTCGTCGCCCCGCGACTACGCAATCTTCAAACTGCAAAACCAACTCGATGCCGAGCGGATCGGCCGAAGCTTTGTCATCAGCATCTCCTTTCAGGCGACGGATCCGGCTCTTGCGACCGCCATCACCAAGGCCTACGCCGACGCCTATCTCGCCGATCAGCTCGATGCCAGCTTCGATGCGACCGAGCGGGCGGCGGTCTGGCTGCAAGGCCGGCTGACCGAGCTTCGTGAGAGCTCGCAGGCGGCCGCACTGGCGGTCGAAAAGTTCAGGGCCGAACATGGATTGGCCGTCAATGACGGCCAGCTGATCAGCGACAAGCAATTGTCCGATCTCAACACTCAGCTGATCGTCGCGCAGGCCGATACCGCACGTGCCGGCGCCCGCTATCAGCAGTACAAGTCGATCGTCGAAAGCGGCTCGGACAACGCGTTCAAGGACGCCGCGATATCGAACGACCAGCCGAGCAGTTCCGTCATCACGACGCTGAAAAACCGCTATCTCACTGTCGCCAAGCGGCAGCAGGACGTCGAAGCCAATTTCGGCCCGCAACATCCGCAGGCCGTCGCGCTTGCCAAAGAGAAGGCCGACATATCGGCGCAGATTTTCGGCGAGCTGAAGCAACTGACCGAAAGCTACCGCAACGAATACGAGGTCGCTCTGGCGCGCGAGACCGCGCTCCGCGCAAATGTCGCCTTGGCGGCAGGCAAGAGCTCCATCGACAACCAGTCGCAGGTCAAGCTGCGTGAACTGGACCAGAAGGCGACGGCGCTCTCGACGCTCTATCAGACATTCCTGAACCGCTATGAGGAGGCCGCACAGCAGCAATCCTTCCCGGTCGGCAAGATCCGGGTCATCTCCGACGCGACGATGCCACAGTCGGCCGCGACACCGCGGACGGCCATCGTGCTGGGGCTTTCGCTGGCGCTTGGCATAATGATGGGGGCCGGGGTTGGGGGCCTGAATGAATTCAGGGAACGGTTCTTCAGGACCGGCGAGGATGTGCGCGATCGCGTCGGCCTCAAATTCCTCGGCTACCTGCCGGTCATCGGCAAGGCTGGCAAGGACGACCAGCGCGACGGCGGTCAGCCCGACGTCAAGGTCGCCGAATCCAAGACCGCCAAGTCGTCCAAATCCCAGTCCTCCAAAACATTGTCGGCAGCCGAAAAACGTGCGCGCATGCGGGTCACCGTCGATGCACCGGCATCGATGTTCTCCGAGACGCTGCGCAACGCCAAGATCGCCTTCGACGTGGTGATGGAAGGCCAGGGCAGCCGGGTCATTGGCGTGGTCTCGGTGCTTCCCGGCGAAGGGAAGTCGACGGTGGCGGCCAATCTTGCCGGGCTGCTGGCCGCCAACGGATCGAAAACGCTGCTGATCGACGGCGACCTGCGCAACCCCGGCCTCAGCCGCAGCCTTGGCATGGAGGCCGAGCAGGGCCTGATGGAAGCGGTGGTGAGCGGGCGGACCTGGCAGTCGGTCGGCAAGATCGACCGGCAGACCAAGCTGGCGATCATCCCGGCCGTCCTGCGTGGCCATTTTTCGCATACCAGCGAGCTTCTGTCTTCGGCCGGCATGCGGCGCTTCATCGACAACGCCAAGGAAACCTTCGAATACATCATCGTCGATCTGCCGCCGCTCGGGCCCGTCGTCGACGCCAAAGCCTTCGCTCCGCTTGTCGACGGCTTCGTGCTGGTCACCGAGTGGGGACGCACGCCGCGTGCAATGGTGCAGTCGGTGCTGAGCTCGGAGCCCTATATCGCCAAGAAGATCATTGGTGCGGTCCTGAACAAGGTTGAACTGAAGAAACTGGCCAAGTATGGCTCGATCGGCGGCTCCGAAAAATTCTTCGACAGATATTCGAGCTATTACCTGGAAAAATCGGCAGCGCGCACAAAGGCGGCTGCCTGAGCGACGATATCGCGCTCTAGGAAAATATCAGTCTGGCGCGTTTGTCGGCGATCCTGACGGCGGTCAGCCGGCCGCTTTGGAAGGCGCCGGTGTCTATGCCAAGCCGGCGTCCCTCGAGCTTCGGAACCTCGACCGGCGTATGCCCGTGCACCACATAGCGGTCGAGAAGATGCGCGGCTTCGAAGAAGTCCGAACGGATATTCAGCAGGTCGTCCTCGTCTTGCGCGGCGAGGTCGATGCCGGGCCTGATGCCGGCATGAACGAACACGAATTTCGCCGAACAGACCATGACCGGCAGCGCGCGCATGAAGCTGATGTGGTCGGCTGGAATGATTTCCCGAATGCGCTTGTCGACCTCCTCGCTTGAACCGTAGAGATCGGCCATGCGCGACGGGTCGACGCCGTAGGAAAACAGCGTTTGCAGGCCGCCTATCGCCAGCCACGACTCTCTCGAAAGGATCCCGTCGAGGTAGTTCAGCATCACGACTTCGTGGTTACCGGCAAGGCAGATGCGCTGGAAGCCTTGGAGTGGCGGCGCCAGCAGATGATCGAGCACACGCGCCGACTGAGGCCCACGATCGACGTAGTCGCCGAGCATGATGATCAGCTTGCGCCCTTCGAAAGACGCAGAATCGAGCCGGATCTTCTGCTCCAGGGAGCGAAGCTCCTTATAGCAGCCATGCACGTCGCCGATCGCATAGACGACTGTGTCCCGGATATCGATCTCGAGCCGCTGGCGCGCCGCGGTCCGGGGCTTTCTCGATGGCTGGAACAGGGTCACGAATGGCGTCTCGTATGGCTATGAATGCGCCTCGATCTCGAAACAACATGGCGACGCAGCGCGTGGATACCACGTCTGGCACCGATCGTTCCATACCGGAGCTTCGGATGCCGACGGGATGCAGCGCGACGCGACCGGAAACGTCCGGCCGCGGATGATTTGCGCCGTCGGGTTTGAGTCCTTACAGGCCGATACCGCGGCCCTTCAGTGCGGCGGTGATCTCGTCGAGGATGGCCGGATCGTCGATCGTTGCCGGCATGGTCCATTCCTCCTTGTCGGCGATCTTCTGCATGGTGCCGCGCAGGATCTTGCCGGAGCGTGTCTTCGGCAGGCGCTTGATCGTCACCACCGTCTTGAAGGCGGCGACCGGACCGATCCGTTCGCGCACCAAGGCGACCACCTCGTTTTCGATCATACCGGCGTCGCGGTCGACGCCGGCATTCAGCACGACGAAGCCGAGCGGAACCTGGCCTTTCATAGCATCGGCAATGCCGACGACGGCGCATTCGGCGACGTCGGGATGCGCGGCCAGAACCTCCTCCATGGCGCCGGTCGATAGCCGGTGGCCGGCGACATTGATGATGTCGTCGGTGCGAGCCATGACATAGAGATAGCCGTCCTCGTCCATCATGCCGGCATCCGCGGTCTTGTAGAAGCCGGGGAATTCCTCGAGATAGGCTTGGCGAAACCGCTCGTCGGCGTTCCACAGCGTCGGCAGGCAGCCGGGGGGCAACGGCAATCTGACCACGACATTGCCGAGCGCGCCGCGCTTCACCTCATGGCCTTCATCGTCGAGCACGCGGATGTCGTAGCCGGGCATCGGCACGCCGGGCGAGCCGTATTTGACCGGCAGCAGGCCCAGTCCGGCGGGGTTGATGGTCATCGGCGAGCCGGTCTCGGTCTGCCACCAATGATCGACTACCGGCACGTTCAGCTTCTGCTCCGCCCATTTGATGGTTTCCGGATCGGCGCGCTCGCCGGCAAGGAACAAAGTGCGGAACCTCGACAGGTCGTATTTCGGGAGGAATTCGCCCCTTGGGTCTTGTCCCTTGATGGCGCGGAAGGCGGTTGGCGCGGTGAACAGCGCTACGACAGCGTGCTCGGCGATCACCCGCCAATAGGTGCCGGCATCGGGCGTGCCGACCGGCTTGCCCTCGAACAGGATGGTCGTGCAGCCATGCAGCAGCGGGCCGTAGACGATGTAGGAATGGCCGACCACCCAGCCGACATCGGAAGCCGCCCAGAACACTTCGCCCGGCTTGACGCCGAACTCGTTTTCCATCGACCATTTCAGCGCGACCATATGGCCGCCATTGTCGCGCACGATGCCCTTCGGCTGGCCGGTCGTGCCCGACGTGTAGATGATGTAAAGCGGATCGGTGGCAAGCACCGGAACACAGTCGACATTGGCGCCGGCGGCCCGCTCGCGCGCCACGGCGTCGGCATAGTCGATATCGTGATTTTCCCTGAGCTCGCAGCGCAGCTGGTCGCGTTGCAGGATGAGGCAGGTTTCGGGCTTGTGCCGCGACATCTCGATCGCCTTGTCGAGCAGCGGCTTATAGGCAACGACGCGCCCTGGCTCCAGGCCGCAGGACGCGGAGATGATCAGCTTCGGCTTGGCATCGTCGATGCGGGTGGCGAGCTCATGCGACGCAAAGCCGCCGAAGACCACCGAATGCACGGCGCCGATGCGAGCGCAGGCGAGCATCGCGAAGGCTGCTTCCGGCACCATCGGCATGTAGATGATGACGCGATCGCCCTTTTGAATGCCGCGATTCTTGAGCACCGAGGTAAGCGCAACCACCTCGCGCTTCAACTCGGCATAGGTGAATTTCCTGATGGTCCCGGAAATCGCGCTGTCATGTATCAACGCGATCTGGTCGGCACGGCCGCCCGCCACATGGCGGTCGACGGCATTGAAGCAGGTGTTGCATGAGGCACCATTGAACCACCGGCCATAGACGCCGGCATTGGCATCGAAAACGGTCTCAAAGGGCGAGAACCAGTCGATTGCGCTCGCTGCATCGGCCCAGAATTTTTCCGGGTCGCGTTTCCAGCCGTCATAGACCTCGTGGTAGCGTGACGCCATCCAGCTTCCTCCCCAGAAATGTTTGCTGCCGTTGAAATAGCGTATGCTGCTTTCTGTAACCATGTATTTGTGCTTTTCGTTTGCCGTCGTTCTAGTTTGACGGCAAGTGCAGGGGTCCTCGTGGTCTACGGGCTGATATCGGCCGAATTTTCGACATTGGGGGCAGGGCGCGATGAAACTGCGATACGAGCTTGGATTTGCTGTCGTTGCGACGCTGGCCCTGATGATTGCTTCAGCTGCTCAGGCCGGCGATGCGGCGGCACGGCGCATCATCGGCTTTTCGCCCGACGGCAACTATTTCGCCTTCGAGCAATACGGCACGCTCGACGCCGGTGCTTCGGATTCGGGCTGGTCGGAGATCGAAATCATCGACACCCGCACCGATGAGTTCGTCGGCGGCAAGCCGATCCTCATCGTCGACGAGATGGAGGATGCGACGCTGACGCTTGCGCAGGCGAGGGCACAGGCCGCCGAGCAGGCGGCGCCCTTGCTGGCCAAATATGCCATAGCGCCGCGCGGCGAGCGGACTGCCTTCGACAAGTTCACCTTTCCAGACGACATGGTCGACTACAACGACATTGCGCGTCTCGAGCAGGTCTCGCAGAAATGGCTTTCGCCGACCCATGACGAGCTTGGCATCTCGACCTTCCAGCTCGACCAGATCCTTGCCGACAGCACGGCGGATTGTTCAGCGAGTTTCGACGGGGCGCAGCAAGGCGAGACGACCGGCAAGGCGCTCGGTTTCCGCCTGACGCTGCAGGATCAGGACGGTAAGCCGATCAAGGTGCTGCACGAGGACAAGGCCGTACCCGGTCCGAGGAATTGCCCGACGTCCTACAGCCTGTCGGAATCCTACGCCTTCACCCCTGACGGCAAACCAGGCGTGCTTGTCGTGCTCGTGCAGCGCTTCAGCCAGGGATTTGAAGGGCGTGACCGCCGTTTCATCGCCGTGACCGGGCGGACGCGTTGAAAACGGCGCGCTGAACAGTCCTGTACCCGAGTTGCCCGCCTAAAGCGGCAGCGCAGCGAGCATAAGTCCGACACCGCCGGCGATCAGCAAGGCGGCTGCAAACATCTTCCCATGACGCTCGAACCCCGTCGGCGCCCGATCCCAATTGTAACGCATGCGCAACTCCCCAAACCCCGCCGATTCCTTATCTTACCTTGGGTGAGGAGGGCAACTGTCTGACGATGCGCGGCGTTGCCGATGTCGATCTTGTCACCGACTATTTCTGAGATATCCCCGCCATGGCGCTACATACCCCAACGCAGCGCGGCCGTATGCACTGGTGCATCCCACAATGCAGCGGCCTCATCGTCGAGCATGCTCAGCGTGATCGAACAGCCGGCCATGTCGAGTGAAGTGACATAGGAGCCGACCAGCGAACGGGCCACCGTCACGCCGTGCTTCTCGAAGATTTTGCGGGCGCTGTTGTACATCAGATAGAGCTCCATCAGCGGCGTGCCGCCGAAGCCGTTGACGAAGAGCAGTGCCTGACCCCTGGCGCTGTCGCCCAGATCGCCGAGGATCGCGGTGCAGATCTCCTCGGCGATGGCGTCAGCGCTCTTCAACGTGTCGCGCCGCCTTCCCGGTTCGCCATGGATGCCGACGCCGAACTCCATCTCGCCGTCGCCGATGTCGAAGGTCGGCTTGCCCGCCGCCGGCACGGTGCAGCTGGTCAGCGCCACGCCCATCGAGCGCGTCGCGCCGTTGACGCGCTCGCCGAGCGCCTTCAACGGCTCCAGTGCCATGCCTTGCTCGGCCGCGGCGCCGACAATCTTTTCCACCACCAGCGTGCCGGCGACGCCGCGCCGGCCGGTGGTGTAGGACGAGTTTTCGACCGCGACATCGTCATTGGTCACGATTTGCATGACGCCCTCCGAGATTTCAGCGGCCATGTCGAAATTCATCACGTCGCCCTCGTAGTTCTTGACGATGAACAGGCAGCCGGCGCCCGTGTTGACGACTTCAGCCGCCGCCATCATCTGGTCCGGCGTCGGCGAGGTGAACACCTGGCCGGGGCAGGCGGCATCCAGCATGCCATGTCCGACGAACCCGCCATGCAGCGGCTCGTGACCCGAGCCGCCGCCGGAGATCAGCGCCACCTTGCCCGACTTGAGCAGCTTGCGGCGGACGAATTTGTGTTCGTCGCCAAGCGCCAGGATATCGGCATGCGCGGCAACGAAGCCGTCGAGGCTCTCGGTCAGCACCGTATCGACCGAATTCAGAAATTTCTTCATGGCTGTCCTCCCGAAATAGCCCAGCGTCAGCTGCCCCTGCCGGCAATGCTGGTGATCTTCTGGATGAAATCATTGACCGCCCGGTCGAGCGCCGCGTTCTGCTTGTCGTCGCCGAAATCGGGAACGATTAGCGAGACATGCCGTGTCTTGCGCATGCCTGACGCCACCGACATCCTTCCCGGATGCGCCAGATGGTAGGCGGCAAGAAAATGATCGCGTTCGGCCGGGCTGAAATGGCAGACAGAGAAGATAGCCGGCAAATGCTTCGACGGGATCGGCGTCGAATAGGCCGGGCTGGAAATCTGCGTGACGAAACTGCGATGCTTGCCCAGCGCGTCGGCGAGGCGCTGGCGCATGCCGGACGGGCGCTGGTCGATCACCTGCGACAGGATTGTCTTGTAGGCGCGGATCGCCTCTTCGGGGCCGGATTGAGACGCCTTGTCTGCCATGCCGGCGCCTAGATCGACATGTCCGCGATGGCCGCCTTGGCCATGGCGAGTTGGGCGGGAGCGACGGAGAGATCACGCAGGCCGGCTTCGAGCAGCGCCGGGATCGAGGCTGGGTCGCCGCCGGCATCGCCACACAGGCTGACCGGGATCTTGTGCTCGCGGCCGAAGCCGGCAACCGAGGCGATCAGCCGGAGAACGGCACGGTGCCTGACGGAATTCAGATGCGCGACCGACGCATTGTCACGAGCGGCGGCCATCACATATTGGGTCAAATCGTTCGATCCGATCGAGAAGAAAGCGGCCCTGGCGAATGCCTCCGGCGCAATAGCCACCGAAGGCACCTCGACCATGATACCAAGCGGCGGCATCCTTTGCTCGATACCGCGTGCGGAAAGGCCGGCCTGCTCTTCCGCGAACAGCGTCGCGGCGCGCTCATACTCTTCCGGGACGGCGATCATCGGGAACATCACCTTCAGATTGCCGTGCACGGCGGCGCGTAGCAAGGCGCGGATCTGCACGCGAAAGACCTCCGGACGCGCCAGCGACAGCCTGATCCCTCGCAGGCCGAGGAAGGGATTGGTTTCCTCGACGGTGAGGCCCGGCACAGGCTTGTCGCCGCCCGCATCGACTGTGCGGATGGTCACGGGTCTGTCGCCTGCCCATTCCAGCACCTTGCGGTAGGCGCGATATTGCGTCTCCTCGTCCGGCAGCGTCTTGCCGAACAGGAATTCGGTCCGCATCAGCCCGACACCGTCGCAAGTCGCGACATCAATGCTGTCGACATCGGATGGATCGGCGATGTTGACCTGCACCCGGACCGCTACGCCGGTCTTCGTTGCTGCCGGCCGCGTCAGATAGGCTGCCGCTTTGTCGCGATGCGCCGCGAACGACGACGATGATCGCCGGAATGCATCGATCTCCGCTTTCGACGGCGCCAACACAATGCCGCCATGCTCAGCGTCGAGCAGCGCGATTTCGGCAAGGTGAGCCGGCGAAGCACCGAACCCGGCCGGCCCAAGACCCACTACCATGGGTACGCCGCGCGATCGCGCCAGCATGGCGACATGGCTTGCGACACTTCCGGCTTTAAGCGCTATGCCGCCGCCGGCACTCCAGTCGGTTTCGAGGAAGCGCGTCGGTGCGATATCCTCGCCGTAGAAGATTGCACCCGCCGGGGCGGCAATGTCGCCGCCCCCGGTCAGCGCGCGCAGCACCTGGTCGCGTATATCGCGCATGTCGGCGGCGCGAGCCCGGAAATAGTCCTCATCGGATGTTTCGTAGCCGGCTATCTCGGCGTCGAGTGCTTGCCGCCAGGCCCTATCAGCGGCTGTGCTCTCGGCAATGTGCGAAAAGGCCGGACCGGTCAGCGCGTCGTCCTCCAGCATGGCGAGCTGGAATTCGAGGATCTCGGACGCCTCGCCGTCACTGGTTTCGATCAATGCGGCGAGCCGGCCTGCGGCAATGCCGATGGCGGTCTCAAGCGCCGCCTTCTCGTCCGCGGCACTCGCCTTGCGGACATAACGCACAGCAGCCTGATCCAGGTCGAACAGCGGCCCCTCGGCATAGCCGGCCGATGCCGAAATGCCCTGCAGCCTAAGCGGTTCGGGCATGGTCCTTGCCTTCGTCGAAATCGCGCCGCACCAGCTCGACCAGCGCGCCGACCGCCTCGCCGGCGCCGTCGCCCTTGGCCCTGATATGCAGGACAGTACCTTTCGGCGCCTTCGCTGCCATCACCTTGACGATGCTCTTGGCGTCGAACCACGGCCCGTTGGCGGCGACCGCCACTTCGACCTCGGCCGAAAACGTCTTGGCAAGCTTGGTGAATTTCACCGAGGGGCGCGCATGCAGTCCAACCTCATGGGTGATCAGGACGCTGGCTTCGGCTGCTGCGGACATGCTGTCAAAATTCCCGTTCGTTCACGACGGCGACAATTCGTGCGCCGTCGCCACCACTTCCCTGAGCGAGGCGCCGCCGGAAGCCTCGGTCGCCGCCATCACCGCGCCTTCGACGATCGGCGCATTGCAGACGATGATCTTCTGGGCGCGTGGTTCGCCGATCATTTCGACCGCCATCTCGCTATTGGTCTCGGCGCCGCCGAGGTCGACGAGGATTGCGACACCCGCCTCCGACCAGGCCTTGTCGATGGCGCCTATGATCGCCTCGACATTGGTTCCCAGCCCGCCATGGCCGTTTCCGCCGCACCATGCAAGCGGCACTTCGTCGCCGACCATCTGCCGCACCATGTCTGCGGTGCCTTCGGCGACCAGCGGCGAATGCGATACGATGACGATGCCGACATTGCTCATGCGCGCCCCTCGATTGCTTCGGCGACGGCCCGCACCAGAAGTGCGGTCGAGCGTGCTCCGGCATCCATATGGCCGATCGAACGGTCGCCAAGGAAGGAGGCGCGTCCGCGCAAGGCCTTCATCGGCACGGTCGCCTCGGCTGCATTGTCAGCAATATCGACGATTTCCCCTGCTGTCTTTCCCCGCAGCAGGGCTTCATGCACCGGCTGCAGCACGTCGAGCATGGTCTTTTGCCCGGCCTGCGACTTGCCTCTGGCGGCCACCGCTTCGATTGCCTTGCCGAAGGCTGCGGCCAGATTGGCGCGATTCGGCACGGCGGAAATCTCCTTGCCGAGCGCCATGAACAGCGTGCCGAACAAGGGCCCGGAAGCTCCGCCGACCGTCATCACCAGTTTGGTGCCGATCGCCTTCAGCGCCTCGGGCAACGGCTTTGCCGCGAACGCGTCGGCCTCGGCCCGCACTGCCTCGAAGCCGCGTTTCATGTTGAGCCCATGGTCGCCGTCGCCGATCGCCTGGTCGAGCCTGGTCAGCTCTTCGGCATGGGCGGCGATCGTGTTTGCCGCCGCCTTGATCAGCCTGGAAAGATCCGCTGCCGCCATGTCACCCATGCTCCTGGCCCCTGCGCTGACGGCAGTACGAGAAAATTGCGTATCCGGCAATTGAAGCATCCTCCGCTCCGTCAGGCGGTTTCTAGCAACGCGGCGAGGGCAGTGAAGACCTCGGCGACGGCAAAGGCGCCGGGGTCGACCACGCCGTCGAGATGACTGCCGATATAGACGGACCGCCCAGCCTTGGCCTTGCGCATGGCAGCGGTGGCCTCGGCGCCGCTTCGCGCCGCGACCGCCGCGTCCTCCAGACTGCCGCTATCCAGCGCCTTCAAAGCGGGTTCCAGGGCATCGATCATCGTGCGATCGCCGACCCTCGCTCCGCCATAGAAGGACATCCGATCGAGGCCGGCGAGCAACGCCTTGGTAAGAGTCGCGCCGGACGCCAACGCCTGCGCGGCGGCGGTGAAGAAGATCGACAGCAGCACGCCGCTGGAGCCGCCCATGCTGGCGCTCAGGATGTCGCCCACGGTGGCGAGGGTTGCGGCAGGGTCGGCGAGCGGCAGTGTCTCAAGGCGGCTAAGCACGCTGCGCGCACCGGCCGCCACCGTCGATCCAGTGTCGCCGTCTCCCGCCTTGGCGTCCAGTCCGTTCAACGTGCCTTCAAGCGAGATCAGCCGTTCGCAGATCGCGATGATCAGCCGCTCGCTGGGCGCATCCTGGCTGGCTTTCGACGCGTTGCCCGGGCCGGCGGCTTTGGCCACCGGGACGATGCTCACTGGGCGAACGGCTCTTGCCGGCATCCAGGCGTGAGGCCCGACCGGCGCTCGCAACGCCGCTTCGCGCGGCGCATCGAGCCGGATCAGCGACAGGGAAAAACCGTTCATGTTGAGCGCCGTCATAAGCTGCCCGGGCCCGATCGTCAGCGTCACCTTTCGTGCCAGCGGTGAAGCCAACACCGCATTGGCGACAAGCAACATTTCCAGCGGTGGCACCGAACCGAGATTGTTGATCAGCAAGGCGTAGTCGCTGGCGGGATCGAGCCGCGCGGCAAGGCGCTCCGACATGATCGCGACCAGTCTTTCGGCACTTTGCACCGCAATCCGCTCAACGCCCGGTTCGCCATGAATGCCGAGGCCGAGTTCGGCGTCATCGGCGCCAAATCTTTCTTCATGGCTCTGACCGGGGATCGAGCAGGATGACAGCGATATGCCGAGGGAAACGATATCCGCCGCCGCGGCCCGCGCCGCCGCTGCGACCGCCGCCAGATCAATGCCTGCTTCCGACAGATGGCCGGCGATCTTGTGCACGAGCAAGGTGCCGGCAACGCCGCGCGGCTGGGCAATGTCCGGGAGGGCGATGTCGTCGGCGACAATCACCATCTCGACGCGAAAGCCTTCGGCGCGCGCCTTCTCGGCGGCCAGCCCGAAGTTGAGGCGATCGCCCGTGTAGTTCTTGACGATCAGCAGGCACCCGGCGGGACCGGTCACGGCGCGGATCGCCGCCAACACCGCTTCCACGCTCGGCGAAGCAAAGATCTCGCCTAATACCGCCGCCGTCAGCATGCCCATGCCGACAAAGCCGGCATGGGCGGGTTCGTGCCCGGTCCCGCCGCCGGAGACGATGCTCACTCTGCTCTTGTCCCAGTCCGCACGGAGAACGACTTTGATCTCGGGATAGCCGTCGAGGCGAGCGAGATCACCGGCGCCGATCGTGCCGAGAAAACCGTCCAGGGCTTCGGTGACGATCGTGTCCCTGCGATTGAAAAAATGCTTCATCGAATTCGTCCAGTTCTGTGCCCGAAATCGTCAGTCAGAATTGCAAGCACTGCTAGGAAAAACCGCTCACGTCAGCCTTCGCCCGTCGGCGCCGAAATACAGCGGCGAGCGATAGCGGATCATGATCTTGTCGCCCTGCGCCAGATCGGTGTCGGGGTCGGTCAGCGTCACCAGCTTCCTGGTCCCCACCGTCACGTGCAGATGGTTCTGGTCGCCGAGATGCTCGACCCAGTCGACGACACCGTCGGCATGGCCGTTCGCGGCCTTCGCGATCGAGAGATGTTCGGTGCGCGCTCCGATGGTCTCCGTTCCCGCCGGCGCGCCCGCATCCGGCAGCAGCCCGACCGGCAACAAATTGATTGCCGGCTGGCCGAGCCTGGCAGCGACATGAAGGTTTGCCGGCTCAGAATAGATCGTGCGCGGCGAACCGATCTGCACCAGCACGCCGTCGGCGAGGATGCCGATGCGGTCGGCCATGGTCATCGCTTCGATCTGGTCGTGCGTGACGTAAAGCATTGTGGCGCCGAGCTCGGCCTGGATGCGCTTCAGCTCGAGCCTGAGATCGGCACGCAGCTTGGCGTCGAGCGACGACAGCGGCTCGTCCATTAGGTAGATCGAAGGTTTGCGCACCAGCGCGCGGCCGATGGCGACGCGCTGCATCTCGCCGCCGGAGAGTTTGGTCGAGCGATTGGAGAGCTTGTGGTGGATACGCACCATCTTGGCCACGTCCTCGACGCGGCGGCGGATCTGGTCCTCCGGCATTTTCCGCGCCGGCGAGCGCAGCGGAAAGGCGAGATTGTCGTAGACCGACAGATGCGGATAGAGCGAATATTGCTGGAAGACGAAAGCGGTGTCGCGCTCGGCCGGCGACAGCGTCGTCGTGTCGTGCCCGGCAATATGGATCGAGCCCGCCTCCGGCCGCTCCAGCCCGGCGATCAGCCTGAGCGTCGTCGTCTTGCCGGCGCCGGTCGGCCCGAGCAGCACGACGAATTCCCCGTCGGCAATATGCAGGTCGAGATTGTCGACGGCGATACGCTCGCCAAAAGCCTTGGTCACGCCTTTGATGTGAACGTCAGCCATGATGCGCTCTTCCCTGAGAGGCCGCGTCATGGATTTCGGTGCGCACCGCACGGCCGGATCCTTGTTCGAACAGCGACAGCCGCGCGCTGCTCAGCGCCAAGCCGACATGATCGCCCGGATTGAGCCGGATTTCGGCTGGCACCCTGGCCTTGATGATGCCGTCCGCCGTCTCCACCGCCACGATCTGCGTGGTGCCGAGATATTCCGTGCCATAAATGGCGCCACGCAGCTTCGAAGTATCATCGAAGCGGATGTGCTCCGGCCGGATGCCAAGCGCCATCTCGGCCGGAGCGATATCCTCGCGCACCTCCGGCACAGCCACCTTGGCGCCCTGCACCACGATCTCCTTGGCGCCCTTTGAAAGCCCGCCGCCGAAGCCGAGGAAATTCATCGGCGGCGAGCCGATGAAGTCGGCGACGAACATCGTTGCCGGCCGGTCGTAGATCTCACGCGGCGTGCCGAACTGCTCGATGACGCCATGGTTCATCACCGCGATCTTGTCGGCCATCGACATCGCTTCCATCTGGTCATGCGTGACATAGACGGTGGTCGCGTGGATGCGGTTGTGCAGCTCGCGCAGCTCATGGACCATCAGGTCGCGGAATTCGGTGTCGAGCGTGCCGAGCGGCTCGTCCATCAGGAAGCATTTTGGCCGCCGCACGATGGCGCGGCCGAGTGCCACGCGCTGGCGATCGCCGCCGGCAAGGCCGGAGACGGATTTGTTGAGCAGATGGTCAATCCGCAAAAGCTTCGCCGTCTCTCCCACCCGGGTCCGGATTTCGGCGCGCGGCATACCTTGCGCCAGCAGCGGAAAACCGATGTTCTTCCTCACATTCATGTGCGGATAGAGCGCAAACAGCTGGAACACGAAGGCGATGTCCCGCTCGCGGGCGCGCCGCATGGTGACGTCCTCGCCGTCGAGCAGGATCTTGCCGCCGGTCGGCAGTTCAAGCCCGGCGATCATGCGCAGCGTCGTCGTCTTGCCGCAGCCCGATGGACCCAGCATGACGAAGAACTCGCCGTCCTCGACGACGAAGTTGGAATCCTGCACGGCGACGAAATCGCCGAATGCCTTCCTCAGATGTTCGACTCTGATCTCGGCCATCGTCTACTCCGGGAACTTCGAGACGATGATGAACATCGCCGTGCCGGCCAGCATGGTGATGAAGGAATAGGTGTAGAGCGCCAGCGCGAAGGGCTGGAACAGCATCAGGAAGCCGATGGCGATGATCGCCGTGGCCACGTTTTCCATCAGCCCGCGCCTGGCCCAGACAGGCCAGCGCGATTTGCGTTTTGCGGTCAGGCTCATTTGCGCACCGCGCCGAAGGTGATGCCGCGCAGCAATTGCTTGCGAAGCAGGATGGTGAAGACCAGGATCGGCACCAGGAAGATCGTCGTGCCGGCCGCGACCGCCGGCCAGTCCTGGCCGCCTTCGCCGATGATCGTCGGGATGAAGGGCGGCGCGGTCTGTGCCGTGCCCGAGGTCAGCAGCGCGGCGAAGGCATATTCGTTCCAGGCAAAGATCAGGCAGAAGATGGCGGTCGCGGCAATGCCGGTGGTCGCCTGCGGCAGCACGGTGCGCCAGAACGCCTGCAGCCTGGTGTAGCCGTCGATCATCGCCGCCTCTTCATATTCGCGCGGGATCTCGTCGATGAAGCCTTTCAGCAGCCAGACTGCCAGCGACACGTTGACCGCCGTATAGAGCAGGATCATGCCGAGCGCCGTGTCCGACAGGCCAAGCTCCCGGTACATCAGGTAGATCGGAATGGCGACCGCGATCGGCGGCATCATGCGCGTCGACAGGATGAAGAACAAAAGGTCGTCGGCAAGCGGCACCTTGAAGCGCGAAAAACCATAGGCCGACAGCGTGCCGAGGAACACCGCGCAGAAGGTTGAGCCGAAGGCGATGATCAGCGAATTGAGGAAGCGCGGCATGAAGTTCGACGGGCCGGCGATCACCATGTTGCGCTTGCGCACCGTCTCGTCGCACAGGCCCGTCGCCGGCCCCAGCGAGTTGATGTATTCCGGCGTTTGCCTGGTCCGCGTCGTGAACAGGTTGCAGTAGCCTTCGAGGCTAGGCTGGAACAGGATCTTTGGTGGATAGGCGATCGAATCCGGTGGCGTCTTGAAGCTGGTGGCGAAGATCCACAGCAGGGGCACGATCGAGATCAGCGCATAAAGCACGATGATCGTGCCGGCGACGCGCTTCGACGTGGCCGAGGGTGCTACGACAGAATGGGCTGACGTCAGGCTCATCTCTGCTTCACCTTGTTGAGCGCTTTGACGTAGATGTTGGCAAGGCCGAACACCGCGACGAACAGGATGATAGCGAAGGCCGAGGAATAGCCCGTCCGCCAGCTTTCGAAGGCCTGCCGCTTCAGCGTGATCGAGGCCACTTCGGTGGTCGATCCCGGCCCGCCGCCGGTGAGCAGATTGACCATGTCAAACATCTTGAAGTTCTCGATGCCGCGAAACAGCACCGCCAGCATGATGAAGGGCAGCGCCATCGGCAGGGTGATCGACCAGAACTGCCGCCAATTGGAGGCGCGGTCGACCTCGGCCGCCTCATAGATGTATTCGGGGATCGAGCGCAGGCCGGCGAGGCAGATCAGCATCACGTAAGGCGTCCACATCCAGGTATCGACGATGATGATCGACCATGGCGCGAGCGACACGTTGGAGAGCATGCTGATCTCGGTTGCCGGAATGCCGGTGACGAACGAGACGGCATAGGCGAACAGCCCGATCTGCGGCTCGTAGAGAAAGCGCCAGAAATTGCCGACCACCGCCGGCGATAGCATCATCGGCACCAAGATGATGGTCGTCCAGAACGCGTGGCCGCGGAACTTGCGGTCGATCAGCCAGGCCAGCGTAAAGCCGATCAGCGTCTGCAGCAGGATGGTCCAGAACACGAAATGCGCCGTCGTCTGCATGGCGATCCAGATATCCTGGTCGGCGAGGATGCGCTTGTAGTTGGCCAGCCCGAGGTTCTTCACCACCTCATTGGGACGATTGGCGCGAAAATTGGTGAAGGACAGATAGATTGCCCAGAACAGCGGGAAGATGTTGATGGCTAAAAGCAACAGGATCGTCGGCGAGATGAACAGCCAGGCGAGGCCCTTGTCGCTGATGCCCCGGACCTTGCGGGCCAACGGCTCGGGCGTAGCCCGGGCAACGCTGTCCGCAGTCCGATTGAGCATGGTCAGTCCTGCTTCGGTCACTTCGATCGTCTCGACAATGGAATTTATCTGAACTGTGTCCCGTGCCAAGGGCGGCACGGGACGGTTCGGTCATGGGCTCGGGAGGAGCCGGTTACATTTTGCCGTCGTCCTGGAACACCTCGGTCCAGTCCTTGACCAGGCCGTCGAGCGCGTCCTTGGCCGAGCCCTGGCCGGCAACGACATAGTCGTGGAAGCGCTTCTGCGATGCCTGCAACAGCGGGGCATAGCTTGGCTCGGCCCAGAAGTCCTTCACGATGGCCATAGAGTCGAGGAAGGTCTGCGCGTAGGGCTGGCTGGCCGGGAAGCCCGGGTCCTTGACGACTGCATTCAGGCAGGAATAGCCGCCGAGCGACCACCATTTGGACTGCACGTCCTTGTTGGCGAACCATTTGATGTATTTGAGCGCGGCTTCCTGCTTGTCGGAATAGGAGACCACCGAGATGCCCTGGCCGCCGAGCTGGGCGAACTGGTCGCCGTCCGGACCCTTGGGATTGACGAAGTAGCCGATCTTGTCGCCGCCGACATTCTCGTCCTTCTGCAAGCCTGGCCAGGTGAAGGCGAAGTTCATATGCATCGCCACCTGGCCGGATTTGAAGGCATCGACGCCTTCACCCATGTAGCTGTTCGAAGCGCCCGGAGGGGTGCAGCAATCATAGAGCGCCTTGTAGAACTCCAGCCCCTTCACCGATTTCTCGGAGTTGACGAAGCCTTCCATCTCGTAGGGCCTTTTCGGGTTCTCGTACTGGAAGCCGAAGCTGTAGAGCACGTCCATGGCGCCCATGGTGATGCCTTCGGAGCCCCGCTCGGTATAGATCGAGGCGCCATAGACGGTCTTGCCGTCGATCTCGCGCTTCTGGAAGAATTCGGCAATCTGCTTCAGCTGGTCGAAGGTCGTCGGCGGGCCGAGATCCCAACCGTATTTCTCTTTGAATTCCTTCTGTAGCTCAGGCTTGGAGAACCAGTCCTTGCGATAGGTCCAGCCGACGACGTCGCCCATGGCCGGCAGCGCCCAGTAATTCGGCGAATTCTTCGGCCATTCCGAGTAGCCGACGACGGTCGCCGGCACGAAATCGTCCATGCTGATCTTCTCCTTGTCGAAGAAGTCGTTCAGCTTGACGTAGTGGCCGTTCTCGGCAGCGCCGCCGATCCACTGGCTGTCGCCGATGATCAGGTCGCACAGCTTGCCGTGCGAGTTCAGCTCGTTGAGAAAGCGGTCGGCATAGTTGGTCCACGGCACGAACTCGAACTTCATGCCGATGCCGGTCTCCTTGGTGAAGTCCTTGGACAATTCCACAAGCGCGTTGGCCGGGTCCCAGGCTGCCCAGCAAAGCGTCAGATCTTCTGCCTGCGCGACGTTCGAAACGGCTGTCGACGCAAAGAGTGTCGAGGCCAGTCCCAACGCCAGTTTCAAGGTCGATTTCATGCCTTCCTCCCATTTGCGAAACGCGTCCGGATGACGGTTTCAAGAGCCCGCTAACCCCTCCTCGGGGGCCCAAACACAACGGCGGGGCAACGCGCCGGATGTTTAGTAATTTGTTTAGTGATGCAATTTTTACTAAACAAGGCAAGCGAATTCGTCGCTGCACCGCAGCATGGCGCGTCGGCTCCGGGCGCTGGTTCAGGAAAGGCGGCTTCTGTCAGGTTGTTTGGCACGCGGGGTGCCGGCTCATTTGACCATCTTGTCGCTGACCGTCACCGGACGGATCACCGGGGGCGGCGGCAGCAGGGCGCGGATGTCGGCGAAGGGGAAAACCGGCTCGAAGCGGAAGGCCTCGGCGAAGGCGCCGGACGCACCGTTGCACTGGCCCGCGCGAAAGGCGTTCTGTGTGCGTGCCGTGTCGACGAAACGTTCGGGGTCCTGCGACTGGTGCGCCCGGATCGCTTCCGCCTTGAGATCGAAATGCCGGGAGATGTCGACGTAATGCGTCGGCAAAAACCCGGTGCCGCCGAGCGTGTCGGCATGCAGTACCGGGACCGAAAATGACGCAGCGATGCGCAAGCCGTCCGACAGCGTGCGGTGGTCGCCATGATAGTCATTTGGCGCGTGGGTGATCGCCAGATCCGGCCCTATGTCGCCGATCAGCGCCTTCAGCGCCCCGATTAGCGCGGCATCCGCCACCAGCGCGCCGTCCGGAAAGTCGAGGAAACGCGGCGTCACGCCAAGCAGACCGGCCGCCGCAGTCGCCTCCTTGCGGCGCGTGCGGGCCAGCGCAGCCGGATCGCCATAGCCGCCCCTGGCGCCGTCGGTGGCTATGGCAAAAAAGAGCTTTGCGCCTTGCGCGACATAGGCGGCCATCGTACCGAACATGAAGATCTCGATGTCGTCCGGATGCGCGCCAAGCGCCAATATCTTCACTCTCATCTCTCCCGGAAATGGAAAAACGTGCCCAACGGAATTCTGCTCGCCCTCATCGCATATGCAAGCTATTCGTGCAGCGACGCCGTTGTCAAAAGCCTGGGCGGGCAGTTCAACGTCTTCGAGATCGGCTTCTTCTCGACATTGTTTGCCGGCTGCTTTCTGCTCTTTGCCAGGCCGACTGGAGAGCGCTGGCGTGATTTCTGGCGGACCAACCGGCCCTGGGCGGTGCAGGCCCGCGCCTTGGCCGGCATCGCATCGGGCGTGCTCAGCGTCTACGCCTTCACCACCATCCCGCTGGCGGAAGTCTATGCGCTGATCTTCCTGGCGCCACTGTTCGTCACCATTCTGGCCACGCTGGTCCTCAAGGAGAAGGTCGGCCCATGGCGGTGGCTGGCGGTGGTCGCCGGCTTTGCCGGCGTCATGCTGGTTGTCAGGCCGGGGTTTCGCGAATTGCATCTCGGTCATCTGGCTGCGTTCATCATCGCCTTCCTGGCCGCCGCCAATGTCATCCTGATGCGTTCGCTCGCCGCGCAGGAGAAGCGCACGACGATGCTCGGCGTGCTGATCGGCTACGGCCTGCTCTTCAACGGCGTCGGTGCGGCGGCTACCGCGTTCTCGCTGCCGGATGGAAGGCAATGGGCTTGGCTGGTGCTGGCCGGCGCGTTTACCGCCGGCGGCCAGCTGCTGCATCTCCTGGCGGTCAAATACGCACCGGCCAACCGCATCGCGCCGACGCATTATTCGCAGATCGTCTGGGCGGTGGTCCTGGGCGCCGTGTTCTTCAGGGAATATCCCGATTTTCTGTCGCTGGTCGGGCTCGCCGTGGTCGGCGGTTCCGGCCTGCTGACGATGGTGCGCGAGGAGGTGCGGCTTGGTACGGTGCGCTGGAACCCTTTTTCGCGGACCCGGCTTTGAGCTGGCGCCAACGTTGCGGGGCGACCAGCACCGCTGATATGCGATCGCTGCCACCTGGTACACATCCTAGGACAATGACCACAAAACCTTTGCCGGACCTGCCGGTCTCCACTGTCCTGCCGGCCCTCAAAGAAGTGCTCGGACAAGGCAACAGCGCCGTGCTGGTGGCGCCGCCCGGCGCCGGCAAGACGACGCTGGTTCCGCTGGCGCTGCTCGACGCTGGATGGCTCGGCGCTGGAAAGATCATCCTGCTTGAGCCGCGCCGGCTCGCCGCTCGCGCTGCCGCCCGCCGTATGGCCGAGCTCATCGGCGAGGAGCCGGGCGGAACGGTCGGCTATGCCATGCGCATGGAAAACCGCGCTTCTGCCAAGACCAGGGTCCTCGTCGTCACCGAAGGCGTGTTGTCTCGCATGATCCTTGACGACCCCGAACTGCCCGGTGTCTCGGCGGTACTGTTCGACGAGTTCCACGAGCGGTCGCTCGATGGCGATTTCGGGCTGGCGCTGGCACTCGACGTGCAGGGTGCGCTGAGGCCCGACCTCAGGCTGCTGGTCATGTCGGCGACGCTCGACGGCGCGCGTGTCGCAAGATTGCTTTCCGGCGCGCCGGTGATCGAGAGCGCAGGCCGCGCCTTCCCGGTCGACATTCGCTATGACGAGCGACCGGCCGGCATCGCCATCGAGGATGCCATGGCCAAGGCGATCCGCTCGGCGCTTGCCGGGGAGGAAGGCAGCGTGCTTGCCTTCCTGCCCGGCCAGCGCGAGATCGAGCGCACTGCCGAGCGGCTGGCCGGCAAGGTCAATGCCGACACCGACATCGTGCCGCTCTACGGCATGCTCGACAACAAGACGCAGGACGCGGCGATCAAGCCTGCGCCGCCCGGCCGCCGCAAGGTGGTGCTGGCGACGTCGATCGCCGAAACCTCCATCACCATCGACGGCGTGCGTGTGGTCATCGATTCCGGCCTGTCGCGGCTGCCGCGCTACGAGCCGGCCAGCGGCCTGACGCGGCTGGAGACGGTGCGTGCTTCCCGCGATTCCGCCGACCAGCGCGCCGGCCGTGCCGGGCGCACGCAGCCGGGTGTCGCCATCCGGCTATGGCGAGCCGAGCAGACGGCGGCACTTCCAGCCTTCACGCCGCCGGAAATCCTCGAAGCCGATCTTTCCGGCCTGTCGCTCGATTGCGCGGCTTTCGGCGTTGCCGACCCGACGAGCCTGTCTTTCCTAGACCCACCGCCGGCCCCGGCGCTCAACGAGGCAAGGGCGCTGCTGCGCGCGCTCGATGCCGTCGATGCGGCAGGGCGCCTGACGGAGCAAGGTGCCGCGATGCGCAGGCTGGCTCTGCCGGTGCGGCTCGCCCACATGGTCGCCGAGGCTACAAGGACCGGCCAGGCGCTCGAGGCGGCGATGCTCGCCGTGCTATTGACCGAGCGCGGCCTTGGTGGCGACGGCGCCGACCTCGAACGACGGCTGATGCGCTTTCGCGCCGAAAGATCGCCGCGCGCCACCGCCGCCCGGCAGCTTGCCGAGCGATTGCCAAAGCAGGTTTCACCCTTTCCCTCGAGTGGAGGGTCGGCGAGCGAGCCGACGCGAGGGAGACGGGTCGCCGATGGCGTCCCCGACCCGACCCGACGCCGCTCCGCTTCGCGGATCGACGTGCCGGCGCGAGCCACGGGTCTCGTCCGTCCTTCGGACCCCCTCAAGGGGGAGGGTAGCGTCGGCGCTCTCCTCATCCATGCCTGGCCGGATCGCGTTGCCAGGGCGCGCGGCGAGCGCGGCCGCTTCGTGCTTGCCAATGGCTCGGGCGCCATGCTCGACGCCGCCGATCCGCTGGCAGGCGAAACCTGGCTCGTCGTCGCCGACCTGCAGGGCAAGGCGCAGAACGCCCGCATCACCGCGGCGGCGGCAATCGACGAGGCCGATATTCGATCCGCGCTCGCGGAAAAGATCGAGACCCGCCGCGACGTAAGCTTCGACCGCGACAGGCGTGCGGTGCGGGTGCGCGAAACGGTTCGTCTTGGCGCCATCACGCTGTCCGAACGCATGCTGCCGGCCCCGAGCGGTGCCGACGCGGATCGCGCCATTCTCGACGCCTTGCGCGAACACGGGTTGTCGCTGTTGCCGTGGAGCAGGGAAGCGGAGACATTGCGGCAGCGGCTCGGCTGGCTGCATCGCGGCCTCGGCGCGCCATGGCCCGATGTCTCCGATGCCGCGCTCATCGAGCGCCTCGACGACTGGCTGCTGCCGTTCCTTTCCGGCGCGGCGTCGTTTGCGGCGATCGATCCCGGCGTGCTTTCAGCTGGCCTGATGACGCTGGTGCCGCACGAATTGCAGCGCAAGATAGACACATTCGCGCCGACCCATTTCGACGCGCCGTCGGGCAGTCGGTTGCCGATCCGCTATGACGGCGAATGGCCGGTGCTGGCGATCCGCGTCCAGGAGCTGTTCGGCCTCGACCGGCATCCCGCGATCGCCAACGGCAAGGTGCCGCTGACGCTCGAACTGCTGTCGCCGGCGCACCGGCCGATCCAGACGACGCGCGACCTGCCCGGCTTCTGGCGCGGCTCCTGGGCCGATGTGCGGGCCGACATGCGCGGCCGCTATCCCAAGCATGTCTGGCCGGAGAACCCGCTTCTCGCCACCGCCACCCGCCGCGCCAAGCCACGTGGTACCTGATGCTTCCCAGACCATGATCCCAAACCGAAGGTCCGCGTCAGCGGAAAGTGGTCCCGGTTTTCGGAAAAGACCTCCGGCGGTTTCCGCTCTATAATCCGGCCATGATAAACATTCTGCACGCGCCCGACTTCCAGCAAAGCCAGCGGCTGCGCCTCAACACGCTGATCAGGCTGCGCTGGCTTGCCATCGTCGGCCAGAGCCTGACCGTCCTTGTTGTCGCCTATGGGCTAAAATTCCCGCTGCCGGTCAGCATATGTTTTGCGCTGATCGCCTGTTCGGCCTGGATGAACCTGTTGCTGACCTTCCGCTATCCGGCGGCGCATCGGCTTACCCCGTTCTCGGCCTTTGCCATCCTGACCTTCGACAGCCTGCAGCTTGCCGGCCTGCTCTACATGACCGGCGGCCTCACCAATCCGTTCTCACTGCTGATGACGGTGCCCGTCGTCATCTCGGCGACATCGCTGCCGCTGCGGCTGACCGCCATCCTCGGCGCGCTTGTCATGGTGGCGGCGACGCTGCTGGTCTTCCACCACCTGCCGCTGCCCTGGCATGAGGACGCGCCGCTGGCGATGCCGTTCATCTATGTCGCAGGCATGTGGATGGCGGTGTTCTGTTCCATTGCCTTCACCGCGATCTATGCCTTCCGGGTGGCCGAGGAAGCGCGCCTGCTCGCCAACGCGCTCGCCGCCACCGAACTGGTGCTGCAGCGCGAGCAGCATCTCTCGGCCCTCGACGGTCTCGCAGCGGCCGCCGCGCACGAGCTCGGCACGCCGCTCGCCACCATCACGCTTGTCGCCAAGGAGATGGAGAAGGCGCTCGGCGCCGATCCCAAATACGGCGAGGACGTGAAGCTGCTGCGCTCGCAGAGCGAACGCTGCCGTGAAATCCTGAAGCGCCTGACCAGCCTGTCCTCCGAGAGCGAGGCACATCTCTCGCGCTTGCCGCTGACCTCGTTGGTCGAGGAAGTGACGGCCCCGCACCGCGACTTCGGCATCTCGATCAAGCTTCGGCCTGGCCAGCGCATCGGTCCCGAACCGGTGGGGCGGCGCAATCCCGGCGTCATCTACGGCCTCGGCAATCTGGTCGAGAACGCCGTCGACTTCGCCCGCAAGAGCGTTACGGTGGGCTGGAGCTGGAGCGAGGCCGCTGTAAGCTTCTCGATCATCGATGACGGGCCGGGCTTTCCGCCGGAAATCATCGACCGCATCGGCGAGCCCTATATGTCGACGCGCCAGGGCACCGAAGCCGGCGGCGGTCTCGGCCTCGGGCTTTTCATCGCCAAGACCTTGCTCGAGCGCTCCGGCGCTACGCTCGATTTTCGCAATTCGAGCGAGCCGGGCGAGGGGGCTATCGTTCAGATATCGTGGCCGCGCAGCGTCTTTCTCAACCCCGAATCGGCTTCGGCCAGCATGTTCGATACTGCGTAAATTGGACAATAGCGTCGCGAAACTATATCTGCGTAAAAATCAGGCAGCAGGATTGTCAGCACGATGAGTAGCGATGAAACGATTGGCGCAATGGTCGAAGGCGATGACACCTCGCTGCTGATCGTCGACGACGACAAGCCGTTCCTGACGCGGCTTGCCCGCGCCATGGAAACCAGGGGTTTTGTGGTCGAGACGGCGGAGAGTGTCGAGGAGGCGGTTGCCAAGGCGCGCGCCAATCCGCCGGCCTATGCGGTGGTCGACATGCGGCTCGCCGACGGCAACGGCCTCGACGTCGTTGCCGCCATTCGCGAGAAGCGCGACGACGCCCGCGCCATCATCCTCACCGGCTACGGCAACATCGCCACCGCGGTGACGGCGGTAAAGCTCGGCGCCATCGACTATCTGTCGAAGCCGGCTGATGCCGACGATATTTTTGCTGCCCTGACCCGCACGGCGGGCGAACGCGCAGCGCCGCCCGAAAATCCGATGTCGGCCGACCGGGTGCGCTGGGAGCACATCCAGCGCGTCTACGAAATGTGCGACCGCAATGTCTCGGAAACCGCACGCCGCCTGAACATGCATCGCCGCACGCTGCAACGCATTCTCGCCAAGCGCGCGCCGCGTTAAAGGGTCCGACAACAGACTTGCCCCGCTGTCGGTGTTTGCGCATCATCGCGCAATGACGCCGGCCCTGCCGGCCGCAGGACGGAGACAACATGCAGGACGAAAAGCGGCGGGTCTCCATGCTTCGCGAATTCCTCGACAGCGAGGCGGCCGGCGGCCTCATCCTGATGGCGGCAGCGGCACTTGCCCTGATCGTCGCCAATTCGCCTTTCGCCGAGGCTTATTTCTCCGCCCTTCACGCCTATCTCGGACCGCTCAGCGTCTCGCACTGGATCAATGACGGCCTGATGGCGGTGTTCTTCCTGCTGGTCGGCCTCGAGATCAAGCGTGAGATGCTCGACGGCCAGCTCTCCACCTGGCCGCGCCGCGTGCTGCCCGGCATCGCCGCCGCCGGCGGCATGGCGGTTCCGGCACTGGTCTATGTCGCCATCAACCGCAACAATCCGGCCGCTCTGTCCGGCTGGGCGATCCCGACCGCCACCGATATCGCCTTTGCGCTCGGCGTGCTGTCGCTGCTCGGCAGCCGCGTGCCGGGCTCGCTGAAGATATTCCTCACCGCGCTCGCCATCATCGACGATCTCGGCGCCGTGCTCATCATCGCGGTGTTCTATACCAGCGGGCTGTCGCTCGCCTATCTCGGCGCCGCCTTCGCCGTCATCGCGCTGCTGGTGGTGCTCAACCGCATGCGGGTGCTGACGCTGCTGCCCTATATCGTGCTCGGCGTCGTCCTGTGGGTGCTGGTGCTGAAATCCGGGGTCCACGCCACGCTCGCCGGCGTCGCGCTGGCCCTCACCATACCGCTGAAGATCTCGCCGGGCAGCGGCCACGATCTCGACCATTCGCCGCTGCACCGGCTCGAACACGGCCTGCACAAAATCGTACCCTTTTTCGTCATCCCGATCTTCGGTTTTGCCAATGCCGGCGTTTCGCTCAGCGGTCTCAGCGCTGCCGCCCTGGTCGAGCCGCTGACGCTCGGCGTCGCCGCGGGTCTCGTCGCCGGCAAGCTGGTCGGCGTGTTCGGGTCTTCCGCGCTCGCCATCCGGCTCGGCTTTGCCGATCTGCCGGTCAATGCCGGCTGGCTGCACATGATCGGCATTTCGCTGCTCTGCGGCATCGGCTTCACCATGAGCCTGTTCATCGGCCTGCTCGCCTTCGCCAGCGACGTCGCTCTGCAGGATGCGGTCAAGGTCGGCATCCTCGCCGGCTCTTTCATTGCCGCGATCCTCGGCGCCGCTGTGCTTCTGATCGCGCCGGCGGCGGGTGAGGAGGCGGAGGAGCCGCAAGAATAGTCGCGCCGCCCCTTCCTGCCCTTCAGGCCGCCTTCTCCCGCGTCCGGGTCCTACCCGTGCGCAACCATGACGTGGCGGACGGCGGTATAGTCCTCCAGCGCGTAGAGCGACATGTCCTTGCCGTAGCCGGACTGTTTCAATCCGCCATGCGGCATCTCATTGGTCAGCATGAAATGGGTGTTGATCCAGGTGCAGCCATATTGCAGGCGGGCCGCCGTCGCCATGGCGCGCGAAACGTCCTTGGTCCACACCGATGACGCCAGGCCGTAGTCGCTGTCATTGGCCCAGTTCACGGCCTCGTCGACTTCGGAGAAGCGGGTGACCGAGACCACCGGACCGAACACTTCGCGGCGCACAATCTCGTCTTCCTGCAGCGCACCGGCGACGACGGTCGGCTGATAGAAGAAGCCGGAGCCCTCGCCCGGCTTGCCACCGGTGGTGATCTCGATGTGCTTGAGCTCCGAGGCGCGCTCGACGAAGCTCGAGACGCGGTCGCGCTGGCGGCGCGAGATCAGCGGCCCGATCTCGTTCTCGGTATCGTCGGGACGATTATACTTGATGGTCGAGACGGCAGAGGAGAGGTCGGCGACGAGCTTGTCGTAGATCTTCTTGCCGGCATAGATGCGGCAGGCGGCGGTGCAGTCCTGGCCGGCATTGTAGTAGCCGAAGGCGCGCAGGCCGTTGACCACCGCGCCGAGATCGGCGTCGTCGAAGACGATGACCGGCGCCTTGCCGCCGAGCTCGAGATGGGTGCGCTTGACCGACTTGGCGGCGGCCTGCAGCACCTTCTTGCCGGTGGCGACATCGCCGGTGATCGAGATCATGTTGACCTTCGGATGGTTTATCAGCGTGTTGCCGACGCTGTCGCCGCGGCCGAGCACGACATTGACGACGCCTTCCGGCAGGATCTCGGCAAGGATTTTAGCCAGCTTCAGCGCCGTCAGCGGCGTCTGCTCCGACGGCTTGAAGACGACGGTGTTGCCGCCGGCGATGGCCGGCGCCAGCTTCCACGCCATCATCATCAGCGGATAGTTCCACGGCGCGATGGAAGCGACGATGCCGATGGCATCACGCCGGACCATCGAGGTGTGGCCGGGCAGATATTCGCCGGCGACCACACCTGGCATCGAGCGGACCGCTCCGGCAAAGAAGCGGTAGCAGTCGACGATCGCCGGGGTCTCGTCATTGAGCACGGCATTGATCGGCTTGCCGCAGTTCAGCGCCTCGAGGTCGGCGAAATCCTTCGCGTCAGCCTCGATACGATCGGCGATCTTCAGGAGATAGCCGGCGCGCTGCGCCGGCGTGGTGCGCGACCAGGTGACGAAGGCTTTTTCGGCCGCAAGCACCGCCGCCTCGATCTGCGCCGGGCTGGCTTCGGGCAGGTTGAGAATGGTCGCCCCGGTCTTGGGATTGAGGATCGGTTCCTCGGTCTCGGTGCCCCTTTCGAACTTCGAGCCGATCAGCATCTGCGTGTCCATGGAAGTCTCTCCCTTATGAACGTGTGAGGTCATTTGCCCGAACCGGCGATCTGGTCGCCGTCGCGGGTCAGATAATAGGCAGCGAGGATGGGAAGCAGCGTCACCAGCACGACGACCATCGCCACGACATTGGTGACTGGACGCTGACGCGGGCGGATCAATTCCTCCAGCATCCAGATCGGCACCGTCTGCTGCTGGCCGGCGGTGAAGGTGGTGACGATAACCTCATCGAAGGACAGGGCGAAGGCAAGCATGCCGCCGGCCAGCAGCGCCGTGGCGATGTTGGGCAGCACGACGTGCCGGAAGGTCTGGAAACCGTCGGCGCCGAGATCCATCGACGCCTCGATCATCGAGCCGGAAGTGCGGCGGAAACGGGCGACGGCGTTGTTGTAGACGACGACCACGCAGAAAGTGGCGTGGCCGAGCACGATCGTCCAGAACGAGAACGGGATCTCGGCGAGCGCGAAAGCCGAGCGCAGCGCAATGCCGGTGATGATGCCGGGCAGCGCAATCGGCAGGATGACCAGTAGCGAGATGGTTTCGCGGCCGAAGAATTTTGTGCGGGACACGGCGGCGGCGCAGAGCGTGCCGAGGACCAGCGCGATAGTAGTCGAGATGGCGGCGACCCGGACCGAGAGCGACAGCGCCTGCCAGACGTCGGGCCGGTTCCAGGTGACGGCGAACCATTGCGTCGTCAGGCCCGGCGGCGGCCAGACGAAACTCTTCTCCTCAGTGGTGAAGGCGTAGACGAAGATCAGCAGGATCGGCAGGTGCAGGAACAGCAGGCCAGCCGTGGCGGCGATCTTCAGGCCGAGCGGAGCCGACTGGCCGCGGTCAGAGCGCATCGAAGGCCCCAATGCGCTTGGCGCCCCAGAGATAGAAGCCCATGATCACGATGGGCACCACCGTGAAGGCGGCGGCGAGCGGGATGTTGCCGGCGGTGCCTTGCTGCGAATAGACGGCCTGGCCGATGAACAGCCGCGACGTGCCGATGATCTGCGGGATGATGTAGTCGCCGAGCGTCAGCGAGAAGGTAAAGATCGAGCCGGCAACGATGCCCGGCAGCGCCAGCGGAAACAGCACGTTGCGGAAGGTCTGGCCGGGCGAGGCTCCCAAATCGGACGAGGCTTCGACCAGGTTGCCCGGCACACGCTCGAGTGCTGCCTGCACCGGCAGGATCATGAAGGGCAGCCAGACATAGACGAAGACGATGAAGGTGCCGGTTGACGACACCGACAGCGAATTGCCGCCGACGACCGGCAGCGACAGCCAGGCCTCGAGCAGCCACAGAAGATGCAGCTTGGCGAGCAGCCAGGTCAGGATGCCTTCCTTGGCGAGGATCAGCTTCCAGGCATAGATCTTGACAAGGTAGCTCGACCACAGCGGCAGCATGACGCCGAGATAAAACAGCGCCTTCCAGCGGCCGCGCGCATAGCGCGCCGCGTAATAGGCGATGGGAAAGGCGATGATCGCCGAGGCGAGCGTGACCAGCGCCGCCATCGTCACAGTGCGCAGGATGATGTCGAGATTGGCGGCCTGCAACAGGTCGCCATAGCTCTTCAGCGTGAACTCCCGGTTGATCAAGCCGGAGAATTCGTCGATCGAGAAGAAGCTCTGCAGCAACAGCGCGAATAGCGAGCCGATATAGACGATGCCGAGCCACAGAACCGGCGGCAGCAGCATCAGGAGCAGCAGCAGCTTCGGCTTGCGCCAAAAAATATCCGACAGCGCGCCGCGCATGCCGCCGCTTCCCGGCAAGATGGCGGGCGTGTGATTGGAGTTGAGCGCGGCGATGGTCACGACACTGCTCTGTCTTGGCGGAGGGCATATGAGAGGCCGCGATCCTTCGCGCCCCCCTCCAGCCCATTAGCCAGCTTCAGCGCCATCAGCCCAACTCGTCCATCAGATGCAAATGCTCGCGGTTGAAGGTGAGCACGACCGCCTCGCCTTCCCGGGGCAAGGCAGCACCCGCCGGCACGATGGCATGCAGTCGCAACCCTTCAGCGTCCAGCGCGAGCCTTGTCGTAGCGCCGAGATAATTGGTCGACACCAGGCGGGCGGCAACGCCGTCGCCCTTGGCCGCCCGGCCGATGCGAATGGATTCAGGGCGCAGGCTGCCCCAGCGGTGCTGGCCGGCATAACGCTGGACGAAATCCGGCGGCAGCACGTTGGACGAGCCGACGAAATCGGCGACGAAGCGGGTCTTCGGGCGCTGGTAGATGTCTTCCGGCGTCCCGATCTGCATGATCTTGCCGTCGTTGAAGACGGCGACGCGGTCGGCCATGGACAGCGCCTCGCCCTGGTCGTGGGTGACGAAGACGAAGGTGATGCCGAGCGCCTTCTGCAGCGACTTCAACTCTTCCTGCATGTTTTCGCGCAATTTGAGGTCGAGCGCGCCGAGCGGCTCGTCGAGCAGCAGCACCTTGGGCTGGTTGACCAGCGCGCGGGCGAGCGCGACGCGCTGGCGCTGTCCGCCGGAAAGCTGGCCCGGACGACGGGCACCGTAGCCGGGAAGCCGCACCAGCGACAGCGCCTCTTCCGCCGCCTTCTGCCGCTCCGGTCTGCGGACGCCCTTGACCATCAGCCCATAGGCGACGTTGTCGAGCACGTTGAGATGCGGGAACAGCGCATAGTCCTGGAATACGGTGTTGACGTTGCGGCGATAGGGCGGGACGCCCTCGGCGCGTTCGCCGAAGATCGAGATCGAGCCTGCCGTCGGCTGCTCGAAGCCGGCGATGAGGCGCAGGCAGGTCGTCTTGCCCGAGCCGGAAGGCCCGAGCATGGCGAAGAACTCGCCCGGCACGATATCGAGATCGACCGCGTCGACGGCACGCACGTTGCCGAAATGGCGGGAGACTTTTTGGAACGAAACGGCTGATGTCATAGGCTGTCAGTCTGTTGCCGGTTAGCTTTATCGAGATCGCCCTCACCGCCTCCCAAAGGACGCAGCGGATGGCGCGGCACTTCACCTCCCCCTCGATGGGGGAGGTCGCGGCGAAGCCGCGGGTGGGGGTGATTTTACAAGCAAGAACTTGTCGAGGCGAACCCCCACCCCCGACGCTACGCGTCGACCCTCCCCACAAGGGGAAGGGTGAGGGAACTCACCGCCCGCCGATGACCCCGATATAGTCCGACACCCAGCGGTAATAGGGTACGCACTGGTCGTTCTGCGTGGCGCATTTCGAGACCGGCGTCTTCCAGAACTTGATCTTGTCGAAATTGTCGTAGCCGTTGGTCTTGCAGCCCGCTTCGCCAAGCAGTTCGTTGCCCTTGCAGGCCGCGGGCACCACCGGCAGCGAGCCGAACCAGGCGGAGACGTCGCCCTGCACTTTCGGCGACAGCGAATGCTCCATCCACATGTAGGCGCAGTTCGGGTGGGCCGCATCGGCTTCCATCATCGTGGTGTCGGCCCAGCCGGTGACGCCCTCCTCGGGGATGGTCGAGGCGACCGGCTTCTTGGCGGCGATCAGCGTGTTGACCTGATAGGGCCATGAACCGGAGGCGACGACGCCTTCGTTCTGGAAATCGTCGACCTGGATAGCGGCGTCGTGCCAGTAGCGTCCAACCAGCGTACGCTGGACGCGCAACAGGTCGAGCGCGGCCTTGTACTGGTCCTCGGTCAGCTCGTACGGATCCTTGATGCCGAGCTCAGGCTTGTGGAACATCAGGTAGTTGGCGGCGTCGGCGATGTGGATCGGCCCGTCATAGGCCTGGACGCGGCCCTTGTTCGACTTGCCGTCGGGCAGGTTCATTTCCTCGAAGACGATGTTCCAGCTCTTCGGCGCTTCCTTGAACACCTCGGTGTTGTACATCAGCACGTTCGGCCCCCACTGGTAGGGAACGCCGTAATGAACGCCGCCGACGGTGAACCAGGGTGCATCCTTCAGCCGGTCGTCGACCGTCTTCCAGCTCGGGATGAGGTCGGTGTTGATCGGCTGGACGCGCTTGCCGGCGACGAGGCGCAGCGAGGCGTCGCCCGAGGCGGTGACAAGGTCGAAACCGCCTTCATTCATCAACGAGACCATCTCGTCGGAGGTGTTGGCGGTCTTGACGTTGACCTTGCAGCCGGTTTCCTTCTCGAACGAGGTGACCCAGTCGTAGCCCTTGTCGGTTTCGCCGCGCTCGATATAGCCGGGCCAGGCGACGATATTGACCTCGCCTTCACCCTTGCCGAGCTCCTTGACCTGGGCGATGGCCTGGCCGGAGAAGGTCAGCGCGACCGTCAAGGCAGTGCATGATTTCAGCAATGAATTCATCGTCGATCTCCCATTTTTGCGTAACCCCGAAATCGGTTTCGGTTTTCGGAAAGGTCATGCGCCCGTTCAAAAACGTTGGATGCGCGGCTCTAAGCGTCGTGCTCCTCGCATCGGCCCGAAAATCGGAATCGATTTTCGGAAAAGCCCGATGCGAAAACTAAAAGTCTTAGAGCATACTATGTGCGTCCAATTGGACGCACGTCGCTCTAACGGCAGCTTTGTTCCCTGATGGAAAGTGCTGTGAATTTTCCGGTTTCGCAAATTCATTTATCAGAAAGCCGATATCGATTTTTCCGATAGCTGTCGGGTGATCTTTTCGGGCCGTTGGCGCACCATGCGCTGCGACTGGGCAAGCCCGACGAAGTCGCGCGCCGCCTGCGGCAGGCCGGAGCCGCGCCGCCAGACCATGCCGACCTGGACGACCGGCAACGACCCCGAAATATCGCGCGATTCGATGCGGTCGCCTTCCAGCGACCACGGCCGGTAGACGAGGTCGGGCAGCAGCGCCACGCCGGCCCCGGTGGCAACGAGGCTGCGCACCGCTTCGACCGAGCGGGTGCGGAAGGCGACATGCGGTTTGGCGCCAATCGCCGTCAGCAGCTTTCCGGTATTCTCCTCGATCTCGTCGACGGTCAGCATGATCAGCGGTTCCGAGGCGATGTCGCCGATGCCGATGATGTCGGCGCCGGCTAAGGGATGGCCGAGCGGCAGCCATAGCCGGTAGGCCGAGACTTCGAGGATTTCGGACTGCAGCGCCGTGCGGTCGCGCAGGTTCGAGGTGACCATGACGGCAATGTCGAGCTTGCCGCCGATCAGCAGATGCTCGAGATAGTCGCCATTGTCCTCGATTGCCGAGACCTCGACGCCCGGAAAAGCGCGGCGGTAGCGGGCAAGAAGATCGGACAGCACATAGCCGGCGACCAGCGAGGTGACGCCAAGTTGCAGCCGGCCGCTTGCCGCGACCCGTTCGCCGAAGAAGGCGCGGCGCGCATCGGAAACGTCGGCAAGGATCTTCGTCGCATGGCGCAGGAACTGGTGACCCTTATGGGTGATGTTCAAGCCGCGCGGGTGGCGCTCGAACAGCTCGACGCCGAGATCGTGCTCCAGCTCCTTGATCGCCTCGGTGACCGAGGATTGCGAGATCGACAGGTTCTGGGCGGCGCCCGACACCGTGCCTTGCTCGGCGACGGCGATGAAGAACTGCAATTGGCGGATGGTGAAAGCCATGGTCGGACTAAACACGGCAGAGGCGGCGCTGGGAAGTGGGTGCTGGTGCCAATCTCCCGATAGAGCTCAGCCCTCGCTTTCGCCATCGGCAACGCTGAGCCGCGCGCCGGCCCCGGCGAGGGCGGCGGCGATGTCGTGCGGCGGCCGCCGGTCGGTGGCGAGTTCGGAAAAGCCGTCGAAGCCGCAGACCTGAACCAGGCCGTGGCGGCCGAATTTGCTGTGGTCGGTGATAACAAGCGAACGCTGGCCGCGCGACAGCACCATGCGGGCGAACTCCGCCTCTTCCAGATCATAGTCCATGACGCCGGTGACGGCATCGACGGCACCGGTCGAAATTACCGCATGGCTGACGGAGAAGCGGCTGACGAATTCGATGGCCGAGACGCCGAAAGCTGCACCGGAATCGCTGCGCAGCTCGCCGCCGGCCATATAGACCTTGTTGCCGTTGACGGTGGCCAGCGTGCGGGCGATGTCGGAAGAGTTGGTGACGACCGTCAGCCGCCGGTGGCCGAGCAGTTCCCGGGCCAGGAAAGAGGTGGTGGTGCCGGTGTCGAGCATGATCGATTCGCCGTCGCGGATGGTGGCGGCGACCATGCGGGCAATTGCCCGCTTGGCATCCGCGTTCTCGCGCATGCGCCGCTCGAACGGCGCTTCGCCGGCAATCGACGGCAGGCCGACGGCACCGTGCATCTTGAGGATGGAACCGTCGCTGGTCAGTGGCTTGACGTCGCGGCGCACTGTCTCCAGCGAGACGCCTAGCCGGTCAGCCAGGCTGGCAATGGTCACGGTGCCTTCCTCCTTGAGGAGGCGCAGGATTTCGCCATGCCGCTTCGAGTGGACCATGGGTTCCATCCGGTCGGATTGTTGCATCATTGACCGTTTCTACGGCATAAATGCCACTAACTCCAAGAAATTTCGCAAAATTCGGGCAAAAAAGCAGAAAACACCACAATTTCGCGTTGACAACGTCTCCAGCGTGGCGCGACATTATCGCTGTGACAGGCTCGGAACGGAGGACGACGGCTGAGCCGGACAAAAAATCGCCTGCCCGAACGCCTGGGAACCTGCCCGAACGCCTGGGAACCTGCCCGAACGCCTGGGAAATTGTCGGGTGCAAGGGAACCGAAATTTTAGGATCCGCGGGGGCGGATGCCGGGGTCGAAGAACCCGGCACAAAGGGGCTCGTCGGTGCGGTGCGGGATATCGATCCCGAAATCTGCACCGACGAGATCTTCGCGTTGCCTCCATTCCTCCGTCCGATTGTCATCGCTGGCCAGCGATGACATGCGTGGAAAATTGACCCAATGTTGGACGAGATCGTGACTGTCGAAGACCGCATCCGCGCGCTGCCTTGCTGGACCGGCAACATCGACATTGCGCCGTTGCCGGGCGGGCTGAGCAACGCCAATTATCTGGTCAAGGATGCGGCCGGACGGCATGTCGTGCGGCTCGGCCAGGACTATCCGTTCCACCATGTCTTTCGCGAGCGCGAGATGATGACCGCGCGGGCAGCGCACGCGGCAGGCTTCGCTCCAGCCGTCCACTACACCGGACCCGGCGTCATGGTGACGGAGTATCTCGGCGCCAAGGCCTATGTTGCGCAAGACGTGCGCGCCGATCTCGGCCGCGTTGCCGCCTTGCTGCGCGGCTTTCACCGCGAGATGCCCAGTCATGTCTCCGGCGCCGGCTTCATGTTCTGGGTGTTTCACGTCATCCGCGACTATGCGCGCACGCTGGAGGAAGGCGGCAGCCGCAAGCTAAGCGAATTGCCCCGCCTTTTGACGCTGGCGGACGAGCTCGAGCGCGCGCAAAAACTGCTGCCGATCGTCTTCGGCCATAATGACCTCTTGCCGGCTAACATAATCGACGACGGCCACAGGCTGTGGCTCATCGATTTCGAATATGCCGGCTTCAATACGGCGATGTTCGACCTTGCCGGTGCGGCCTCGAATGCCGGCATGAGCGACGAGGAATCCTTCGCCTTCCTGACCGCCTATTTCATGAAGGAGCCGGACGAAGCGATACGGCGATCGCACGCCGCCATGCAATGCGCGTCGCTGCTGCGCGAGGCGATGTGGGGCATGGTTTCCGAGCTTTACCTCGACGCGCCCGGCGTCGACTACGCCGACTACGCCGACGAAAACCTGAAGCGGCTCGAAGCCGCCCTGGAAAATTACAGGACGAAATACGGGATGCGAACATGACCTTGCCCGCGCAGGCCGGCATCGTCGTCATCGGTGGTGGCATCATCGGCTGTTCGACGGCCTACCATCTGGCGCGCGACCACAAGGCCGACATCGTGCTGCTCGAACAGGGCAAACTGACCTCGGGCTCGACCTGGCATGCCGCCGGGCTGGTTGGCCAGCTGCGCTCGTCGGCGTCGATCACGCGGGTGCTCAAATATTCAGTCGATCTCTACAAGGGGCTGGAAGCCGAAACCGGCCTCGCCACCGGCTGGAAGATGACTGGCTGCCTGCGCCTCGCCACCAATGCCGACCGCTGGACCGAGTATAAGAGGCTGGCAACGACGGCAAAGAGCTTCGGCATGGATATGCATTTGCTGTCGCCGGCCGAGGTCAAGGAAATGTGGCCGCTGCTGGAAACCGGCGACCTCGTCGGTGCTTCCTGGCTGCCGAGCGACGGTCAGGCAAGCCCTTCCGACATCACCCAGTCGCTGGCCAAGGGCGCGCGCATGCATGGCGCAAAATTGTTCGAGGAGGTGCGGGTCACCGGCTTCGAAATGACGAACGGCCGGATCGTCAAGGTAAGGACCAACAAGGGCGATATCGCCTGCGACAAGGTGGTGAACTGCGCCGGGCAATGGGCGCGGCAGGTGGGTGCGCTGGCCGGCATCAACGTGCCGCTGCAGCCCGTGAAGCACCAATACATCATCACCGAAAGGATCGACGGCTTGGCGAGTGACGCGCCGACGATCCGCGACCCCGACCGCCGCACCTATTTCAAGGAGGAGGTCGGCGGGTTGGTGATGGGAGGCTATGAGCCGAACCCGCAGGCCTGGACGACCGGTCTGCCCGGTGGTGATGTGCCGGACGATTGGGAGTTCCGGCTGTTCGACGATGATTACGATCATTTCGAGCAGCATATGAGCCAGGCGATCGAGCGCGTCCCGGCGCTCGCCAATGTCGGCGTCAAGCAGATGATCAATGGGCCGGAGAGCTTCACGCCGGACGGCAATTTCATCCTCGGCGTGGCGCCGGAATGCCCGAATATGTTCGTCGGCGCCGGTTTCAACGCCTTCGGCATTGCATCCGGCGGCGGCGCCGGCTGGGTGCTGGCGCAATGGGTGGTCGACGGCGAGGCGCCGCTTGATTTGTGGGTGGTCGACATCCGCCGTTTCTCCAATCTGCACCGCGACCGGCAATGGGTCCGCGACCGCACTCTTGAAGCCTATGGCAAGCACTACACGATCGGCTTTCCGCATGAGGAATATGTCAGCGGCCGGCCGCGCATCGTTTCTCCACTCTATGAACGGCTGAAAAAACATCGCGCCGTGTTCGGCTCGAAGCTCGGCTGGGAGCGGCCGAACTGGTTCGCGCCGGAAGGGTTCGAGCCGAAAGACGTCTATTCGATGGGCCGGCAGAACTGGTTTTCGCCGGTCGGCGACGAACACCGCCACGTGCGCGAAAAAATCGGCATCTTCGACCAGTCATCCTTCGCCAAGTACGAAATGACGGGCGCGGACGCGCTGAAGGCGCTGGACTGGATCTGCGCCAATGACGTCGCCAAACCGGTCGGCCGGCTGACCTACACGCAGCTCCTCAACACGCGCAGCGGCATCGAGGCCGATTTGACCGTGGCGCGGCTCGGTGAGGAGAAATTCTACATCGTCACCGGCACCGGGTTCCGCACGCATGATTTCTCCTGGATTGCCGATCATATCGGCAAGCGGCTCGACGTGAAGCTGACCGATGTTACCGAGGATTTTGGCACATTGTCGCTGATGGGGCCGCGCGCCCGCGACGTGCTGTCCGATGTGACCGACGCGGATGTGTCGAATACAGCTTTCCCGTTCGGCCATGTTCGCGAGATCGCGATTGCCGGCCACATCGTGCGGGCACTGCGCGTCACCTATGTCGGTGAGCTCGGCTGGGAATTGCATGCGCCGATCGCGGCGACGGGCGAGGTTTTCGATGCGCTGATGGCGGCGGGCGAGACCTACGACATCCGCCCGGTCGGCTACCGGGCGCTGGAATCACTGCGGCTGGAAAAGGGCTACCGCGCCTGGGGCGCCGACATCACGCCCAACGACACGCCGCAGGAGGCCGGCCTCGGCTGGGCGGTGAAGCTCAGAAAAAACACCGATTTCCTCGGCCGGCGGGCGCTTGAAAAGCTCGATGGTTCGGCGCCCAGGAAACGTTTTGCCGGCTTCACGGTCGACGATCCGGACGTCGTCCTGCTCGGGCGTGAGACCATCCTGCGCAACGGCGAGGTGGTCGGTTATCTCACGAGCGGCGGCTATGGCTACACAGTGGGCAAGAACATCGGCTATGGCTATGTGCGCAATGCCGACGGCGTCAGCGATGATTTCCTCACCTCCGGCGACTACGAGCTGGTGGTGGCAATGGAACGGACGCCGGCTAAGATCTATCTCGAGCCGCTTTACGACCCGTCGGGGGCAAAGGTGAAGGCGTAGAGCCTTCCGGTTTTCGCCTCAGCTCACCCTGAGCACCAGCCCCCGACTCGGCACGGTATACGACTCGCCCGGCATGGAGACATAGGGCGGCGTTTCTTCGGCGCGGGTGACGATGCCTTGCACCTCGAGCTCGGCGATCCGCGCGGCAAACCCGGCATCCCACAGCGTGTTCTTCACCGTCAGCACGATCACCCCACCCGGCCGGCAGATGCGGATCAGCTCGTCCAGCCCCTCGGCTCCGACATGGCCCGAAGTGAAGACGCCGGCGGAGATGATCCCGGCATAGGCATCGTCCACGAACGGCAGCGGTCCGCCAAGCGCCAAGCAGTGAAGCGCCGAATAGACGCCCTTGCGCGCCGCCTGGGCCAGCATGCCTTCCGAGATGTCGAGCGCCTCGACCTGCGGATAACCGGTGATGGCAAGCCATTCGCCGATAAGCCCGGTGCCTGCCCCGGCATCGAGGAGAGGTGCGGCGCCGCGCGGCAAATGGCGGGCCAGCAAGGCAAGGCAGATGGTCGGATGGCGATAGCCGGCCGCCGACATGTCGGCGTCATAGGTGCCGGCCCAACTGTCGTAGAGCGCCGCGACGTCTTCCGGCCGCTTCGCCGCATAGGCTGCGGCGAGCGCGCTCTGATGTTTGCTGTTTGCCATTGCTGTTCCGTCCGCCGCAAAATCAATGTGCTACCGCGTCCTTTGCGCATCCAGAAAGGACGCGCCGCGCTGGAGTGGATCGCACGCCACGCTATGATAGCCAAGCGGCGAAAACTGTGGAACCGTCTCCACGATAAATAAAGCCGTGAAAGGGAGGCAGAGGTGATGGTGGACGAGGCACGCGCGGCGCTTGCGGCCATTCCGGTGCTGGCCGGCTACGAGGGACCGCTGGAACGGCTTGGCGGCCTCACCAATCTCGTCTTCAGAGCGGGAGATTTCTGCCTGCGCATCCCCGGCAAGGGCACCGAGGAATATATCAACCGCGCCAACGAGGCAGTGGCGGCGCGGGAGGCGGCGAAGGCCGGCGTCAGTCCGGAAGTGCTGCATGTCGATGCCCGGACCGGCGTGCTGGTGACGCGGTTCGTTGCGGGCGCCAAGACGATGTCGCCGGAAAAGTTCAAGACCCGCTCCGGCAGCCCGGCACGCGCCGGCAAGGCTTTTCGCAAACTGCACACATCCGGCGCAGTGTTTCCCTTCCGCTTCGAGCTGTTCGCCATGATCGACGACTACCTGAAGGTGTTGTCGACCAAGGATGTCGCGCTGCCTTCCGGCTACCATGACGTGGTCCGCGAGGCCGAAAGCGTGCGCTCGGCACTCACCGCTCATCCTCTGCCGATCGTCGCCTGCCACTGCGACCCGCTCTGCGAAAACTTTCTCGATACCGGCGACAGGATGTGGATCGTCGATTGGGAATATTCCGGGATGAACGATCCGCTCTGGGACCTTGGCGACCTCAGCGTCGAAGGGCAATTCGACACCGCGCAGGAGGAGGAGATGACGCTGGCCTATTTCGGCGGTGAGCCGACACCGGCGGAGCGCGGCCGCATCGTCATCTACAAGGCGATGTGCGATCTGCTGTGGACGCTCTGGGGCTTGATCCAGCTTGCCAACAAAAATCCGGCGGACGACTTTCGCGCCTATGCCGACGGCCGGTTTGCGCGCTGCAAGGCGCTGATGGAGACGCCGGAATTTTCGCGGCATCTCGCGGCGGTGCGCCGGGATTAATTGACACCTTTCGGCACGTTTTCGGGCGGCACGGTGTCGACCACCTTCTGGCGGTGGAAGATGAACAGGCCGGCCAGCACGACGATGGCCGAGCCGACCAGGATGCGCGGCCCAGGCACATCGCCGAAGAAGGCCAGGCCGAAGACCACTGCCCACAAAAGCAGGCTGTAATGCAGCGGCGCCAAGGTCGAGGCAGGCGCAAGCTTCAACGCCCTGGTGATCATCAGATGCGCGCCGCAGGAGACAATGCCGAGAAGCAGCATGGCGCCGAAATCGAGCGAGGACGGCGCCTTCCAACTGCCGATGGTCAGCACCGCGCCGACCAGCAGCGTGCCGATGGTTTGCCACGTGACCAGCGACGTGTCGCTGGTGCCGCGCAGCCGCCGGTTGAGGATGATGGCGAAGGCAAAGGAAATGCTGCCGGCGAGTGCGAACATCGACGACAGCGAGAACGCGGCCGAAGACGGCCTCAGCATGATCAGCACGCCGCAGAAACCGACCAGGATAGCCGCCCAGCGGCGCCAGCCGACCCGTTCGCCGAGTAAAAAGTGCGACAGCGCCGCGACGTAGATCGGCCCGGCCATGTAAAAGCTCATCACATCGGCGAGCGGCAGATAGACGACTGCCGCATAGAACAGCGCCGTGTCGAGCGTCGTCATCACCACGCGCAGCAGCTGCAGCTCCGGCCGCTCCATGCGAAACAGCTTGGCCGCACCCTGATGTGCAATCATCGGCCCGAGTATGAAAAACGCGCCGATCGAGCGGATCAGCACGACCTGGCCGACGGAAAAACTGGCGACCAGCCACTTGCCCATCGCGTCGTTCAGCGCAAACAGGAAATCGCCGGCGAGCATCAGCAGGATGCCGGCCAGCAGCACGTTCCTGATCGCCGAATTCTGGGCTGCGGGCTGCGCCATTCCGTTACCGGTTCCTCGCCGTGGATACGGTGACCCGCGTCGTAGTCGCTAGCAGCGGCCGTGACGAGGCGAAAATCGAGAATTCGGTAAGACCAGCGGCGGAAATCGGCTGGACTAAGCGTGGCGCCGGTTCACGGTGCCCGGCCTTCCGGCGATCGAAAGCCGCGTGTCCTGCCGGCTGCGCTCGGCCACCACCTTGCCCCTGGCAATGACGCAGAGACGCTCGGGGCGCAGGCGCAGCGCCTCGACCGGGCTGCCGGCATCGAGAACGATCAGGCTGGCGCGCTTGCCGACGGCCAGGCCAAGGTGGTCGAGGCCCATGATGGCGGCATTGACGTTGGTGACCATGTCGAAACAGCGCGCCATCTCGGCCGGGCTCGACATCTGGGCGACGTGCAGGCCCATGAAGGCGACGTCGAGCATGTCTGCCGTGCCCAGCGAATACCAGGGATCGAGCACGCAATCCTGACCCCAGCCGACGCGGATGCCCTGCGCCAGCATCTCCTTGACCCGCGTCAGGCCGCGGCGCTTGGGGAAGGTGTCATGGCGGCCCTGCAGCATGATGTTGATGAGCGGATTGGGGATCGCTGAAACGCCGGCCTCGGCAATCAGCGGCAACAGCTTCGAGACGTAGTAATTATCCATCGAATGCATCGAGGTCAGGTGCGAGCCGGCCACTCTGCCCTGCAATCCCAGGCGCTGCGTCTCATAGGCAAGCTGCTCGATGTGGCGCGACAGCGGATCGTCGGTCTCGTCGCAATGCAGGTCGACCATCAGGCCGCGCTTGGCCGCGATTTCGCAGAGCTCGGTGACAGAGCGCGTGCCGTCGGCCATTGTGCGCTCGAAATGCGGAATACCGCCGACGACATCGACGCCCATGTCGAGCGCCCGGATGGTGTTGTCGCGCGCCGTCGGCGAGCGGTAAAACCCGTCCTGAGGGAAGGCAACCAATTGCAGGTCGATATACGGCGCAACCGTCTTCTTCACGTCGAGCAGCGCTTCCGCCGCCAGCAGGCGGTCGTCGCAGACATCGACATGGGTGCGGATGGCGAGCAGGCCCATCGACACCGCCCAGTCGCAATAGGCGAGCGCACGGTCGCGCACCGCCTCGTGGGTCAGACGCGGCTTCAGCTCGCCCCACAGCGAAATGCCTTCCAGCAGCGTGCCCGAGACATTGATGCGCGGGATGCCGAGCGAAAGCGTGGCGTCCATATGGAAATGCGGATCGACGAAGGGCGCCGAGACCAGATTGCCACGGGCGTCGATCGCCGTGCCGGCGGTGACGTTGAGTTCGGACTCGATCGCCGCGATCGTCTCGCCGACGATGCCGATATCGGCAATCCTGCCGTCGGGCAGCGTGCCGCCACGCACCACAAGGTCGAAATCCATCTGCCGTCATCCCTTTGAAGAATCAAACCTATTCCGGCACATACCTCACCGCCCCCTTGGCAGCACTTGTCGCCATTGCCGCATAGGCGCGCAAGGCTGTCGTCACCTTGCGCTTGCGCTTTTCCTCGGGCTTCCAGGCAGCGGTTCCCTTGGCCTCCATGGCCACGCGGCGGGCGGCGAGTTCCGCGTCGTCGACAGCAAGCCTAATAGTGCGGTTCGGGATATCGATCTCGATCGTGTCGCCCTCATGCACCAGTCCGATCAGCCCGCCTTCCGCCGCCTCGGGAGAGGCATGGCCGATCGACAGGCCGGAGGTACCGCCGGAAAAGCGGCCGTCGGTGACCAGCGCGCAGGCTTTGCCGAGTCCCTTCGACTTGAGATAGCTGGTCGGGTAGAGCATTTCCTGCATGCCGGGGCCGCCGCGCGGCCCTTCATAACGGATGACGACGACATCGCCGGCCTTGATCTCGTTCGACAGGATCGCCTTGACGCTGGCGTCCTGGCTTTCGAACACCCTCGCCGGGCCGGTGAATTTCAGGATCGATTCATCGACGCCGGCGGTCTTTACGATGCAGCCGTCGAGCGCGAGATTGCCTTTCAGCACGGCAAGGCCGCCATCCCTGGAGAAAGGATGTTCGGCCGAGCGGATAACACCTTTCTCGCGGTCGAGATCGAGATCGTCCCAGCGGCGGTCTTGGCTGAACGCGACCTGCGTTGGCACGCCGCCGGGTGCTGCCAGGAAGAAATCGCGGACATTCTGGCTGGTGGTGCGCGAGATATCCCAATGGTCGAGCGCTTCGCCAAGGCTTGCCGTATGCACCGTCGGCAGGTCGCGGTTGATCAGCCCGGCGCTATCCAGCTGGCCGAGGATCGCCATGATGCCGCCGGCGCGATGGACATCCTCCATGTGGACGTCAGCCTTGGCCGGAGCCACCTTGCACAGCACCGGAACCCGCCGCGACAGCCGGTCGATGTCCTCCATGGTGAAGTCGACCTCGCCCTCGTGTGCTGCGGCGAGGATGTGCAGCACCGTGTTGGTCGAGCCGCCCATGGCGATGTCGAGCGTCATTGCGTTCTCGAAGGCGCCCTTCGAGGCGATGCTGCGCGGCAGCGCGGTGTCGTCGTCCTGCTCGTAATAGCGCTGGGCGAGATCGACGATCAGATGACCGGCCTCGACGAACAGCCGCTTGCGGTCGGCATGCGTGGCCAGCGTCGAGCCGTTGCCGGGCAGCGAGAGGCCGAGCGCCTCGGTCAGGCAGTTCATCGAATTGGCGGTGAACATGCCGGAGCAGGAGCCGCAGGTCGGACAGGCCGAGCGCTCGATGATCTTGACGTCCTCGTCGGAGATATTGTCATCGGCGGCCGCAACCATGGCGTCGACCAGGTCGAGCGCCTGGGTCTTGCCGGCGAGCACCACCTTACCGGCCTCCATCGGGCCGCCGGAGACGAAGACGGTGGGGATGTTGAGGCGCAGCGACGCCATTAGCATGCCCGGCGTGATCTTGTCGCAATTCGAGATGCAGACCATGGCGTCGGCGCAGTGCGCGTTGACCATGTATTCCACCGAGTCGGCGATCAATTCGCGCGACGGCAGCGAATAGAGCATGCCGTCATGGCCCATGGCGATGCCGTCATCGACGGCGATGGTGTTGAATTCCTTGGCGACGCCGCCGGCCTTTTCGATCTCGCGGGCAACCAGCTGGCCGAGATCCTTCAGATGGACATGGCCGGGCACGAATTGGGTAAAGGAATTGACCACCGCGATGATCGGCTTGCCGAAATCCGAATCCTTCATCCCGGTGGCGCGCCACAGGCCGCGTGCGCCGGCCATGTTGCGGCCATGGGTGGTGGTGCGGGAACGGTAGGCGGGCATTGAACTGTCCTTGCTGTCTGCGTCGCGCCAGCGGGGGCGCGGAAAACCGGAATTGAGCCGCAGGCCTTATAGACGCCACGCTCTGGTCTGGCCACAATTTTGCGCTGCGCCAGATATTGGCTGCATGGTGGAACGAGCGGCCGTGATCTCGGGCCAAAGGCGGCAAGCCGGTCCACCCAGTAAAAAAGTCAGAGGTGCTGTCGGATCGCGGTTTGCTCGAGCGTCCTTGGGTCAAACGGCGGGGACCAGGGCATTGATCGCCAGCCGGCCGTTTTACGAGTGAAAGCAAAGCCAAAACCAGCCCGAGGAGCAAGAGAATGCAAAAGATCACCACCTTCCTGTGGTTCGACGACCAGGCCGAGGAGGCCATGAACCACTACGTCTCCATCTTCAAGAACTCGAAGGTGCTGAGCGTGACGCGCTGGCCCAAGGGCAGCGGCGATCGTGAGGGCAAGGTGCTGGTGGTCTCGTTCGAGCTCGACGGTGTTCAGTTCCAGGCGCTCAACGGCGGGCCGCAATTCAAGTTCACCGAGGCAGTGTCGCTCTCCATCGACTGCAAGACGCAGGAAGAGGTCGACCATTTCTGGAACAGGCTCATCGAGGGCGGCGGCGAGCCCAGCCAGTGCAGCTGGCTGAAGGACAAATTCGGCCTCTCCTGGCAGGTCGTGCCGGAGCAACTGCCCAGGCTGCTGCAAGATCCCGACAGGGAAAAGGCTGGCCGGGTGATGCAGGCGATGATGCAGATGAGCAAGATTGATATCGCGAAGATCGAAGAGGCAGCCAGGGGGTGAGCGATGGCGCTCTTCCCCTTCTCCCCCTGTGGGAGAAGGTGGATTGGCGCGGAGCGCCAAGACGGTTGAGGGGTGTTGGACGTAACGAGGCGTTGGTGTTTCCTGGAACACCCCTCATCCGTCGCCTTCGGCGACACCTTCTCCCACAAGGGGAGAAGGCAAGGTGGCGCATCAAGCCGCTCTGTCGCGGACCTGGTAATCCTTGACCGCCGCGAAGCGGATCGCCTTCCAGCGTTCGGCCTCGTAGTTTAGCGAGAAGGCGTGCTGGGCGAGGAACACCGGATCGTTGTCGAGGTCGCGGGCAATGTCGCCGCGATGCGCCTCGATGAAGCGCTGGAGTTCGGCCTTGTCGTCGGCCGATATCCAGCGGCAGACGGAAAAACGCGGCATCTCGAAATCGACCGGCAGCGTGTATTCGAAGTTCAGGCGTTCTTTCAGGACATCGAGCTGCAGGGCGCCGACGACGCCGACGATGGCCGGCGAGCCGTCCTCCGGCGAGAACAATTGCACGACGCCTTCCTCGGCCATCTGGTGCAGCGCCTCCTTGAGCTTCTTGGCTTTCATGGCATCGCCGAGGCGAACGCGGCGCAGGATTTCTGGCGCGAAATTCGGCACGCCGCGAAACAGGATCTCCTCGCCTTCGGTCAGCGTGTCGCCGATGCGCAGCGTGCCGTGGTTGGGAATACCGACGACGTCGCCGGCAAACGCCTCGTCGGCGGTGACGCGGGTGCGGGCGAAGAAGAATTGCGGTGCCGACAGGCTCATTGGCTTTCCCGTGCGCACCAGCTTGGCCTTCATGCCGCGCTCGAGCTTGCCAGAACAGACGCGGACGAAGGCGATGCGGTCGCGATGGTTGGGGTCCATATTGGCCTGGATCTTGAAGACGAAGGACGTCATCTTGTCCTCGGTCGCCTCGACCTTGCGGCTGTCGGCCTCCTGCGCGCGCGGCGGCGGCCCATAGGCGCCTAGCGCCTCGATCAGATCGCGCACGCCGTAATTGCGCAGCGCCGAGCCGAAATAGACCGGCGTCAAATGGCCCTCGCGGAAGGCATCGAGGTCGAGCGGGCGGCAGGCTTCGCGCGCCAGCTCCAGCTCCTCGATGAAGGCCTCCCGCTCGTTCTCCGGCAACAGGCCGGCGACGCGGTTGGAATCGGGTCCATTGACCGGCGTGCGCTCCTTCTCGGCGTCGCCCTTGCGCACCGCGTTCAGCGCCAGATGGTAGGTGCCGGAAAAAGTCTTGCCGCGGCCGATCGGCCAGGTGATCGGTGCCGTGTCCAGCGCCAGCTTCTGCTCGATCTCGTCGAGGATCTCGAACGGGTCACGGCTTTCGCGGTCCATCTTGTTGACGAAGGTGATGATCGGGATATCGCGCAGCCGGCATACCTCGAACAGTTTCAGCGTGCGCGGCTCGATACCCTTGGCGGCATCGATGACCATGACCGCACTGTCGACCGCCGACAGCGTGCGATAGGTATCGTCGGCGAAATCCTCGTGGCCGGGCGTGTCGAGCAGGTTGAAGACAGTGTCCTCATATTCGAAGGTCATCACCGAGGTGACCACCGAGATGCCGCGCTCGCGTTCGATCTTCATCCAGTCGGACCGGGTCTGGATGCGGTCCTTCTTGGCCTTGACCTCGCCGGCAAGCTGGATGGCGCCGCCGAACAGAAGCAGTTTTTCGGTCAGCGTGGTCTTGCCGGCGTCGGGGTGGGCGATGATCGCGAAAGTGCGGCGGCGCGATACCGCTTGTTCGATGTCTTCAGCCAATTTCAGGAATCCTGTCTGTGGCGCGGGCTTCTAGCAGCGCTTTCCCTGCCTGTCGAACGGAAACACCGCTGATATCCCGGCAGCAGGTTCAGTCTCTGACGATAGCCGCCTGCGTGACCGAGCCAGCGTCATCCAGGCGCATAACCAGCCATTCAGAGTCGATCGAAAAAAATCCCCTTTCCGAACCAAGAACATAAACCAGACTCCAGTCCTCGAAATAGTCCGTCTTCGGCGGCTCGCCGAGCATGGCAACAACTTCTGCCCGCGATTTCCCAACCAACGCCGCGGTCAGCACCAAACGGTCAGCAATGCGATGGCGCTTATGCAAAGGATCCAGCCAGTTGTCGTCCTGCCACCAAGATCGAACGAACGGCAGCGGGCCGAAGAAGACGGCATAGACAATGGCGGCTCCGGCTGCAGCAAAAACCAGCCCTTTTATCCAGCGGCGCAAATGACCCTCATGTGATTGAGCTGAACGTTTCCAGTGAGGCGATCGTCATCGACCGCGCTTCGAGAGCGGTCCCGGCAACGTTCTTGGCAAGTATGTACCACGATGGCATGAGGGCAAGAAAGTCCTGGCGATTGAAGGTGCACTGCCGTGAGCAAGAACATCATCGTCATCGACGCCGGCATCATCGGCGCCTCCATCGCCCGGCACCGGCAGAGCTAAGCTGTCGACCTCTCCGGCGGCCGCGGCTGCTGGTTTACACTCCGGCGTCAGGCCGGTTCGGCGGCATAGCTCTCGGTGGCTATCTCGGGAATCCACTCGGCAATAGCGGCGCCGATCTTGTCGGCATGGTCCCTCCTGCAGATAATGCGCACCGGGTCCGAGGTCGATCAGGCGGCAGTTCTTCAGCCCGGCTGCGAATTCCCGTGCCGCCTGCGGCGAAACGAGGGCGCCCGGATCCGCTGAGAAAAGCAGCTTCGGGTAGGAGGAAGCCCGGAGCGCCCGATGGTCGTGCTCACTGATGGCAGCGACATCGGCAGGCTGGCCTTCGATCGGCAGGTCGCGCGGCAGCTGCAGGATCGGCTTGCGCGATTGCGGTGTCGGGAACGGCGCCCGGTAGGCGGCCATTTCCTCATCGCTCATCGTGCGCAGCACAGCAGCCGGCAGCACCTTTTCGACGAAGACGTTGTCTTCCAGAACAAGCTTCTCACCGACGCCAGGCGTACGCATTGCCTTGAACAATTCGCGCGCTTGCGGACGCTGGCGAAAATCGTCCCAACTCTCGAAGGGGCGGATGAATTCCATGAAGGCCAGGCCGAGGATCCGCTGCGGCCGCTGGAAGGCAAGTGCGGTGCCCCAGTCCTGCGCGACCACCATCATGTTGGTGATGCCAAGCGCCTCAAGGAAAGCGTCGAGATACCGGACGTGGTCAAAGAAGCGGTAGTCGATGTCCGGCTTGCCGGACTGGCCGCAGCCGATCAGGTCGGGCGCGATGCAGCGGCCGAACGGCGCCACATGCGGAATGATGTCGCGCCGGATGTAGGACGACGTCGGGTTGCCGTGCAGGAAAAGCACCGTCGGACCGGCCGCGCCTGCCTCGATATAGGACATGGTGGAATCGAGTACCGCGACTTGCGAGCGCGGCACCATTATGCGGGCTTCCAGCTTTTCGAGTTTCGGGTTCATCGGATCAGCTCCTTTTTGCGAAGACTGTTTTGAAGACGATGTTCTTGAAACGCTCGAGCGGTTCGGGACTACGCTCAATCTTCATGCGCAGCATCGCGCCTTGCCAGGAGCTCAAAAGGAAATCGGCGAGGTCCCCGGCATCGAACGCGTCCGTGATATCGCCGGCCGCCTGGCCTTCGGCGATGCATTCGGCGAAGGGCTTACGCCAGCGTTCGAAGATGGCGACGAGTTGCAGCCTCAGCGCCTCACTGTGAGCCGCGGTCTCAAGGCTGAGATTGCCGATCATGCAGCCCTGTGCCCAGCCATGTACCTCCAGTTTCGAAGTGATGACGTCGAGATAGCGGCGCAACCGCCCGACCGGGGCCGTGCCGTCCCGGGCGAGGGCCTGTTCCACCAAACCGCTCACATAGGCGAAATAGCGGTCCAGCACCTCGCTGGTGAATGCCTCCTTGGAGGCAAAATGATTGGTGAAGGAGCCCGGGCGGGCATCGGCCGCGGCGACGATGTCGCGTATGCCGGCGGACGAATAGCCGGAATTCCAGATGGTTTTGAAACCAGTGTCGAGGAGTTTTTCGCGAAGTGAATGTCTAGCCATCGTGACATAATACGTACGTACGTATTAGAGTTAAGAAGCGTGTTTGATGCCGCGCTCTCTTGGCAGAACCCCTCGGCAATGGCATCGGAGTGGTCGCGTTGGAACGAGGAGTGAAGCATGACACTGGCGAAAGAAATGATCGTCGTCGGCACCGGCATCATCGGCGCCTCCATCGCCTGGCACCTGACCAGGGCCGGGGCAAAGGTGACGGTCATTGCCGACAGCGGCGCCGGCGGCGTCGCGACGCCGAATTCCTTTGCCTGGATCAATGCCAGCTGGGGCAATCCAGAGCCGTACTTCCGGCTGCGGATCCGATCGATGGCCGAATGGAGGCGATTGGCGAACGAGGTGCCCGGCATCCCGTTGCAATGGTGCGGTGGCCTCCGCTGGGACCTGCAGCGTGCCGAGCTTGAAACCTATGCCGCCGAGCATTCCTCATGGGGCTACGGCATCGAGCGTGTCGACCACGCCGGGGCAGCGCGCATCGAGCCCAATGTGACCGAGCTTCCCGATTTCGCCCTTTATGTCGCCGAGGAAGGTGTCGCCGAGCCGGTCGCTGCCACGCAAGCACTGCTGACCGAGGCCGAACGGCGCGGCGCGCGGCTGCTGATGGGAGTTACCGCGACCGCGCTTGTGCAGGCCAACGGCTGGATAACCGGCGTCGAGACATCTGGCGGGCGGATCGCCGCCGACGAGGTGGTGATCGCGGCCGGAGCCGGCTCTCCGGCAATAGCGGCAACAGCCGGGATAGAACTGCCGATCGAGACACCACCCGGCCTGATCGTGCATTCGCGGCCGCACCAAAAGCTGCTCAACGGCCTGGTGATCGGCGACCGCCTGCACATGCGCCAGACGGCGGAGGGACGCATCATCGCCGGCTCGGATTTCGGCGGCGCCGATCCTGGCATGGATGCCGCAGCCACCGCCCGCAACCTGTTTGCAGCGATGAAGGCCATGCTGCGCGGCGCGGACGGGCTGGAACTCGATTTCCACACCGTCGGCTATCGGCCGACGCCGATCGACGGCTTTCCGATCATTGGGCGCGCGGAAGGCAGGAGCGGCGTTTACGTCGCGGTCATGCATTCCGGCATCACGCTGGCGCCGGCAGTCGGCCTGTTCGCCGCCCGTGAAATCCTCGAAGGCGAGCGCGATCCGCTGCTTGCGCCCTATGGCCTTACGCGGTTTTCTCAATAGCCGGGCGGCCTGCGAAAGCCGCCGGTGAGCGGCTCGATTGCCCTGGCGATCCCGAGCAGCCGCGCCTCCGACCAGCGTTTGCCGACCAGTTGCAGGCCGATGGGCAGGCCATTGCTGTCCTGCCCGCATGGCAGCGACAATGCCGGATGGCCGCTATAGTTGAACACCGCGCCATAGGCCGGCAGCATCCAGTAGCTTTGCTTCTTGCCGTCGACCTCGATCGGCGTTCCCGGCTCGCAATGCGGGAAGGCGGTGACCATGGCGACGGGGCACAGCAAGGCGTCGCAGTCTTCGAAGAACCGATCCCAGGCCAGGATGGAGCGGTCGCGGCGGGCGAGCGCCTCGAACCAACGCGAGACCGGCGTCGGCTTCTCCGGTGGTTCGGGCTGCGCCGTCTCCAGCATCATGCCGATCAGCGCGCCGCCTTGCTCCAGATCGTCGTGCAGGTCGAGCTTCGGCAATTTGGCCTCCTCGACGATCGCGCCTGCCGACTGAAGCTCCTTTGCCAGACTTTCGACCGCCGCACTGATTTCGCCTGCCACTGGAAAACCTGGGAAGGACGGCGCGACGGCAATACGCAAATTTTTGAGATCCAGCTCGGGCATGTCTTCGACCGGTACCGGCGCAAGGTCGGTGTCGCTTCCATCCGGCCCGGCAATGAGGCCGTAGATCAGTGCCAGGTCTTCGACGCTGCGCGCCAGCGGTCCGAGGCAGGACATCAGCCGCACGCTGCGCGATGCCCCGCCCGGATCGGGAAACGCGCCGGCCAGCGAGACGCGATGCTCGGTCGGCTTGAGGCCATAGACGCCGCAGAAGGCAGAAGGCAGCCGGATCGAATCCTGCATGTCGGTGCCGACCTCAAACGGCGTCATACCGGTGGTGAGCGCCGCCGCCGCACCGCCGCTGGAGCCGCCGGCGGTGCGCTGGAGATCCCAGGGATTGCCGGTGCGGCCGAACAGCGGATTGTTCGACTGCCAGTCGCCCAGCATCGTCGCCACGTTCGTCTTGCCGACCAGCACGCCGCCTGCGGCTTTCAGCCGGGCAACGACCGGGCTGTCTTGCCTCGCGACATAGTCGGCAAAGGGCGGGAAGCCGACGGTGGTCTTCATGCCCGCGGTCTCGTGCATGTCCTTCAGCGTGAACGGCACGCCGTGCAGCGGCCCGAGTGCGTCGCCGCGCGTCCGCGCTTGGTCGGCCTTTGCGGCGCGTTGCCGCGCGCCTTCCCGGTCGAGGGTTACGACGGCGTTGACCGCCTCATTGTGCCTGTCGACCTGCGCCAGATGCGCGTCGATCGCTTCCAGCGCGGAAATCTTGCCGTCGCGGATGGCGGAGGCCAGTTTGGTGGTCGAGGAAAAGACGATATCCATCGGGAGTGCTCCGGGCTATCGCGCCGCGCTCCTCAAAATGGCGGATTGCGGCGCGGCTTCAAGCCTGGCTCAGCATTTCGACGACGGGCGGCGCTTGATCGGGATTGCGCTGCCGGGATCCGTTGAGGGGTCGGCGCTGTCCCGCGGCCTTGCCGCAATCGGCACCTCCACGGCTTAACGTCCTCGGTGGTGCGTCCGCTCGTAGAGCTCGCGGATGATGCCGCTTGCCGTAGACTCGAACAAGAACGGCAAGAAAGCGTGAACGAGCGCGGCAAAAGCCGCCATGAACAATCGCGACGAGAACCATGCCGCGAAAGCCATATGGCCGAAATAGCTCTCGCCGACCGTGGCCGGGTGAGAGGTGAAAAGTCTTGCGAGCCGTGCCGTCATGTCGAATCCCTCCTGCCGGCATGAAGAGCCGGCCATGAGTATCCTGACATGGGCGCTCGGTTCATTCGTCTCAATTTATCCTTGTATAAGGCTGAATTTTGAGACAAACATCCCACAGGATGCCGGATATCGACGAAATAGACCGAAGATTGCTGGCCGAGCTGCAACGCGACGGCACGCTATCCGTCGACCAGCTCTCGGCAAGAATATCGCTGTCACGCAATGCCTGCTGGCGTCGGGTCAAGCGGCTGGAGGAAGACGGCGTCATCACCGGTCGGGTGGCGCTTGTCGATGCCGATAAGCTCGGGCTCGGCCTTTCCGTGTTCATCCTGATCCGCACCTCGAATCACGATCCCGACTGGCTGCAAAAGTTCCGGGCGGCGGTGACCGGCTTTGCCGAGATCACCGGTGCCTACCGCATGTCCGGCGACCTCGACTATGTGCTGCGCGCTCGCGTCGCCGATGTGAAGGCCTATGACCGGCTCTACCAGCGCCTGATCGCCAAGGTGGCACTGTCGGACGTCTCGGCCTCCTTCGTCATGGAGGAGATCAAGGAGACCACCGTCGTTCCGATGGAACTGCGCTGAAGCGGAACTGTGCTGAAAGAAAGCCGTTGATAGCATTGCCGCCGAGTTGACTGGATCGGCGTTCGCGACGATAGGATCAGCCTTATGCGCGCAGCACTTTATCCCTCCTCCGTCATCGGTCCGGCCGTCGGTTTCGTCAGGCTGCCGCATGGCGAGGGATTGCCGCTCCCCGCCTATGAGAGCTCGGGCGCCGCCGGCATTGATCTGCGCGCCGCGGTGCCGGACGACCGGCCGCTTTTGATCCTGCCGGGAAAGCGAGCGCTGGTGCCTACCGGGCTGATCCTGGAAATTCCGGAGGGCGTGGAAGGCCAGGTGCGGCCGCGTTCCGGCCTCGCCTTCAAGCACGGGCTCACCTGCCTCAACACGCCGGGCACCATCGACAGCGATTATCGCGGCGAGGTCAAGGTGCTGCTGATCAATCTCGGCGACGAGGATTTCGCGGTGACGCGCGGCATGCGGATCGCCCAGATCGTCTTCGCCCCGGTGACGCAGGCGACCGTCGAGGAGCGCACATTGGCCGGCGGCACGGCGCGCGGCTCGGGCGGCTTCGGATCGACCGGGACCGCTTAATGAAAATACCCAAGCTCGTCATCTTCGATTGCGACGGGGTTCTGGTCGACACCGAGAACCTGGCCAACCGGCGGCTCGCCGAATGGCTGACCTCGGCAGGCTTTCCGGCCAGCTTCGAATATTGCCGCAAGAATTTTTCCGGCCGCAGCATGGTCTCGGTGCAGAAGGAAGTCGAGGCGACCGGCGTCAGTCTTGGCGCCGATTTCGTCGAGCGCTGGAACGCCGGCCTGCCGGACCTGTTCGCGCATGGCGTCGAGGCCGTCCCCTATGTTCGCGAGTTCATCGAAACCGTGCACGCCGCCGGCATCGCCACCTGCGTCGCCTCGTCGGCACGGGTATCGAAAATGCACATCACGCTTGGCCAGACCGGGCTGCTGCCGCTGTTCGAGCACGCGCTGTTCAGCTCGACCATGGTCTCCCATGGCAAGCCGTTCCCCGACCTCTTCCTGCATGCGGCAGCGACGATGGGCTTCGCGCCCGCCGACTGCATCGTCATCGAGGACAGCGTGGCCGGGACGACAGCCGGCATCGCCGCCGGCATGCGCGTCTATTCCTACCACGGCGACCCGCTTTCCGACCACGACGGGCTGATCGAAGCCGGCGGTATCCTGTTCGACGACATGCGTGAACTGGCCGGGCTGGTGCCGATCCACTGATCGGGCCTTTGTTGAGGCTACATGCCTTAACGCTGTGTCGCCTTACGGGACGGTCCCAGCAAATGCTCTCGTCGCCTCGCGCAAATCCCCCTCGATTTCAGACCGGGCGCGGCGCCCCAAGTACTCGGTCGACCGTGTCGCGTATGAGAGTGCGCAGATTGGCCGGCCTGTCGAGATGACTGACGACAAGGAGGCCGTCGGCCGCCACTGTTAGCGCGTCTGCGGTGCGGTCCGGATCGGGATTTGCGTCCGTGATCAGCAGGTCCTTGAGGATGCCCCACTTCCAGTGACGATGCTTATCGATCGCCTGGCGAACCGAGCTGCTGGGGTCGGGATATTCGGCAGCGGCATTCTGGAACGGGCAGCCGCGGTAGCCCGGCTGATCTGCCGCATCGGCGATGAGATCGAATATGGCAAGGATCATCTGGCGAGCTGGCCGTCGGCCAAGGCTCGCGATGGCGGCCCGTCCTCCCTTGCTGAGCTCCTCGATATAGGCGCGGACGAGATCGTCCTTGGCCGCGAAGTGGTGATAGAACGTCGCTTTGGCAACGCCGGCCTCGGCGATGATGCGGTCGATGCCGACTGCGCGGACTCCCCCCAGAGAAAACAGCGCGGTCGCCGTATCGAGGATGCGGCGGCGCGCAAGGCTTTCGGGTCGACCATTGGTTCGGGCTGCGGACATGCCTTGACTATAGCAGACAGGTCTGTATAGATCCAGGTACAGACAGACAGGTCTACCCGCTAACAGAGGAACAGCGAAAATGGCTTCGATAGTCAGGGAAATCATCGTAGATGCTTCACCGGAAAGCGTATGGGCGACGGTCGGCGACTTCGCCGGCGGCGCCCAACGGATAGCCCCAGGCGTTTTCGTCGACTGCCGGGTGGATGAGGGCGACGTGCGGGCTCTTACTTTTGCCGACGGCAAAGTTGTACGAGAGCGGCTCATCGCCCGCGACGAGCAGAACCGGCGGATCGTGTGGGGATGGCTCGGCGACGAGGTCACCCACGATAATACCTCTATGCAGGTCTTCGCCGAGAGCGAGGGCCGGAGCCGCCTGGTCTGGATCCACGATACTCTGCCCGACGAACTCGGCACGTGGCTCGCAGCCGCCATGGATCAGCTGGTGCCGGTGTTCCAGCAGACTCTGGCGACCGAAGCCAAACCAGCATAGTGACGCAACGCCAGGTGTTTCCTCTTGGCCGCAAAATGATTTAGCTTGTGCGCGCCCGACATAACGAGCGCGCGCATGACCTTCCCCCGGCTTCGTTTCCTCTTTGCCTGCCTGCTGCTGCCCTGTCTCTGGACGACGGCCAGCGCTGAGGCCGTCAGCTTCCCGGAGCTCGGCAGCGCCGTCCCCCGCCACGGCGATATCACCTATCTCGATCTCGCCAGGATGGTCATTCCCGATCTGGCCGCGGACAAGGACGGCTTTTTTCGGGGATCGATGCCGATCGAGATGCGCCACATCGCTGGGCCGGACTACGGCGGCTCGCCGCCGGCGACGTCGGGTCTTTCCAACGCCGGCGTGCTCGGCATCAAGGCCGGCGGCAAGGACCGGCTGACCATGCTGTTCGACCTCGGCGACTCGCCTGACAGTGCCGAAGGTTATGCCGTGCTGGCACTCTACGACATCGCCGGCAAGCCGGCGTTGCTCGACGCGGTCAATGTCGCCGTCGACCGCAGCACCTATTTTCGCGATCCGGGCAGGCTATCGATCGGGCTCGGCGATGACGTCATCATCAATACGAGCACGCATTTCAATTCGAGCCAGGGCTATGTGATCACGCCGCTGGTCATGGTCCGCAACGACAGGTTCGAGCTGATCGACATGATCTATACGTTCGACGAAAACCTCTGCACCAACAGAAGGACGCAGAATGCGGCCTTCCAGGCGATTGCCGACGGCCAGCCCTATGCAGCCATCAAGGTCACGGTGACCGACGCGACGGTGCCGGGCGATGAAAGCTGCGATGGCCAGCAGCCGCCAAAGGCGTCTTCGCGCGACATTTCCGTCACCTACCATTGGGACAAAAATGCTTCGCGCTACGTCAAGGATTCCGATGCGCTGGACCGATTGGCAGGAGAGAACGCCAAACGCTTCTGAGCCAACCGCATTTGTTTGCCCGGCGCGTGCCGCCGGGCTAGAATTTCCTTCATAGTCCGCACTGGAGGGGAGCATCCATGGATAAGGGAAAGATTTTTCGCGACCTGCATGCATCGATCTTCGTCATGGCCAATTCCTGGGACGTCGGCACGACCAAGCTCTTGGCCTCATTCGGCTTCAAGGCGCTGGCCACGACCAGCGCCGGCTTTGCCTTTTCGCGCGGCCTGCCGGACGGCGCGGTGACGTTCGAGGCAATGATCCACCATTGCCGCGAAGTGTCGGCGGCGACCGGACTGCCGGTTTCGGCCGACCTCGAAAAGGGCAAGGGCGATAGCGCGACAAGTGCCGGCGAGACCATCTTCGCCGCCGAGGCGGCGGGCCTCGCCGGCTGCTCGATCGAGGACCATACCGGCGAGCCCGACAAGCCGATCTACGATTTTTCGCATGCCGTCGAGCGCGTCGCGGCGGCGGCCGAAGCGGCCAGGGCACTGAAGCGCGATTTCGTCTTCACCGCTCGGGCTGAGAATTTCCTGTGGGGCAAGCCCGATCTCGACGACACGATCAAGCGGCTGCAGGCCTTCGAGAAGGCCGGCGCCGACGTGCTCTATGCACCGGGCCTCGGCGACATCGAGATGGTGCGAACCGTCTGCTCGGCGCTGACCAAGCCGGTCAACGTCATGGCCAGGCCCGGCTTCACCATCGCCGATCTTGCCATGGCGGGGGTAAAGCGCATCTCGCTTGGGCCTTGGCTCACCAATTTCGCCTTCGGCATGCTGGAGACCGCGGCGCGCGAGATCCAGCAGGACGGCACCTTCGGCTTCACCCGCGCAGCCATGCCGTTCGGCAAGCTGCAGGCCCTGTTTGCCAAGCCCGGCGAATGACGCTCACCGTCATCGACATGCACACCGGCGGCGAGCCGCTGCGGATCGTCACCGGCGGCTACCCCAATATTCCCAAGGGCACGATCCTCGAAAAGCGTGCCTATGTGCGCGACCATCTCGATCACCTCAGAAAGATCCTGATGTTCGAGCCGCGCGGCCATTACGATATGTATGGCGCGCTGCTGGTGGAACCCGACCTGCCGGACGCCGACCTCGCGGTGCTGTTCATGCACAATGAGGGCTATTCGACGATGTGCGGCCACGCCATCGTCGCGCTCGGCCGCTACGCCGTCGACGAGCGGCTGGTTGCGGCACGCGAGCCGCTAACGACGGTCAACATCGAGGCGCCATGCGGGCTGATCTCGGCTGCGGTCGAGGTAAAGGACGGCAAGGCCGGTGCGGTGTCCTTCGAAAGCGTGCCGGCGTTTCTGTTTGCTGGCGACCAGCACATCGAGCTGCCGGGCTATGGTGCGGTCGGCTTCGACGTTGCCTATGGCGGTGCCTTCTATGCGCTGGCCGATTGCCGCCAGTTCGGGCTGGCGTTCGGCAAGAACCGCGTGCGCGATTTCGTCGACGCGGCAACGACGCTGACCGGGAAGCTGAAAGCGGAATTGCCGCTGTCGCATCCCGACCATGCCGACCTTGCTTTCCTCTATGGCACGATCCTGACCGATGGACAGGATGCGTTCTCCGATACGCCGACCAAAAACATCTGCGTTTTCGCCGAGGCCGAGGTCGACCGCTCGCCGACCGGCTCGGGCGTTACCGCGCGGCTGGCGGCAATGCACGCCAAAGGCCAGATCGAGATTGGCCGGACGCGGCTGTTCGAGAGCATCGCCGGCTCGCGCTTTTCCGGCGCGGTCGCGCGGACGGCCAAAGCCGGGACGCATGACGCCATCATCGCCCGCGTCGGCGGCCGCGCCTTTTATAGCGGGCGAGCCGAATTCATCGTCGAGGACGACGACGAACTGGGGCGCGGCTTTCTGCTGCGCTAGCTCGCTTCCCGCGCCGAGATGGCCTTGTGCAGATGCACCATCATGGCGGCGGCGAACAGCGGCGTCAGAAGGTTGAGCAGCGGCACGGCGAGGAAAGCGGCGACAACCAGACCGGCCAGGAACACGGTGACCGAGTGCTTTCTGCGCAGCGCCTTGGCCTCGGCCTCCGGGCGAAAGCGCATGGCGGCGAACTCGAAAAACTCGCGCCCCAGCAGATAGCCGTTGACGATGAAGAAGGCGGCGATGTTGATGCCTGGCACCAGCAGAAGCAGCAGAGCCAGGATGTTGCCGAGGATGACGACGCCGAAGAACCGGATCGCCAGCACCAGCGAGCGCAGCGCCGGCACGGCGCGGCCGGGCGGATCGTTGGGATAGTCGGTGCGCTCGACCATCTCGGCGACGTCGTCGAGGAACAGGCCGGCGATGATCGCCGTCACCGGCGCGATGAGCAGCGCCAAGCCCAGCGCAAGGCCGATCCCGGCGACAATGACGCCCAGCCATCCGGCCCACGACGGCAGGCTGGGCAGCCATGCATCGATCCACGGCCAGGCCAGCCATTCGAACAGGCTCTTTATCCCGAACCACAGCGCCGCCAGCGCCAGCAAGGTCAGCCCCAGCGTCTTCAGGAACACGGAACGGAATTCGGGCGAGAACAGCCGGCTCAAGGCGGCGCGGGCAGCGTCGAGGATCACGGCGTTTCCAATCCCATGTCAAACGTGCCCGTGGCTGATGTCTCCCGGAATAGGCGGAGATAGCGCAGGCTGCAAGCGCAACCGCACAATGCGAAGCATCTGCGTTCTGCCCGGATTTATAACTCGCGGTCTAGGCAAAGCCGCATCAAACCGCTAGACCCGCCCGCGCCCGGCGTGGCAGAAAGCCGGTGGGTTTTTGGCGGAGACATGAATTGATGCCGGACTATGACGTGCTTTGTATCGGAAATGCCATCGTCGACATCATCGCCCAGTGCGACGAGGCGTTCCTGGAGACCAACGGCATCATCAAGGGCGCGATGAACCTGATCGACACAAGGCGCGCCGAACTGCTCTACAGCCGCATGGGCCCGGCGATCGAAGCCTCGGGCGGCAGCGCCGGCAACACGGCGGCGGGCGTCGCCTCCTTCGGCGGTCGCGCCGCCTTCTTCGGCAAGGTCTCCAACGACGCGCTCGGCGAGATTTACGCGCACGACATCCACGCGCAGGGCGTCGCCTTCGACACAAAACCGCTCGACGGCGAACCACCGACGGCGCGCTCGATGATCTTCGTCACGCCGGACGGCGAGCGCTCGATGAACACCTATCTCGGCGCCTGCATCGAACTCGGCCCGGAGGACGTCGAGGCCGACAAGGCCTCGGGCGCGGCGGTCACCTATTTCGAGGGTTATCTGTGGGACCCGCCGCGCGCCAAGGAGGCGATCCGGCAGACGGCGAAGCTCGCCCATGCGGCGGGGCGCGAAGTATCGATGACATTGTCGGATTCGTTCTGCGTCGACCGCTACCGCGACGAGTTCCTCGACCTGATGCGCTCCGGCACCGTCGACATCGTCTTTGCCAACAGCCACGAGATCAAGTCGCTCTACCAGACCGCGTCCTTCGACGAGGCGCTGGCCCGGATCCGCAAGGATTGCAAGATCGCCGCCGTCACCCGCTCGGAAAGGGGCTCGGTGATCGTGCGCGGCGACGAGACGGTCACCATCGAGGCGACCAAGATCCGGGAGCTGGTCGACACCACCGGCGCCGGCGACCTCTACGCCGCTGGCTTCCTCTACGGCTACACGCAAGGCCGCAGCCTGAAGCAGTGCGGCGATCTCGGCTCGCTGGCCGCCGGGCTGGTCATCCAGCAGATCGGCCCAAGGCCAAGGCAGGATTTGCGCCGAGAGGCCGAGCAGGCGGGGCTGCTGTAGGAGCGCTTGGTCTCGCTCGATGGCAGGACAATCGCAGATCGGCAAGTGCCCCCTCACCCGGATTGCCAACCGAATTGCGAAGGGCAATTCGGGGCAATCCGACCTCTCCCCGAGGGGAGAGGAGGTCGCCAGCGTTGATGCCAGCCTCTTCTCCCCAGCGGGGAGAAGGTGGCCGCGAAGCGGCCGGATGAGGGGGACCCCCTTATGTGATAGCCGTGCCCCTCGATGGGCGTCGCCTTCGCATGACCCTCCCCACCGAGAGGAGGGTAAGCTCGCTCCTCAAGCCCCCGCGCTATACGCCGCGATCGCCGCCATGTTGACGATGTCGCTGTCCTTGGCATTCAGCGAGACGATCTGAACCGGCTTGTTCAAGCCGACCAGCAGCGGGCCGATGACGGTCGAGCCGCCGAGCTCCTGCAGCATCTTGGTCGAGATCGAGGCCGAGTGGAAGGCCGGCATGATCAGCACGTTGGCCGGACCGGTGAGGCGGATGAACGGATATTGCGCCATGGCACGGGCGTTGAGCGCCACGTCGGCGGCCATTTCGCCGTCATACTCGAAATCGACGCGCCGCTTGTCGAGGATGCGCACCGCCTCCTGGACGCGCTCGGAGCGCTCGCCCTGCGGATGGCCAAAGGTCGAATAGGCGAGCATGGCAAGCCTCGGCTCGTAGCCCATGCGGCGGGCAAAGCCGGCGGCCTCCTCTGCGATGTCGGCGATCTCGACGGCATTCGGCATGTCGTGCACGGCGGTGTCGGCGACAAGCACGGTTCGGCCGCGCGCCAGCACGATCGACACACCGATGACGCAATGGCCGGGCCTTGCGTCGATGACGCGGCGGATATCGTCGAGCGCCGTCGAATAGTTGCGGGTGACGCCGGTGACGATGCCGTCGGCATCGCCCAGCGCCACCATGCAGGCGGCGAAATGATTGCGGTCGTTGTTGATCAGCCGCTGGCAGTCACGGAACAGGAACCCCTTGCGCTGCATGCGCTCGTAGAGATAGTCGGTGTAGACGCCGTTGCGGCGCGACAGCCGCGCATTGATGATCTCGATGCCCTGCTTGCCAAGCTCGATGCCGGCATGCCTGGCGTTCTCCTTGATGACGTCGTCGCGGCCGAGCAGGATGGCGGTGCCCAGCCGCTGGCTCACATAGGAGACGGCGGCGCGCATCACCTGCTCCTCCTCGCCCTCGGCAAAGACGATGCGCTTGGGCTGGCGGCGGACGCGGTCATAGATGCGCTGCAGCGTCGAGGCGATCGGGTCGCGGCGGGCGGAAAGCTCCTGCGCGTAGCGGTCGAGATCGAGGATCGGCTTGCGCGCGACGCCGGAGTCCATCGCCGCTTTGGCGACCGCGATCGGAATGGCCGAGATCAGGCGCGGATCGAACGGCACCGGGATGATGTAGTTTGGGCCGAATTTCGGCCGCATGCCCTGATAGGCGGCGGCGACGTCGTCGGGCACGTCCTGGCGCGCCAGTTCGGCGAGCGCTTTGGCCGCGGCGATCTTCATGTCGTCGTTGATGGTGGTCGCCCGCACATCCAGCGCGCCGCGGAAGATATAGGGGAAGCCAAGCACGTTGTTGACCTGGTTCGGATAGTCGGACCGCCCCGTCGCCATGATGGCGTCGGTGCGGATCTCGGCGACCTCCTCCGGCGTGATCTCGGGGTCGGGATTGGCCATGGCGAAGATGATCGGGTTCTTGGCCATCGACTGCACCATCTTGGTGGTCAGCGTGCCCTTGGCCGAGAGGCCGAGGAAGACGTCGGCGCCGTCCAGCGCCTCGGCCAGCGAGCGCGCCTCCGTCTTGACCGCGTGCGCCGATTTCCACTGGTTCATGCCTTCGGTGCGGCCCTGGAAGACGACGCCCTTGGTGTCGCAGAGGATGATATTGTCGGGCGCAAAGCCCATCGCCTTCATCAATTCGATGCAGGCGATGCCGGCAGCACCGGCGCCGTTGCAGACCATTTTGGTGGTCTTCATGTCGCGGCCGGTGATTTCCAGCGCGTTGATCAGGCCGGCGGCCGAAATGATGGCGGTACCGTGCTGGTCGTCATGGAAGACCGGGATGTCCATCAGCTCGCGCAGCCGCTGCTCGATGATGAAGCATTCCGGCGCCTTGATATCCTCAAGGTTGATGCCGCCGAAGGAGGGCCCGAGGAAACGCACGCAGTTGATGAATTCGTCGGCATCCTCGGTGTCGACCTCGAGGTCGATGGAATCGACATCGGCGAAGCGTTTGAACAGCACCGCCTTGCCTTCCATCACCGGCTTCGAGGCTAGCGCGCCGAGATTGCCGAGACCGAGGATGGCGGTGCCGTTGGAGATGACGGCGACCATGTTACCGCGAACCGTGTAGTCGAAGGCGCGGCTCGGGTCCTCGGCGATGGCGAGAACCGGCACGGCGACGCCCGGCGAATAGGCGAGGCTGAGATCCCGCTGCGTCGCCATCGGTTTCGTGGCGACGATCTCCAGCTTGCCGGGACGGCCCATGGCGTGGAATTCCAACGCCTCCTGGGCGCTGACGGAGGGCCCGTTGCTTTCGGTTTTCTTGGCCATGATACTTTCGGTTTCCTCGCCCGTACGGCACCGCTTGAGATGGGTGCGCATGCTTTCTTTTGTGGAAGGTTCGGGATTAAGGCTACACTTCGCCGCTGTAAACCGCCAAGCATGGCTTGGAAAATTTTGGAAGCAGCTTCTTGAACGACGAGACGCCCATTCGAAGCGACAACGCCACGCCGGCCTTCGCGCCGGCGACGCCGATGATGGAGCAGTATATCGAGATCAAGGCGGCGAACCCGGATTCGCTGCTGTTCTACCGCATGGGCGATTTCTACGAGCTGTTCTTCGACGATGCCGAGAAGGCAAGCCGGGCGCTCGGCATCGTGCTGACCAAGCGCGGCAAGCACCAGGGGCTCGACATCCCGATGTGCGGCGTGCCGGTGCACGCGGCCGACGATTATCTGCAGAAGCTGATCGGCCAGGGGTTCCGCGTCGCCGTCTGCGAGCAGATCGAGGATCCGGCCGAGGCCAGGAAGCGCGGCGGCAAATCGGTGGTGCGCCGCGACGTGGTGCGGCTGGTGACGCCCGGCACCATCACCGAGGACAAATTGCTGGCGCCGTCGGAAGCGAGTTTTCTGATGGCGCTGGGACGGGTGAAAGGTGGGGCAGATCACGCTTTTGCCTTGGCCTGGACCGAGATCTCGACCGGTGTCTTCCGCGTCGCCGAAACCACCGCCGACCGGCTGCTCGCCGATGTCTTCCGCGTCGACCCGCGCGAGCTGATCGTCGCCGAGCCGGTGTTCCACGACCCGGAGCTGAAACCGGTGTTCGACGTGCTCGGCCGCGTCGCCAGCCCGCAGCCGCCGTCGCTGTTCGATTCGGCTTCCGCTGCCGGCCGCATCGCCCGCTTCTTCGAGGTGGCGACGCCGGACAGTTTCGGCACGTTTTCGCGCGCCGAGCTGTCGGCGATCTCAGGCGTCATCGCCTATGTCGAGAAGACGCAGAAGGCCGAGCGGCCGCCGCTGTCGCGGCCCGAGCGCGAGGAGCAGGGCTCGACCCTGTTCATCGACCCGGCGACGCGCGCCAATCTGGAGCTGCTGCGCACGCTGTCCGGCAGCCGCGACGGGTCGCTGTTCACGGCGATCGACCGCACGGTGACCGGCGGCGGCGCAAGGCTGCTCGCCGACCGGCTGATGGCGCCGCTGACCGACCCGGCGGCGATCGGTGCAAGGCTGGACTCGGTGTCGTTCTTCCGCTCGGAGACGCGCCTCTGCCAGGCGGTACGGGGGAGCCTGAAAAGCGTTGCCGACATGCCGCGCGCGCTGTCCAGGCTGGCGCTCAACCGCGGCGGTCCGCGCGATCTCGGCGCACTGCGCGCCGGTTTCGAGGCAGCCTGCGCCATCGCCGAACTGTTCGGGCAAACTGCCTTGCCTGCCGAACTGGCAGCGGCGCTGGCGGCGATCAAGGCACTGCCCAGCGCGCTGGCGGCGCATCTGACGCAGGCGCTCAGCGACGAGCTGCCTTTGCTCAAGCGCGACGGCGGCTTTGTCCGGGGCGGCTACCACGCCGAACTCGACGAGATGCGGGCACTGCGCGACGAGTCGCGAAAAGTGATCGCCGGGCTGGAGCGTTCGCTGATCGACGAGACCGGCATCCGCTCGCTGAAGATCAGGCACAACAATGTGCTCGGCTACTATATCGAGGTCACCGCCAATCATCATGCAATCATGACCGGCAGCGACGGCGCCAAGGCGCGCTTCATCCATCGCCAGACCATGGCCAACGCCATGCGCTTCACCACCACGGAACTCGCCGAACTGGAATCGAAGATCGCCAATGCGGCCGACCGGGCGCTGGCGATCGAGCTTGCCGCTTTCGAGGCGCTGACGGCGGAAGTCGTCGGCCAGGCCGACAGGATCCGCGCCGGCGCCGAAGCGCTCGCCGTGCTCGACGTTTCGGCCGCACTGGCCCTGCTTTCCGAAAGCGAGGCCTGGTGCCGGCCCCTGGTCGATGCGAGCCTTGCCTTCGAGATTTCGGGCGGACGCCATCCGGTGGTCGAACAGGCGCTGCGGCGTTCCGGCGAAGGCCCGTTCGTCGCCAATGATTGCGATCTGTCGCCGCAAGGCGACGCGAAGGCCGGCGCGATCTGGCTGCTGACCGGCCCCAATATGGGCGGCAAGTCGACCTTCCTCAGGCAAAACGCGCTGATCGCCATTCTCGCCCAGACCGGCTCCTTCGTGCCGGCGGCAAGCGCCCATATCGGCGTCGTCGACCGGCTGTTTTCGCGGGTCGGCGCTTCCGACGATCTGGCGCGCGGCCGCTCGACCTTCATGGTCGAGATGGTCGAGACGGCGGCGATCCTCAACCAGGCCGGCGAACGCGCGCTGGTCATCCTCGACGAGATCGGCCGCGGCACCGCCACCTTTGACGGGCTGTCGATCGCCTGGGCGGCGGTCGAATATTTGCACGAGAAAAACCGCTGCCGGGCGATCTTCGCCACGCATTTCCACGAAATGACGGCGCTGGCCGGAAAACTGCCGCGGCTGCACAACGTCACCATGCGGGTCAAGGAATGGGAAGGCGACGTGGTCTTCCTGCACGAGGTCGGCAAGGGTGCGGCCGACCGTTCCTACGGCGTCCAGGTGGCGCGGCTGGCCGGCCTGCCGGAAGCCGTCGTCGGCCGGGCCAAGGAAGTGCTGCACCAGCTCGAGGCGGGCGAGGTCTCGGGCAAGGCCAACCGTCTGGTCGACGACCTGCCGCTGTTTTCCGTGGCGGCGAAGCGGCAAGCGCAGCAGCCGGCAAAGAGTGATGGGCTGGGCGCGGCGCTAGGCGAGATCAATCCTGACGAGATGACGCCAAGGGAGGCGCTGGAGGCGCTGTACAGGCTGAAGGGGATGGTGGGGAAGTAGCCGTCGCTGGCTGAGCCCGCCGTCTGTCGGCATTCCTTCGCGCCCCCCTCTGTCCTGCCGGACATCTCCCCCACTTGGGGGGGGAGATTGGCAGCTTCGCTGATAGCGCTTTTTCTTCGATGTTTGAAGTTGGTGAAAGCCGATGCGACGTCCAATCTCGCCATTCGTGGGGGAGATGTCCGGCAGGACAGAGGGGGGCGCGAAGGATCGCAACCTTAGTTTCTGGTCCCGCGCCGCAACCCTCAAATCATCGCCAAGCCCTGCTTCCGCCTCGGTGGTGGAAAAGCGCGGTCGATTTCTGCGAAATCTTCACTCGTAAGCTCGATGTCCAACGCCGCGACATTCTGCCGGACATGCTCTTGTTTGCCGGCCTTCGGAATGGCGATAACACCCTCTTGCGCCATCACCCAGGCAAGCGCGATCTGCGCCGAGGTGACGTTGTGGCGAGCGGCGATGGTTTCGAGCCTGGCGTTGCGCGCCAATACCCCCTGATCGACCGGCGAATAGGCCATCAGCGGCATGCCGCGTTGCCGGCTCCACGGGGCGAGATCGAACTCGACGCCGCGCTGCGACAGATTGTAGAGCACCTGATTGATCTGGACGTTGTTGCCGCCCGGCAAGCTGGTCAGCTCTTCCATCTCATCGGTATCGAAATTGCTGACGCCCCAGTGGCGAATCTTGCCGGCGTGCCGCAATGCCTCGAAGGCCTCGACCGTCTCCGCCAGCGGCACGCTGCCCGGCCAATGCAGGAGATAGAGATCGATGCGGTCGGTGCGCAGCCGTTTCAGGCTTTTGTCGCAGGCTTGCGGCACGCCGGTGCGCGAGGCATTGGACGGCAGCACCTTGGAGACCAGGAAGACCTCGTCGCGGCGCCCGGCGATGGCCTCCGCCACCACCTCCTCGGCACCGCCGCTGGCATACATTTCGGCGGTGTCGATCAGCGTCATGCCGAGGTCCAGCCCGAGCTTCAGGGCATTGGCCTCATCGCCACGGCGGCGGGTATCCTCGCCCATCTTCCAGGTGCCCTGGCCGAGCACCGGCACGGCTTCGCCGAAGGGCAGGGTGGTCGTTCTTATGGTCGATGGCATGGCATGCTCCAGTCGGGCGGCATCATAGCCGCCAAGGGAAATCCAGGTGAAGCCTCTTTCCTGGATTCCCACTGACGGCGTGAACCGCTACTTCACCGGATGGGCAGCGAGCCAGTCCTGCATCTGCTTGATCTCGGCTTCCTGCGCGGCGATCACCGCTTCGGCCAGCTTGCGGATTTCCGGATCCTTGCCATTGGCAAGCTCGACCTTGGCCATGTCGATCGCCGCCTGGTGATGCGGGATCATGCCGCGGGCGAAATCGACATCGGCATTGCCGGAATATTCGATCGCCATCATGTCGGTATGCATCTTGTCCATCGCTGCCTTGTAGCCGTCGGTCGAAGGGCTCTGCGCGCCCATCGCGCCCATGTCGTGTTTCATCTCCTCGGCTTGCGCCGGAACGCTTTCGAGGAAAACGGCAAGCAGCATTCCCGCCGCCATCATCAGCAGCACGATCTTCTTGGCCAAGGTCATTCATCGTCTCCTTTTTTGAACAGGGTCTATCTGGGCAGTTGACTCAGAGTTTCAACGTCCTGAGCCGCAATGCGTTGGCGATGACCGAAACCGAAGACAGGCTCATCGCCGCCGCCGCCAGCATCGGCGACAACAGCGTGCCGGTGAGCGGATAGAGCACGCCGGCAGCAACCGGCACGCCAAGCACATTGTAGAGGAAAGCGAAAAACAAGTTCTGGCGGATGTTGCGGATCGTTGCGCGGGCCAGCGTGCGGGCCCTAACGATGCCGTTGAGATCGCCCTTGACCAGCGTAATCCCGGCACTTTCGACCGCAACATCGGCGCCGGTGCCCATGGCGATGCCGACATCGGCGGCGGCGAGCGCGGGCGCATCGTTGACGCCGTCGCCGGCCATGGCGACGCCGGCGCCGCCGGCTCGCAACTCCTCGACCAGCGCGTTCTTCTGTTCGGGCAAAAGCCCGGCACGCACCTCGTCGATGCCGAGCTTGGCTGCGATGGCCTTGGCCGTGCGCTCGTTGTCGCCGGTCGCCATGACGATCTTCAGCCCGCTGTCATGCAGCGCCTTGATCGCCTCGGCGGTGGTCGCCTTGATCGGGTCGGCGACGGCGACGAGGCCGGCGAGCCTGTTGCCGACGGCAACGAACATCGCGGTCTTGCCGTCGGCCTGCAGCGCCTCGGCGCTGGCCAGGACCGACGCCGTGTCGATGCCGAGATCGGCCATCATCGCGGCATTGCCGAGCGCCACCTTCTGCCCCGAAACCGTGCCGGAAACGCCCTTGCCGGTGACGGCCTCGAAACCGCCGGCCTCGGGAGTATTCACCCCGCGTTCGCGGGCGCCTTCGACGATCGCCTCGGCCAGCGGATGCTCCGAGCCTTTTTCCAGCCCGGCGGCGAGCGCCAGGAGATCGTCTTGCGCCATCCCTTCGACGGCGACGACGTCGGTCAGTCGCGGCCGGCCTTCGGTCAGCGTTCCCGTCTTGTCGACGATCAGCGTATCGACCGAGGCAAAGCGTTCGAGCGCCGCCGCTTCCTTGATCAGCACGCCGGCAAGCGCGCCGCGTCCGGTGGCGGTCATGATCGACATCGGCGTGGCAAGGCCGAGCGCACAGGGGCAGGCGATGATCAGCACCGAGACCGCCGAGACGATGGCAAAGACCAGGCTGGGTTGCGGTCCGACGATCGCCCAGGCGACGAACGCTATGATCGCGACCAGCACGACGGCCGGGACGAAGTAGAACGAGACGCGGTCGGCCAATCCTTGGATCGGCGCGCGCGACCGCTGCGCCTTGGCGACCAGTTCGACGATGCGCGCCAGTGTCGTCTCGGCGCCGATCCTTTCGGCGCGCATGATCAGCGAACCGTTCTTGTTGAGCGTGCCGCCGGTGAGGTTGTCGCCTTCGGTCTTTTCGACCGGCAGCGGCTCGCCCGATATCATCGATTCATCGATGGAGGAGCGTCCTTCGAGCACAATGCCGTCGACCGGCACGGCGTCACCTGGGCGGATGCGCAAGCGGTCGCCGGCCTTGACCGTGTCGAGCGGCACGTCGTTCTCGGAGCCGTCCGCGCCGATCAGCCGCGCCGTCTTCGGCGCCAGGTCGAGCAACGCACGGATCGCCGAGCCGGTTTTCTCACGAGCGCGCAATTCCAGCACCTGGCCGAGGAACACCAGCGCGACGATTACCGCCGCCGCCTCGAAATAGACCGGCACGGTGCCGTCATGGCCGCGGAACTGGTGCGGAAAGAGGCCTGGAAACAGCGTGGCGATGACGCTGTAGAGATAGGCGGCACCGACGCCGAGCGAAATCAGCGTCCACATATTGGGGCTGCGGTTGAGCACCGAGTCCCAGCCGCGGTGGAAGAACGGGAATGCCGCCCACAACACCACCGGGCTGGCCAGCGCCAGTTCCAGCCAGACCTTCGCCCGCTCGTCGATGAAGGCCTGAAACGTCAGGCCGAGCATCGGTGCCATGGCGATGACCAGCAACGGCACGGACAGCACCGCGCTCACCCACAGGCGCCTGGTGAAGTCGACCAGTTCGGGGTTCGGGCCCTCGTCGCCGGTCGGCACGCCCATCGGCTCCAGCGCCATGCCGCAGATCGGGCAGGAGCCGGGTTTGTCGCGGATGATTTCCGGATGCATCGGGCAGGTGTATTGCGTGCCTTTCGGCATCGCCTGCGGCGCCGGCCTGTCGCCGAGGTATTTTGCCGGCTCGGCCTCGAACTTCGCCTTGCAGCCGGCCGAGCAGAAATAGAAGCCCTGGCCCTCATGCCGCAAAAAGTGCTTGGCCGTGACGCGATCGACGCTCATGCTGCAGACGGGATCAATGGCCGTCAGGTATTTTTCCGGTTCTGCGACGAATTTCGCGCGGCAGCTTTCGCTGCAGAAATGATAGCGATGGCCGCCATGCTCGGCCGTTGGCTTGCCGGCAGCCGGATCGACGGTCATGCCGCAGACCGGATCGCGGACGACGGCGGCGGTCGAAGCGCCCTTCGCCGAGCAGCAGCTGCCATGGCCATGGGGGTGATGATCGTGGTCGGAATGCGTCATGCCAAATGCCTCTGTATTTCGATGTTGGGGCGGAGGTAGTGCTTCCAGTGACTGGAAGGTCAAGGGCCAATTTCGACTTTTCGCGCCATAGGCCAAATTGAACCGACCGCGGGGACGATAGGATCGTCCCGTTCCACCGCTACGGAGCACGCGTCCGTCCGCCCCATACCCAGCGCCGCGAAAACGCGCTATAGACGCCGCCGAAACGGCGAGGCCTAACGGCATCCATGGCAAGAATATCACTGAAGCTCGAGGAACTGATCGACGGCGAAGCCTTGCGCCGCGAGATGACCGAACTGACCGCGGCCACGGCAGGCGACGGTTCCGGCAAGGCCGCACGTAGCGGCGTTCTCAAGCTTCTCAAAAGCCGGCTCGCCGACGGGCGCACTGTCGCCGAACGCATGCTGATGGACGATGGCAGCGGCACCGCCTGCGCCGCCCGGCTGTCGCATCTGATGGACGAGATCATCCGCGCGCTCTACGATTTCGCCGCCACCCATGTCTATCGTGTCAAAAACCCGTCATCAGCCGAGCGCATGGCGGTCGTCGCCGTCGGCGGCTATGGCCGCGGCACGCTGGCGCCGGGGTCCGACATCGATCTCCTGTTCCTGCTGCCCTACAAGCAGACGCCCTGGGGCGAACAGATCGTCGAATACATGCTCTACATGCTGTGGGACCTCGGGCTGAAGGTTGGCCACGCCACCCGCAACATCGACGAGTGCCTCAGGCTGTCGCGCACCGACATCACCATTCGCACCTCGATCCTTGAAGCGCGCTTCCTGTGGGGCGAGCAAAAGCTCTATGACGAGCTTTTGCAGCGCTTCGATCACGAGGTGGTGCGCACCACCGGCCCCGAATATGTGCAGGCCAAGCTTGCCGAACGCGACGAGCGCCACGCCAAGGCCGGCGAGAGCCGTTACCTGGTCGAACCCAACGTCAAGGACGGCAAGGGCGGCCTGCGCGACCTGCAGACGCTGTTCTGGATCGGCAAATATTTCTACCGGGTGCGCACCGGCGAAGAACTGGTCGACAAGGGCGTCTTCACCGACGCCGAATACCGGGAATTCCAGAAGGCCGAGGATTTTCTGTGGGCGGTGCGCTGCCACATGCATTTCCTCACCGGCAAGGCCGAGGAGCGGCTGCATTTCGACATCCAGCGCGACATCGCCGAGCGGCTGGGCTACACCACCCATCCCGGCCTGTCGGCGGTCGAGCGCTTCATGAAGCACTACTTCCTCGTCGCCAAGGACGTCGGCGACCTGACCCGCATTTTCTGCGCCGCGCTCGAGGAGGAGCAGGCCAAGCATGTGCCGGGTTTCAACCGCATCTTTCTCACCTTCTCGCGGCGCAAGCGCAAGCTTGCCGGCACGGCTGATTTCATCGTCGACAACCACCGCATCAACATCGCCGACGACCAGGTGTTCGAACGCGATCCGGTCAACCTGCTCAGGCTGTTCTGGTTCGCCGACAAGCACGGCCTGGAATTCCACCCCGATGCGCTGAAGCTTCTGACCCGCTCGCTCGGCCTGGTCGGCAAGGCGCTCAGGCGCGACGAGGAGGCCAACCGGCTGTTCCTCGACATCTTGACCTCGGACCGCAACGCCGAGCTCAATCTGCGGCGCATGAACGAGGCCGGACTGCTTGCCAAGCTGATCCCGGATTTCGGCAAGATCGTCGCCATGATGCAGTTCTCGATGTACCACCACTACACGGTGGACGAGCACCTGATCCGCTGCATCGGCGTGCTGGCCGAGATCGAGCGCGGCGACGGCGAAAAGGTCCATCCGCTTTCCCATACGCTGATGCCGGGGCTGAAGAAGAGCCGCGAGGCGCTCTATGTCGCCGTGCTTCTGCACGACGTCGCCAAGGGCAGGCCGGAGGACCATTCGCAGGCCGGCGCCAGGATCGCCCGGCGCATCTGCCCGCATATGGGGCTCTCGCCGGCCGACACCGAAACGGTCGCCTGGCTGGTCGAGAACCACCTCGTCATGTCGATGACGGCGCAGACCCGCGATCTCAACGACCGCAAGACGATCGAGGATTTTGCCGCCATCGTGCAGTCGGTCGAACGGCTGAAGATGCTGCTGGTGCTTACTGTCTGCGATATCCGTGGCGTCGGGCCGGGCGTCTGGAACGGCTGGAAAGGCCAGTTGCTGCGCACGCTCTACTACGAGACCGAGCTTTTGTTGACCGGTGGGTTTTCGGAGGTGTCGCGCGCCAAGCGGACGGCGGCGGCGCGCGAACAACTGGCCGAGGCGCTTGCCGACTGGCCGGAAAAGGCCCGCAAGCGTTATGTCGGCCAGCACTACGAGAACTACCTGCTGGCGGTCGATCTTCCCGACCAGCTGCGCCATGCCGAATTCATCCGCGAGGCCGACCACGCCGGCAAGAAGCTCGCCACCATGGTCAAGACCCACCAGTTCGAGGCGGTGACCGAGATCACGGTGCTGGCGCAGGATCATCCGCGCCTGCTCTCGGTGATTGCCGGTGCTTGTGCGGCGGCCGGCGGCAACATCGTCGACGCGCAGATCTTCACCACCTCGGACGGCCGCGCGCTGGACACCATCCTGATCTCGAGGGAGTTCGACCTCGACGAAGACGAGCGCCGCCGTGCCGAACGCGTCGGCCGGCTGATCGAGGACGTGTTGTCGGGCAAGAGCTGGCTGCCGGAGATGATCGAGAAGCGCACCAAGCCGCGGCGCGGCGCCAAGGTTTTCCGCATCCCGCCGCGGGCCGAGATCCGCAACACCCTGTCGAACCGGTTCTCGGTGATCGAGGTCGAAGGACTGGACAGGCCAGGCCTTTTGTCGGAGATCACCGGCGTGCTGTCGGACCTGTCGCTCGACATCGCCTCGGCCCACATCACCACCTTCGGCGAAAAGGTCATCGACACGTTCTACGTCACCGACCTCACCGGCCAGAAGATCGACAGCCCGTCGCGCACGGCGACCATTCGCAACAGGCTGATCGCGGTGCTCGAAGGCACGGCGTCCGAGCGCGGCAAGACCAAAGCGGCCGCCGAGTGACTGTTACCTTCCATTTGCCCCAATCCTACAGGCAGTCTCCAAGCGCATGAGCCTTGTCAAGAAATTCGCGACGGTCGCTTCCGGCACGCTGATGAGCCGCGCCCTCGGCTTCGGCCGTGAGATGCTGATGGCTGCGGCACTCGGCACCGGGCCGATCGCCGACGCCTTCAACGCCGCCTTCCAGTTCCCCAATACCTTTCGCCGGCTGTTCGCCGAAGGCGCCTTCAACGCCGCCTTCGTGCCGCTATTCGCCAAGGAGATCGAAACGCACGGCACCGACGGCGCCAAGCGCTTTTCCGAAGAGGTGTTCGGCGTCTTGTTCACGGCGCTTCTGGCGCTGACCATCGCCATGGAACTGGCGATGCCGCTGATCGTGCGCTACCTGGTGGCGCCGGGCTTTGCCGACACGCCGGGAAAATTCGAAACGACGGTCGCGCTGGCAACCGTCATGTTCCCCTACCTGATCTGCATGTCGCTCGGCGCCATGATGGCCGGCATGCTGAATTCGCTGCGCCGCTATTTCGCCGCCGCGGTGGCGCCGGTGTTCCTCAACGTCATCCTCATCGCGGTGCTTGCCTATGCCTGGTACAAGGGTTCGGACGCCCGCACCGTCGGTTTCGGGCTGGCCTGGGGTGTGCTGGCGGCCGGTTTGGTGCAGCTGGCGATCGTCTGGGCGGCGGTGCGCCATGCCGGCATCTCGATCGGCTTCCGCCGGCCGAAGATGACACCGAACGTCAAGCGGCTGCTGATCCTGGCGCTGCCGGCGGCGATCACCGGCGGCATCACCCAGATCAACCAGCTGATCGGCACGGCGATCGCCTCCGCCCAGGACAGCGCGGTGTCGTCGCTGGCCTATGCCGACCGCATCTACCAGCTGCCGTTGGGCGTCGTCGGCGTCGCCGTCGCCATCGTGCTTTTGCCGGAACTGTCGCGGGCGCTGAAGTCAGGCAATCTGATCGAGGCGGCCAATCTGCAGAACCGCTCGGTCGAGTTCACTTTGTTCATGACCTTGCCGGCGGCGGCGGCGCTGCTGGTCATGTCCGAGCCGATCGTGCGGCTGGTCTATGAGCGCGGCGCCTTTGCCGCCAACAATTCGACGCCGACGGTCGCGGCAATCCTGGCGATTTTCGGCCTCGGCCTCCCGGCCTTCGTGCTGATCAAGGCGTTCACCCCAGGCTATTTCGCCCGCGAGGACACGCGCACGCCGATGATTTTCGCCGCCATCTCGGTGGCGGTGAACGTTACAACCGCGCTGACGCTGTTTCCGACGATGGGCGCGCCCGGCATCGCGGTTGCCTCCGCCGTCGCCGGCTGGGTCAATGCGTTCATGCTGCTCGCCGTGCTGGTCCGGCGCGGCCATTGGGGCCGCGACGTGCCGCTCATGAAGCGCATTCCGCGGCTGGTGCTGTCGGCGGCGGTGATGGCCGCGGCGCTTTATTTTGCCGAGCATTGGTTCGCCGCAAGGCTCGCCTCCGGCTCGCCGCTGGTGATCAAGGCGGTAACCCTGCTTGCGCTCGTCGCCGGCGGGGCGCTGCTTTACTTCGTCACCGCCTTCGCCACCGGCGGCGCCGATTTCGGCATGATCCGGCGCAATATCGGGCGGAAGGGGTCCCAGCCGGTCAAGGAACAGTCTCCAGATCCGTGAAGCGGAATTCGTCCGCCGTCGAAAGCATCGGAACGGCGTAGTAGCGCGCACAGGCATAGTGGAAACAGTCGGCCATGTTCAGGCGGCCAGCGTTGCCGCGAAACCGCGACGCAGCCTCGACAGACAGAGATGCTGCGTCCGAGGCAGGCGGAAGCTCCCGCAAGGTGATTCCACGCTCTTCGAGAAAACGGCTGACTATCTCCAGGCTTATGGCGACCGATATGGCCAGCTTTTCCGATCGCGAAAGCGCCATCGCGGCTTCCCAAACCGCGATCGCCGACGTGAACGGAGCCGACGCTTTCATGACCGCCTGCGCGCAGCGCTGGGCTTCGGGCTCGTTGCTCAGTATTGCAACGATAGCGGCTGCGTCGATGAACATCAGTCTTCGCCGGACAATTCGTCGTAGACCGAGCGCGGCAGCGGGTTGCGCGCCTGCTCGCTCAGCTCAATACCGAACTCAGCCCGGAGCCGTGCCGCCGTCTCCAGCGGCGTCTCGCGGTTGCGCCGGCGCTCCAGAGCTTCGCGCATGGCGATCACGATTGCCTCGGTGATGCCGACACCTTCAAGCCTGGCAAAAGCCCGCGTCAGGCTGTCCGCTTCCTTGTTGTTGATGTTGATCGTCATTGTTTTGCTTCCGTTGTGTGTAGCAAATGGTAGCTATCTACATCAATGCGTCAATGCGGGCCTGAGCCAAATTGAACGCAATCGCCAAGGCGAGCTATTTTGTTCTTGCTTTGTGCCGGCAGCTATGCTACTAATTTGGCTATGGTGCTGATTCGCGCCGAGGACCCGCCGCAAGGCGGGTTTTTGTTTCTGATCGGCGACATCCCCTTCAAACAGCCTTCTGCTCGGCCGAAGCCAAAGCCCTGCGCCGTCCAGTCGACACCCTCTTGATCGTCTCCTCGCTCTCGTCCATAAGCGCGCCGTCGCAAGACTTTCGCCGCGCGCGAAACGGCCCTCCACAAGCCAAGGAAACACCATGACCGCCTTCAAGCCACTCGTCTTTTCCGGCGTCCAGCCGACCGGCAATCTGCATCTCGGCAATTATCTCGGCGCCATCAAGAAATTCGTCGCCCTGCAGGACACCTCCGACTGCATCTATTGCGTCGTCGACCTGCATTCGCTGACCGCGCAGCTCGTCTATGAGGACCTTCAGGACCAGACGCGTTCGATCACCGCGGCGTTTCTCGCCTCCGGCATCGATCCGGCCAAGCACATCGTCTTCAACCAGTCGCGGGTGATGCAGCACGCCGAGCTCGCCTGGATCTTCAACTGCGTGGCGCGGATCGGTTGGATGAACCGCATGACGCAGTTCAAGGACAAGGCCGGCAAGGACCGCGAGAACGCCTCGCTCGGCCTGCTCGCCTATCCGAGCCTGATGGCCGCCGATATCCTCGTCTACCGCGCCACCCATGTGCCGGTCGGCGACGACCAGAAGCAGCATCTGGAGCTGACCCGCGACATTGCGCAGAAATTCAACAACGACTTTTCGGACCGCATCGCAGCGCTTGGTGTCGGCGTCGAGATGCAGGTAGGCGAAGAGACCGTGAACGGCTATTTCCCACTGACCGAGCCGGTCATCGGCGGCCCGGCGGCGCGCATCATGTCGCTGCGCGACGGTTCGAAGAAGATGTCGAAGTCCGACCCGTCCGACCTGTCGCGCATCAATCTGACCGACGATGCCGATGCCATCTCGAAGAAGATCCGCAAGGCCAAGACCGACCCGGAAGCCTTGCCGGGCGAACTGGACGGCCTTGCCGGCCGGCCGGAAGCGGAAAACCTTGTGGGCATCTATGCCGGTCTTGCCGAGATATCGAAAGAGGCGGTGCTGCAAGAGTTCGGCGGCCAGCAGTTTTCGGTGTTCAAGCCGGCACTGGCTGATCTCGCGGTGGAAAAGCTGGCGCCGATCGCCGGCGAGATGCGCCGCATCTCCGGCGACCGCACCTATGTCGACGCGGTGCTGCGGGATGGCGGCGAGCGCGCCGGTACGTTGGCCGAAGCGACGATGAAGACCGTGCGCGACATTATCGGCCTGCTGCAAGGCTGAGCTTAGAGCGGCGCCCTATCGCCACAGCCGCCGGTCGCTTGCGGGCGGGCTGTGGCGGTGGCAGATTGCGAACCGAAACCATCGAACAGGGTGAATATGGTCTCCAAACGCCTCAGCCGCGAAGCCGGTCATCGCCGCAAGTTCCTGGCGATCATCGACGATACGCCGGAATGCGAGCGCGCCGTCGCCTACGCCTCGAAGCGGGCGCAAAGCACGGGCGGCGTGCTGGTGCTGCTCTATGTCATCGAGCCCGACGATTTCCAGCACTGGCTGGGCGTCGAGAAGATCATGCGCGAGGAGGCGACCGCCACGGCGCGCGCGGCACTGGACAGCTACGCCAACAAGGTGCGCCAGAAGCTCGGCATCGAGCCGGAGCTGGTGGTGCGCGAAGGCAAGCCGACCGAAGAGATCCACAAGCTGATCGAGGAAGACCAGGACATCGCCATCCTGGTGCTGGCGGCAGGCGCCGGCAAGGAAGGGCCTGGGCCGCTGGTCGGCGCGGTCGCCGGCAAGGGCGCCGCGTTTCCCATTCCGGTCACCGTGGTGCCGCAGAACCTGTCGGACGAAGAGATCGACAGCCTCGCCTGAGCGCGCCTCGCTCGGGGCCGGGGGTAAAACATTCCGCCTGCGGCCGGTTGCAGCGATGCCTTTCGCTTGAATGTCGGGCGGATAAAGCCTAATTAGAATTATTCCAAACTAGTTGCCCGAAACGGGCACGGAGACGGCCATGTTCATCCAGACCGAGTCGACGCCAAACCCGGCGACGCTGAAATTCCTGCCCGGCAAGGAAGTGCTTGTTGAAGGCACCGCCGATTTCCGCGATGCCGACAGTGCCGCGACGGCTTCGCCGCTGGCCGGCCGGCTGTTCGAGATTCCCGGCGTTACCGGCGTCTTCTTCGGTTATGATTTCATCACCGTGACCAAGGACGGCCCCGACTGGCAGCATCTGAAGCCGGCGATCCTCGGCGCCATCATGGAGCATTTCATGTCCGGCGCCCCGGTGATGGCCAGGGCCGGCCCCGCCGCCGAGACCAGCCAGACCGGCGAATTCTACGACAAGGCCGACGAGGAGCTGGTGATCACCATCAAGGAACTGCTCGACACGCGGGTGCGCCCGGCGGTGGCCCAGGATGGCGGCGACATCACCTTCCGCGGCTTCGAGAACGGCACCGTGTTCCTGCACATGAAAGGCGCCTGCGCCGGCTGCCCGTCGTCGACGGCGACGCTGAAGCACGGCATCCAGAACCTGCTCCGGCACTTTGTGCCGGAAGTGCAGCACGTCGAACAGGTCTCCTGATATTTCTGCTCCGCCGACAGCCTGACGCGGTTTCCGCGCTTCCAAATACAAACGGCAAAAAACAAAAAACCGGGCCAAGTGCCCGGTTTTCTGTTTGCGACGTCTGTGTTGCCTAGACGGTCCGCGTAAGGATAGTTTTATAAGACGATGACCTTGGCGCCGACCGAGGTGCGGTCGTAGAGGTCGATAATGTCCTGGTTCATCAGCCGGATGCAGCCCGACGACATCGCCTTGCCGATCGAATTCCATTCCGGGCTGCCATGCAGGCGGTAGCCCATATCGCCGCCCTTGTTGAACAGGTACATGGCGCGCGCGCCGAGCGGGTTCTTCAGTCCCGGATCCATGCCGCTGGCAAATTTGGCCAGCTCCGGCTGGCGCCTGATCATCTGCGAAGGCGGCGTCCAGGTCGGCCATTCGCGCTTCAGCGCGATATGGGCGGTGCCGTGCCACTCGAAACCCTCACGGCCGACGCCGATGCCGTAGCGCATCGCCTCGCCGTCGCCCATGACGAAGTAGAGGAATTTGTTCTGCGTATCGACGATGATGGTGCCCGGCTTTTCCTTGGTGTCGTAGTCGACGATCTGCCGGCGGTATTTGAACGGCACCTTTTCGATGGGGATGCGCGGCAGGTGATAGCCGGCATCGGTCACCGCGCCATAGTCGTTGGTGAAGATCTGCGAGCCGATGGTGCTGCAACCGGCGACAGCCGTCGACAGCGCCAGGGCCGCGACGATTGCAAGTGACTTCATGCGCATGAAAAGGTCCGATGCCCTGCCCAAACAACAGCGGCTCGAGTCGGCCGCTTTTTCATCTTCATTCATGCTGGCATTTGCTTTGCTTGCCAAGCGGGCGATGCCTATATCCATGGGCTTGCGTGCCGGTAAACCAGCGACTATGGCATTTCGGCAACAGCCCCCGCAGGATTATGCTGCAAAATCAATGGGCCAAGAACAAGAACCAGCAGACGAGGAAATCACCATGAATGTCGGTGACGCTGCCCAGCGTTCTGGCCTGCCGGCCAAGACCATCCGTTACTACGAGGAGATCGGCCTGATCTCGCCTGCGCGTGCCAACAACGGTTACCGCGACTATTCGGGCGATGACATCCACCGGTTGGCGTTTCTGCGCCGCGCCCGCAATCTCGGTTTTTCCATCGACGACTGCCGCCAGCTGATGGCGCTCTACCAGGATCGCAGCCGCGCCAGCCACGACGTCCGCGAGATCGCCGCCGCGCATGTCACGGCAATCGAGGACAAGATACGTGAGCTGCAGTCGATGCGGGCAACCCTGCAGAAGCTGATCCACGCCTGCCACGGCGACGACAGGCCGGACTGCCCGATTTTGGAGGATATTGCGCGGGCGGCGCCGGCCGGCGAGAAGAGTGCTTCGGCGGCGGCGTAGAACCGCGTCGACGAATTCACGATGCAGCAGGGCGCGGCCGGCGGCTATGCCTCGAAACTCGGCAAAGCCGCAAGGCGTCCTTATGATCCCGGTGGGCGATACCGGATCGACTTCGCCCTCCCAAGGGCTTCCATCGTCTCTTCGACACTTAACAGCACGGTGGTCTGGTATGAGCTGAGCGCGCCTCCCGCACCAATGGCAAGCATGACAGATGCCATGGACACATTGTCCGGCGCCTCCCACAGATTCCAGCCATCGTGCTCTCCGAAGGCGTACCAGAAGCCGTGCAGCTTTCCGCCGACCGACTCGATGTAGGAACGGGCAGCCTCGCGTCTGTCCTCGGGGTTTTCGATCAAGCGCGCCCAGGTTCCGGGCTCGTAGCTGAATTGCGTGAGATACATCGGCATGGTTCGTCTCCTCCCAGAGCTGCCCCCCACGAAGACATAGTAAGCGCCGCGATCCGGGGGAACGCGAGTCGTTTCCGAGCCGGTGTGTCAAAAATATACGGCCGGCCATCCCCTAGGCTGGGTAGTTCGGCCGGCTTAGTTGCGGGAATGCTAATGGACGTGCTTCAATCCCCTCCTTGAGGGAGTAAGATCAATGGCAGCATATCTTATTGCTGATGTCGCCATAACCGACGCCGCCGTTTTCGAGGAATACCGCAGGGAAGTGCCGGCAACCGAAGCGCGCTACGGAGGAAGATATATCGCTCGTGGCGGACCCACCAAAGTGCTGGAAGGCGACTGGGAGCCTCATCGCCTCGTCATCGTCGAATTCCCGGATATGGCCTCCCTCATGGCATGGTACGACTCTCCAGAATACGGCCGGCTCAAAGCCATCCGCGAACGCTCCGCAAAGACCAGGATCATTGCCCTGGAGGGCATGATGCCGGCTAGTTAAAAGTCGAATATCTACGCATGTCACGGCGACGACAGGCCCGACTGCCCGATTTTGGAGGATATGCGGGTGGCGGACGGCTGGTGACAAGCGTGCTTCGGCGACGGCTGGGTATCCTGGCATCGACGGGTTGACTGCGCTGATGGATTGGGCATAGAGGCACCGAGGTCTGAGGGCGGGACGGTGACGCATCGGTCTGCAAAACCGACGTAGTGGGTTCAATTCCCACTCAGACCTCCAGCCAGCCCACCGGCGCTGATTTGTTCCGCTGTAATCAATTATAGACGCATCTTAAAATGTTGATGCCGGCCGGTCGAGGACCATATTCCTATTCGTCTTTGGGTTTGTCGAACAGATAATCGCCGGAAAAGTCCGCACGATCTTCGTCCGGAGTACCGCCCTCATAGGCAGGGCGCGCGGGGTGAGACCAAACGCATTTATGCACTCATTGAACGGGACCTCCATATCAATATGGACCCAACACCGGATCGGCAGGCGATGTTTGACCTAGGGTTGTGTCATGGCGTTGAAAATGCCGGCGCCAACTATCGCACATAAGGCTGCGGCCCCAAGCCCCCCACAATGATGCACCACCAGGCGCGGCCATTTCCCCGAAGCATGGGATTCATTTTTATCATCCGTCGCGCCAGAAGCCCCTGGTAAAGCGCATAAGAAGACCCGAAACCGGCAAGCCAAACAACGGAAAATACGATGCCCCGAGTGAGCATCCTATTGAGCCTAGTCTGCTCGACCGTCAAACTTGCATTCTCAGTAACCACGCTTCGCCACCTTTTTGATTAAGCTGCGACCACTATCGGGCCTGCAGCGGTGAATATTAGATCAACGGCGACGCCTCGCGAAAACATAGCTCCCCTCACCCGTAGGAATTGCATTGCTAACGCGAGCGGCCCGCCTTGGGTAGGGTGGGCCTCTATCGTTTCTCAAAAGGCAATTATGTACTTTACAAACAGGAAGGCCTGAAGACACGGGTAGGCCCTTCTTCGGGCTCGATCACCAGCACAACGTTTTCTGGGTTTTGCCAAGGCAACAACATCACGTAGGCCGCAAAATCGTCTTCAGGGAAATGGTTGAAGCCACCACCGGCTACAAACATTTGCGGGTGCTTGCTGCCGCCAAAGCTATCCTCGACGCTGTTAAGTTGTTGGAAGGGGGCGCGCTCTGCCAGCCATTCCTGTATGCTCTCGAAGAGAATGGGCAGGCCGTTCGGGCTCGATCGATCTTCAACAGAAGACGTACAAAGCACCACACCGCTCACGACGCTCATTGTGACTCAGCCATTGCCTAACGGGCCTTCTTGCCCGTCTCCAGCCGTTCGAAAGCAGCTTCTTCGTTGTGGAAGTGTGGCTCGAAAAGGACACTCATAACCCGGATTCCTACTGTGGATTCAAGGTATCAGGCACATCGCCGTGTTTGTAAAGTGCGTAATCGCCCATCAAAAACAGGTTCAAATCGTGAACAAAATCTGGCATGGTGCCGCCATGCCGATCATCTCACCGATTTCCCTCAATCCGCTCATCGACGGCCGCCAGTCGGAGCGCGCCATGCTGGTCAGGCGCGGCGTGCAGCGGCTGCTCAGGGATATGGGCGCGCATGTCTTGCCCGAACTGTCGCTGGCCACCGGCCGGCGCGCCGATCTCGTCGCGCTGACCCGCCACGGCGACATTTGGATCATCGAGATCAAATCCTCGGTCGAGGATTTCAGGGTCGACCGCAAATGGCCTGACTACCGGCTGCATTCCGACCGCTTCTTCTTCGCCACCCATCCCGGCGTACCCCAGGAGATCTTTCCGGAGGAGTGCGGCTTCATTCTCTCCGACGGCTACGGTGCCGAGATTTTGCGCGATGCGCCCGAGCACCGCATGGCAGCGGCGACGCGCAAGGCGCTGATGCTGCGGATCGCACGCGCCAGTGCGTCGCGGCTGCTCGCGGCCGAGCTTGCCGGCGTGTCGGTGCCGGCGCTGGACGGCGAGAGCGAGTAGGGGTTGCTCTCCGTAATTGTAGATGTGGGCGCTGCCCCTCATCCGGCTGCCGCCACCTTCTCCCCGTAAGTGACGGGGAGAAGGGAGATGGCCGGACAGCTATTCCACGATGCGGTAGATGTTCCATAGGCTGGTGCCCGACACGACATAGGGCTCCATCTCCTTGCCCCATTTGGCGTGCGCGTCGATCTTGCCGATCCTGGCGAAGAACTCTTCCAGCTGGGCGAGGCTCTCGACCTGGTGGTGGGACTCGATCGTCGCCTCCCGCGCGCCGATCGATCCGGTCATGATCTGGAACTTGAGGTCGTCGAGACCGACCTGCGAGCCGATCTCGCGTTCCCATTTTTTCAACAGGTCGAGCACGGTCTGCTTGTGCCCGAACCTGGCGTCGATCTGCCATCTGGCGCTGAACATGGCCGCCTCACTCGTCCCAGGCCTGCACGACCGTCTGCCGTGCGATGAGGCCGTTCTTCAACTCCAGCATCGCCGCGCAGAACACCTTGGTCCCGTCCGGATAGGAGCAGGCCTGGGTGAAGGCGAGACTGTTGCCGTCGGCGATGGTGGTGTCGACCTTGTGGGTCATCGCCCGGCTGCAGATGTCGTCCCAGAACGTGGTGATCGCCGCGCGTCCGTGGATTTCACGCGGCTTGCTCGGCGGGTTGTTGCGGTCGATCACCCGCACCAATGCATCGTCGGCATAGAAGCTCGACAGCAATTTTCCGTCACGGCCCTCGATCGCCTTCTTGATCGCCGCACCGTCTACCGTCTGTGTCTTGGTCAGCATTTTATCCTCCATTGGCCCGTCTTCACCGGGCGTTCAATTGATCAGAACCGCCCGGCGCTCGCCGCCGGGCAGTGGTCTTTCACTGCGACTTGGCCTTGACGGCCGCGAACACCTCATCGGACTGCTTCTTGAAGGCGGTGAAGTCGACCTGGCTGCCGTTGAGCATCGTCGACCAGTGCCGCACGATCGCCGCCATCGCCACGGCCTCCTTGATCTCCTCGTCGCTGGCGCCATTGAGCTTGGCCGCCTGCGTGTGGAAATAGATGCAGTACTGGCAGGGGATCTGCGAGGCGACGGCGAGGCCCATCAATTCCTTGGTCTTGCCGTCGAGCGCGGTGTTCGGGTTGAGCTGCACGCCCTTGATCTCGGCCCAGGCGCCGGCAACGGCGACGTCCGGCAGCGTCTTGAACATGTCCGGTACCGAGCCGAGCGTTGCCTGGATGTCCTTGTAGGCAGCCGTCGCCGAGGCGTCTTCGGCCTTGGCAGGAACGATCGCCAACAGCGCGCCAACGCCTGCCGCCAGCACCAGTGATTTGAGTGTCGACTTCAGCATTTTATTCCTCCCTTCGCAGCGCCTTTCCCGGCGATATCCGCCTGGCCTGCATGGGACGAAGTGATAGCGCTTACGCATGCCCGGCCGCTTCGCCCGAAAGCGCCATGGCTCCTATGGCCCGTGCGGGCCAGCGTGCCGGGCCGAGAACGCCGCCGCCGCCGCCCGCGACGGCAGGTCCAGCTTGAGCAGAATATTGGCGACGTGGCGCTTGACGGTGTGTTCGCTCAGCCCGAGTTCGGCGGCGATCGCGGCATTGCTCTTGCCATCGGCGATGAGGTTCACCACCTCGCTTTCGCGCGCCGTCAGTGCGGCCGGCTCGGCAGCCTTGGCCTTCGGCCGGCAGGCCGGCTCCAGATGCTGTTCCGAGGTCGCCTGCACCAGCGCCAGCGGCTCATCCAGCTCGTCAAGCGCGATGCGCCCGGCGTCATTGAAATGAAGGCCTGAACCGGCGGCGAGGTCGGCGACCAGCCGCGAAGCGAGGATGTCGCCGCGCCCGGCATGCGCGGCAAGCTGCATCGTCACGCGCGCCGTCAACCCCGTCGGCGGCCCACGCAACTCGACCTCGCCGACATGCACGCCCTGCGCGCTGAGGACGCCGATCTCCTGCGCCGCATCGCGCAGCGCCGCCGCGCAGCGTACGGCCCGCGCCGGGCCGTCGAAGCGCGCCATCATCAGCTCGCCATGCGTGCCGGCCGGGCGGCCGCCATGGCGCCCGACCAGCAGCCGCCATGTTTCCTGAAAACGCTGGCTGCGCTCGCTCCACATGCGGTCGCCAAGCCGCGCCGTGTCGTAGATCCGGGTGACCAGCAGTGCAGCCAGCACGCGCTCGGCCTCGGCAACGGCGCGCGCTCCGGTCAGGAATTCCTCGATCAGATCGGCCACCCGGTCGATATCGCCGGTCCAGATCGGGTGGTCGCGCCCGGCCACCTCGACCAGCCGCGAATTCGGGATCTTCCTTGCCAGGAAGCGGCTGGCCTCCGGGTCGACGCGCGCGTCGTTGCGGCGATGGATGAGCAGCGTCGGTGCGCTGATCGCCGCCAGCACGCCGCGCACGTCGATAGCTGCATTCATGCGGGCCAGGGCGATTGCCGCGGTCGGGCTCGCCGACAGCCGCTCGAAGCGCGCCCACCATGTGGCGAAACGCGGATCGTCGACGCGGCCGGGCGCGAAATGCGGCAGGGTGGCGCCGGTGCCCCATGCGGTCTCCGCCGTCGCGATGAACGCCTCAAGGCGTTCCGGCGGCATCACCCATTTGTGGAAATGCGCATAGCCGCCATAAAGCGTCAGCGCCCGCGTCCGCTCCGGGTAGGTGGCGGCGAACAGCATTGCCATCGGCGCGCCTTCCGAAGCGCCAAGCAAGGCGGCGCGGCCGCTGCCGGCCGCATCCATCACCGCGCGCACGTCGTCCATGCGGGTTTCAAGGCTGGGCAGGTGGTGGGCATCGACGCGGTCGGACAGACCGGTGCCCCGCTTGTCGAACAGAATCAGGCGCGAGAACGCCGAAAGCCGCTTCAACAGCCGGCTGTAGCCCTCGTCTTCCCAGTGCAGGTCGAGATTGGAAATGAAGCCCGGCACAAAGACGAGATCGAACGATCCCTGGCCGACCACCTGATAGGCGATCCGCACGTCGCCGCTAAGCGCGTATCGAGTTTCGATCGGCCTCACGAGATTTGTCCGCTCGACCCGACGATTTCTTATCGCCGATCATAGCAGAGGCGCGCGGCTTGCGTCAGATGAAACTTTAGAGCGAGTGAATATAGGCCGGCGGCGGCTACTTCTGTGACGCGGCGGTCTCGGTCTTCGCTCCGCCGACGCTAAAACCGGCGCCCTCAGGCGCGGCTCGGCCGCTTGATCCTGGGCGCGGCGGCGACGACAAGCTCGTCGAAGCCCTCGCGCCCGCTGTCCAGCATCTCGAACAGTTGCCGGCGCATCCTCGGTTCCCAGAATTTGTTGATGTGCTCGGCGACGCCGGCAATGCCTTGCTCGCGCGGCTTGGAGTGGAAAAAGGCAGCGATCTGGTTGGCCATGCGGACCAGCTTCTCGCTGGTGCTCATGAGGTGGCCTTCGTCATGCGACATGCTTGGCAACTCCGGAAACCACGCGGTCAGGGTGGGTGAAAATATCGAAATCGTCGCCGCGCACCAGCGCCACCAGCGTCATGCCGGCGTCGTCCGCGGTGCGGATGGCAAGCGCGGTCGGCGCCGAGACGGCAATGATGACGGCCGCGCCGATCGCCGCCGTTTTCTGCACCATCTCGACCGAAACGCGCGACGTGACGACTACGGCACCGCTGGCGCCGTCAATGCCGGCTCTGGCCAGCGCCCCGGCCAGCTTGTCCAGCGCATTATGGCGGCCGACATCCTCGCGCGCCATGACGATGCCCTTGCCGGGGACGTAAAAACCGGCGGCGTGGACGGCACCGGTCTCGGCATGCAGCGGCTGCAGCTTCGACAGCAGCTTGACCGAGCGGACAATGTCGTCGGCCTGAAGTGTCAGCTTTGACACACCGACCGCATCGACCGAGCGCATCGCCTCCTCGATCGATTCGATGCCGCACAACCCACAGCCGACCGGGCCGGCCAGCCTGCGCCGCCGCGACTCGAACCGGGTGTTGGCCTGGTCCTTCAGCCGGATCTGGATGTCGATACCGGCGCCATGATCCTCGACCTCGATCGCCTCGATCTCATCAGGTGCCGCAATGATGCCTTCGGTCAGCGAGAAGCCGAGCGCGAAATCCTCGAAATCGGCCGGGCTTGCCATCATCACAGCGTGCGTGGTGCCGGCAAAGGAGAACGCCACCGGCGTCTCTTCCGGCACCATCCGGTTGGCGGCTTGAGTGCCGCCGGCGCGGCGCGCCAGCCGCGAGATCTGCGCAATGGCTTTGCGGCGCGCGGTCAAGGTTACTCCGCTGCTTCCAGCGAGGCGATGCGTCGGCTTTGCTTTGCCTGCTCGTCATAGTCGCGCTGCCATTCCGACGGGCCGTTGGACGCGCCGACCTGCACCGCCGTCACCTTGTATTCCGGGCAGTTGGTCGCCCAGTCGGAGAAGTCGGTGGTGATGACGTTCGCCTGGGTGTCGGGATGGTGGAACGTCGTATAGACCACGCCCGGCGACACCCGATCGGTGATCAGCGCGCGCAGCGTCGTCTCGCCGGAACGGCTGGTCAGCCGCACCCAGTCGCCGTCGCGCAGGCCGCGATTTTCGGCGTCATGCGGATGGATCTCCAGTCGGTCCTCGCTATGCCAGACCACGTTGTCGGTGCGCCTGGTCTGCGCGCCGACATTGTATTGCGACAGAATGCGGCCGGTGGTCAGCAGCAGCGGGAAGCGCGGCCCGGTCCTCTCGTCGGTCGCGACATATTCGGTGCGGATGAACTTGCCCTTGCCGCGCACGAAGCCGCCAATATGCATGATCGGTGTGCCTTCCGGCGACTTCTCGTTGCAGGGCCACTGCACCGAACCCACTCTGTCGAGGAGGTCGAAGGAAACGCCGGCGAAGCTCGGCGTGGTCTTGGCGATCTCGTCCATGATCTCGGAGGGATGCGTGTAGGTCCAGTCGAGGCCGAGCGCCTTGGCGAGCTCCTGCGTCGTTTCCCAGTCGGCATAGCCGCATTTCGGCTCCATCACCTTGCGCACCATGTTGATGCGGCGCTCGGCATTGGTGAAGGTGCCGTCCTTCTCGAGGAAAGTCGAGCCGGGCAGGAAGACATGCGCGTAGTTGGCCGTCTCGTTGAGGAAGAGATCGTGCACCACCACGCATTCCATCGCCGCCAGGCCGGCGGCGACATGCTTGGTGTCGGGGTCCGACTGCAGGATGTCCTCGCCCTGCACATAGAGGCCCTTGAACGAACCATCGACGGCTGCGTCCAGCATGTTGGGGATGCGCAGGCCGGGCTCTTCGTCGAGCTTGACGCCCCACAGGCTCTCATAGATCGCGCGCACCGCGTCGCCTGAAATATGACGATAGCCGGGAAGCTCGTGCGGGAACGAACCCATGTCGCAGGAGCCCTGCACATTGTTCTGGCCGCGCAGCGGGTTCACGCCGACGCCCGGCCGGCCGATATTGCCGGTCGCCATGGCAAGGTTGGCAATGGCGATGACGGTGGTCGAGCCTTGGCTGTGCTCGGTCACGCCGAGGCCGTAATAGATCGCGCCGTTGCCGCCGCGAGCGTAGAGCCGCGCTGCGCCGCGTATGTCGTCGGGATCGACATTGGCAAGCTGGCCGACGACCTCCGGGCTGTTTTCCGGCAGTGCCACGAACGACGCCCAGTCCTGGAACTCGTCCCAGTCGCAGCGCTCGCGGATGAAGGCCTCGTCGAACAGGCCTTCGGTGACGATGACGTGGGCAAGCGCGGTCAGCATGGCGACGTTGGTGCCCGGCTTCAGCGGCAGATGGTACTGCGCCTCGACATGGGCCGAGCGCACGATGTCGGTGCGGCGCGGATCGAGCACGATCAGCTTGGCGCCCTGGCGCATGCGCTTTTTCATGCGCGAGGCGAACACCGGATGCGCATCGGTCGGATTGGCGCCGATGAGCAGGATGACGTCCGTCTGCTCGATCGAATCGAAATCTTGCGTGCCGGCGGAGGTGCCGAAGGTCTGGCCGAGGCCATAGCCGGTCGGCGAATGGCAGACACGGGCGCAGGTGTCGACATTGTTGTTGCGGAAGCCCTGCCGGACCAGCTTCTGGACGAGGTAGGTCTCCTCGTTGGTGCAGCGCGAGGAGGTGATGCCGCCGATCGAGGTGCGGCCGTACTGGTACTGGATGCGGCGGAATTCGTTCGCCGTATGGGTGAGCGCCTCTTCCCACGACACTTCGCGCCACGGATCGCTGACCCGCTCGCGGATCATCGGTTTCAGGATCCGGTCCTTGTGCGTCGCATAGCCATAGGCGAAGCGGCCCTTGACGCAGGAGTGGCCGTGGTTCGCCTTGCCCGCCTTGTAGGGCATCATGCGAATGACCTCGTCGCCCTTGACCTCGGCCTTGAATGAGCAGCCAACGCCGCAATAGGCGCAGGTGGTGACGGTCGAACGCTCGGGCAGGCCTTTCGCCAGCACGGTCTTTTCCCTCAGCGCATCAGTCGGGCAGGCCTGCACGCAGGCACCGCACGACACGCATTCGGAATCGACGAACGCCTCGTGCATGCCGGCCGAGACCCTGGATTCGAAGCCGCGGCCCTCGATGGTCAGCGCGAACGTGCCCTGCACCTCTTCGCAAGCGCGCACGCAGCGCGAGCACACGATGCATTGCGCCGGATCGTAGGTGAAATAAGGGTTCGATTCATCGCTGGCGATATAGTCGATGGTCAGCGAGCCATGGCCGGGCGCCACGCCGTTTTCTTGCATGACGTGGTTGCGGCCGTCCACGCCGTAGCGGTTCTCGGTCAGGCCGACCGTCCTGACGACCTTGTCGAATTCGCTGGCGCCGGTGCCGGCCGTCTCGCCCCACGCCACCGGGTGGTCGGAGACGTAGAGCTCCATCACGCCGCGGCGGATGGCGTTCAGCCGGTCGGTCTGCGTATGCACGACCATGCCTTCGCCGACCGGCGTCGTGCACGAGGCCGGCGTGCCGCCGCGCCCGTCGATCTCGACGAGGCAGACCCGGCAGGAGCCGAACGAGTCCAGCATGTCGGTTGCGCACAGTTTCGGGATTTCGACGCCCGCTTCCATCGAAGCGCGCATGATCGACGTACCCGCCGGCACCGTCACCGACTTGCCGTCGACGGTCAGCGTCACCTGCTGTTCGGCTTCAGAGGCGGGTGTGCCGTAGTCGATTTCCTGGACCAGCGATTTGATGTCGAATGCCGCGTTCATGCCTGTCCGCTCCTATTCCGCTGCTTCGGCGACCGGCGTCGGCCGAAAGTCGTCCGGAAAATGGTTGAGTGCACTCATCACCGGATATGGGGTGAAGCCGCCCAGCGCGCAAAGCGAGCCGAACTTCATCGTGTTGCAAAGGTCGGTGACCAATGCGATCTGCTTTTCCGGTTCGACGTTCTGGGCGAGCCGGTCCAGCACCTCGACGCCGCGCGTCGAGCCGACGCGGCAGGGCGTGCACTTGCCGCAGCTCTCGATGGCGCAGAATTCCATGGCGAAGCGTGCCTGCTTCAGCATGTCGGCGCTGTCGTCAAAAACGACGATGCCGGCATGGCCGATCAGCCCGTCCTTGGCGGCAAACGCTTCGTAGTCGAACGGCGTGTCGAACAGCGCGCGCGGGAAATAAGCGCCGAGCGGGCCACCCACTTGCACAGCTTTGACCGGACGCCCGGTCGCCGTGCCGCCGCCGATGTCGTCGATGATCTCACCCAGCGTCATGCCGAACGCAGCCTCGTAGAGACCGGGATGCTTCACGTTGCCGGCAATCTGGATCGGGATGGTGCCGCGCGAACGGCCCATGCCGAAATCCTTGTAGTAGGCAGCGCCCTTGTCCATGATCACCGGCACCGAGGCCAGCGAGATGACATTGTTGATCACCGTCGGCTTGCCGAACAGGCCCTTATGCGCCGGCAGCGGCGGCTTGGCCCGCACCTGTCCGCGCTTGCCCTCGAGGCTGTCGAGCAGCGCGGTCTCCTCGCCGCAGACATAGGCGCCGGCGCCGACGCGGACTTCCATGTCGAATGAATTGGGCGAGCCGAGCACATTGACGCCGAGCACGCCGGCCTTGCGGGCGATCTCGACGGCCTTCTGCATCACCGCCACGGCATGCGGATATTCGGAGCGGATATAGATGAAGCCCTTGGTCGCGCCGGTGGCGATGCCGGCGATCGCCATGCCTTCGATCAGCACGAACGGGTCGCCTTCCATGATCATGCGGTCGGCGAACGTGCCGGAATCGCCTTCATCGGCATTGCAGACGATGTATTTGCGGTCGGCCGACGTATCGAGCACCGTCTTCCATTTGATGCCGGTCGGGAAGCCGGCGCCGCCGCGACCGCGCAGGCCGGACTCGGTCACCTGGCTGACGATGTCGGCCGGCGTCATCGCCACGGCATTCTGCAGGCCCTTCAGCCCGTCATGCGCCTTGTAGTGATCGAGCGACAGCGGATCGGTGACGCCGCAGCGCGCAAAGGTCAGCCGCGTCTGTCTGGCCAGGAACGGGATTTTGTCCGGTGCGCCCAGCCAGCGCTTGTGATGGCCGCCGGTGAGGAAGCCGCAGTCGAACAGGCTTTTGACGTCGGATGGCTTCACCGGCCCATAGGCGACACGGCCATTGGCCGTCGCCACTTCGACCATCGGCTCGAGGAAATAGGCGCCGCGCGAGCCGTTGCGCACGATCTTGGCCTCGATGCCGCGCTCGGCCAATTCCGTACGAACCGCCTTGGCGACCTTTTCCGCGCCCAGCGCCAGCGCGCCGGAATCGCCGGGAATGTAGATACGCGGGATCATGAGCGCACCTCGGCAACGATATCATTGAGCTTTTCGTCGTCCAGCCGCCCGATCACCTCGCCGTCCAGCATCGCCGACGGCGAGCAGGCGCAAAGGCCGAGGCAATAGACCGGCTCCAGCGTCACCGAACCGTCGTGGGTTGTCTCGTGGAAACCGATGCCCAGCAATGATTTGAGCTTGGCGGCAATCGCATCCGAACCCATCGACTGGCAGGCTTCCGCCTGGCAGAGCTTCAGCACATGCCGGCCGGCCGGCCGGCTGCGGTAATCGTGATAGAAGGTGACGACGCCGTGCACCTCGGCCCTGGAGATGTTCAGCGCCTCGGCGATGACCGGCAGCGCGTCCTGCGGCACATAGCCGAACTCTTCCTGGATGCCGTGAAGGATGGGCAACAGCGGGCCTTCGAGGCCTTTTAGCTCGTGGATGATCGCCGCCGTGCGCGATGCGATCTCGGTACTTGCAGGCTGCATCGTCATGCAGCGCCCTCCCTGTCGTAGCGATCTTCCGCTAAGTGCTTAGGAAATCAGAGGAAACCCGCCAAATCAATAAAGCCGATCCGTTGCTCGATAGAAACCTTCTATCGATCGCGTTCACCAGCATTGTCTAGCCTAGCGGCGGCCGCGGAAATCGTCCGCCAGCGCCATCGCCTCGTCCAACAGCGCCGAGACCAGCGGCGTGTGCGGTTCGCGCGGTGCCGCCACCAGCCCGACCGTGTGGCTGGCATCCGGCTCGACGATCGGAATCGCCCGGATCGGCTCGGAAAAACCGAACGTTTCCGCAAGGTTAAGCGGCATGATCGACGACCATTTGCCGGTACGGATATGCGAAAACAGCACGATCATCGAATTGGATTCCAATGTCGGCCGCACCTGCACGCCGGCTTCGGCCAGATGCTGGTCGATGATGCGGCGGTTCTGCATGTCCGGCGTCAGCAGGCAGAGCGGCAGCTGGCTGAGCTCGGCCCATGTCACTTTGTCGCGGTCAAAATACGGGTTCCCGACCGCGGTGATCAGCTGATAGCGCTCGTCATAGAGCGGCACGCTGGTGACGCGTCCGAGCGGCTCGTTGTCGAGATAGGTGATGCCGGCGTCGATGTCGAAATTGCCGAGCAGCGACAGCACCTCGATCGAGGTCCGCGACAGCACCGAGAAGGTGACGCCGGGGTGCTTTGCCCGAAACGGCGTCGTCAATCGCGCCACCATGGCCAGCGCTGTCGGGATCGCCGCGATGCGGATGCGCCCCGACAGGCCGTGGCGCGCCGCCCGCATCTCCTCGCGCATGGTGCGGGTGTCGCCGACGATGCGGCGCGCCCACACCAGCACCTGCTTGCCTTCCGGCGTCAGCCCCTGGAAGCGCGAGCCGCGCAGTACCAGCATCACGCCGAGCTGGCCCTCCAGCTGCTTGATGCCGGCCGAAAGCGTCGGCTGGGTGACGCCGCACACCTCCGCCGCGCGGCCGAAATGCTCCTCCTTGGCAAGTGCTATAAAGAATTCCAGCTTGTCGATCATGCCGTCGGGAGCCTGTCACGGACCATGTGTCCGATCGTAGCGCGCAAGGTCGGGGAAATTGTCTTCGTCCGCAAGCCGCATGTGCAAATCGCCCGCATCCACATCTTTCAGCCGGCTTACTGTTTCCCGCGACGAACTGCGGCGCTATGTGGATGGAACCTGGGTCATGCACTGGTACCACGGGAGGTCAAACATGCTGGGCTGGTTCCGCAAGCTTTTGCCGCGCGAAGATCGCTTCTTCGACCTGTTCGAACGGCATTCCCGTACCGTGGTCGGTGGCGCCGAGGCCCTGCAGCAGCTTCTTCAGGGCAACGACGTCGACCGCTGGTGTCAGACGATCATCGATCTCGAGGACGAAGCCGATCAGATCACCGCGGAATTGCTGCTGGCCGTGCGCCGCTCCTTCATCACGCCCTTCGACCGCGGCGACATCAAGGACCTGATCCAGTCGATGGATGATGCCATCGACATGATGCACAAGACCGTCAAGACGGTAAGGCTGTTCGAAAAGAAAGAATTCGACCCGCTGATGCAGGAAATGGGAAGCGTCATCGTCGAGGCCGCCAAGTTGGTGGCCGAGGCAATCCCGCTGCTCAGCAAGGTCGGGGCGCATACGGTGCGCCTCAACGCCATCGCCGAGGAGGTTATGCGCGCGGAGGGCCGGGCAGACGACCTGCACGAGCAGGGCCTGAAGGACCTGTTCAAACGGCACGGCCGCAGCGACCCGATGGCCTATCTGATCGGCAGCGAGATCTACGGCGAGCTGGAAAAGGTGGTCGACCGCTTCGAGGACGTCGCCAATGAAATCAGCGGCATCATCATCGAGAACGTCTAGTGGAAGTCGCGATAGCCTTTCCCGTGCTGGTCGGCCTTGTCGCCGTCGCGCTGTTCTTCGATTTCCTCAACGGCCTGCACGATGCCGCCAACTCCATCGCCACCATCGTCTCCACCCGCGTGCTGAGGCCACACTATGCTGTGTTCTGGGCGGCCTTCTTCAATTTCATCGCCTTCATGTTCTTCGGTCTTCACGTCGCGGAGACGCTGGGAACCGGCATCATCGACGCCAGCATCGTCACGCCGGCAGTGATCTTCGCAGCACTTGTCGGCGCCATCGTCTGGAATATCGTCACCTGGCTCGTCGGCATTCCGTCCAGCAGCTCGCACGCGCTGATTGGCGGACTGGTCGGCGCCGGCGTTGCCAAGGCAGGCACCGGCGCCATCGTCTGGGCCGGGTTGGGCAAGACGACGGCGGCCATCGTGCTATCGCCGGCGGCCGGCTTTCTGCTGGCGCTCGTCTTGATCCTCGCGGTCTCCTGGTTGTTCGTGCGGCAGACACCGTTCGCCGTGGACAGCACCTTCCGCGTCATGCAGTTCTTTTCCGCCTCGCTCTATTCGCTCGGACATGGCGGCAACGACGCGCAGAAGACCATGGGCATCATTGCCGTGCTGCTCTATTCGCAGGGCATGCTCGGCGCGAATTTTTACGTGCCGCTGTGGGTCGTCATCACCTGTCAGTCGGCGCTGGCGCTTGGCACGTTGCTCGGCGGCTGGCGCATCGTCCACACGATGGGCTCGAAGATCACCCGGCTGAACCCGATGCAGGGGTTCTGCGCCGAGACCGGTGGCGCGATCACGCTGTTCGCCGCCACCTGGCTCGGTATTCCGGTGTCGACCACCCACACGATCACCGGCGCCATCATCGGCGTCGGTGCTGCCCGCCGCGTCTCTGCCGTTCGCTGGGGCATCGCCGGCAACATCGTCATCGCCTGGATCGTCACTCTGCCGGCCACGGCCGCGATCGCGGCTCTTACCTACTTCGCGGTCGGCCTGGCAAAGTGATGTGAACGGGCCGGCGTCTGCAGCCGCCCCCATTGAGCGCAGCCGAACCTACCTGTCCACCAGGTTCAGGATGTTGCCGTCCGGATCCTTGAACCACGCGACCTTCATGCCCTGGCCGACATGGATATCGCCCTCCAGCGCCAGGCCGGGCATGTCGTAGTGCTCGAAGGCGACGCCCTTCGATTTCAACGCCTTGACGATATTGTCTATCTCGTCGCCGACCATCCAGGTCACAGCCGTCGCCTTGTTGGTCCCAGCGAAGTTCGAACGGTACACGTTGATGCTGGTATCGCCGCTTTTATAGACGATCAGTTCGCCACCCTCATTGTGAATCTCCGTCAAACCCAAGATGTCCTCATAGAAGGCCCTGGCCTTGGCCAAATCCTTCACCGCGAGATTGGCCGTCGCATTGCTGTTGGCGAGCATGATCGTCTCCTTCCCTGGTTGTCGTTCCCTATGCGATCACTGAAATAGGTCGCATGGACTGTTCGGCGAAGGGTCATCCCGCCGGAATGCCCGTTCGCGGGACCCGGTTTCCCGGTCACACCGGGCAACCGTTGTTCCACGACTTGGTTCTGGTCGGAAACTGCACTATCTGAAGCGCCGAACACCCAGGAAAATTGCCATGCCCGTCACCAAGCAAATCGTCATCGAGCGCCTGAAGACGGTCAACGGACCGGACTTCACCGGCAACATTGTCGATCTCGGCATGGTTTCGGAGATTTTCATTGCCGATGCCAAGGTGTTCTTCTCGATCACTGTTCCCGCCGCCCGCGCCCAGGAGATGGAGCCGTTGCGCGCCGCCGCCGAGCGTGTCGTCAAGGCGATCCCCGGTGTCGCCGGCGCCGTTGTCGCGCTGACGGCGGAAAAGAAGGGCGGCGGCATGGAGGCGCCGGTTCCGCAAAGACCTGCTCAGAGGCCCGCCCCGGCGGCTGCACCTGCGCGTCCCGCCCCGCAGGCACCCGCCTCGCACAGCCAGGGCAAGCGCGGCGTGCCCGGCATCGAGGCGATCATCGCCGTCGCTTCCGGCAAGGGCGGCGTCGGCAAGTCGACCACTGCCGTCAATATCGCGCTTGGGCTTGCCGCCAACGGGTTGCGGGTCGGCGTGCTCGATGCCGATATTTACGGCCCGTCCATGCCGCGTCTGCTCAACATTCGTGGTCGGCCGCAGACCATCGACGGCAAGATCCTGAAGCCGATGCAGAATTATGGCCTCAAGGTCATGTCGATGGGCTTCCTCGTCGATGAGGAGACGCCGATGATCTGGCGCGGGCCGATGGTGATGTCGGCGTTGACGCAAATGCTGCGAGAGGTCGAATGGGGCCCGCTCGACGTGCTCGTCGTCGACATGCCGCCCGGCACCGGCGACGCGCAACTGACTATGGCCCAGCAAGTGCCGCTGGCCGGCGCCGTCATCGTCTCGACGCCACAGGACCTCGCCCTGATCGATGCGCGCAAAGGCCTCAACATGTTCAGGAAAGTCGACGTGCCGCTGTTGGGCATCGTCGAGAATATGAGTTATTTTCTCGCTCCCGATACGGGGAAACGCTACGACATTTTCGGTCATGGCGGCGCGCGCCGCGAGGCCGAGCGTCTCGGCGTCACCTTCCTCGGCGAAGTGCCGCTTGAAATGGGTATCCGCGAAAGCTCGGATGCTGGCACGCCGGTGGTGGTTTCGAAGCCCGATAGCGCCGAGGCGAAAATCTATCGCGACATCGCCGCGAAGGTCTGGGACAGGGTCAATGAAGAGCGCGGCGCGGCCGAAGCCGCGGTGCCGAGCATCGTCTTCGAGTGACCCCTCCCCCTTGAGGGGCGGGTGCCGCGCGAAGCGCGGCGGGAGGGGGTCGCCTCAACCGCCTCGACCTTCGAACTTAAACTTAAAAAAGACGGAGCACGTCGCTGCGGACCCCACCCGGCCCTGCGGGCCACCCTCCCCTCAAGGGGTCCTCAAGGGGGAGGGGAGCCGCCGACCTTCTCGCCAAAGCTCGAAAAAAACTGCCCGGCAAGTTTCTTCGACGTCGATTCGATCAACCGGCTGCCGAGCTGGGCGATCTTGCCGCCGACATCGGCCTTGGCCGCATATCTCAGCACTGTCGTTTCCGGCCCGTCTTCGGTCAGCGTGACGTCGGCGCCGCCCTTGGCGAAGCCGGCGACGCCGCCCTTGCCTTCGCCCTGGATGGTGTAGGAATGCGGCGGGTTGAGATTATTCAGCGTCACCTCGCCGTTGAACGTCGCCTTGATCGGTCCGATCTTCAGCACCACCGTCGCTGCCATCTCGGTGTCCGACCTTTTCTCGAGGCTTAGGCAGCCGGGAATGGTTTGTCTCAGAACATCCGGGTCGTTCAGCGCTTCCCACACCTTTTGCAGGGGTGCGGCGATGCGTTCCTCGCCCTCGATCACCAAAGCCATCAAAATCTCCCGGATAGCGGACTGACAAACCTCGATCCCGTCTAGCGCGGGGGCAGATGCATGTCTATCGCACCAAAGTGCGGATTCGGATGACGCGTGCCCTTGCCTGCTCCCGCGCGTTGTCATATCGATTTGTCATACAAATACGGAGACCATGATGGCAGGCGCCCCCACCAGCAAGAAAAAATTTCGCTCGCAGGAGTGGTTCGACAATCCCGACAATCCGGGCATGACGGCACTCTATCTGGAGCGCTACCTGAATTACGGGCTGACGCGGGCCGAGCTGATGTCCGGCAAGCCGCTGATCGGCATCGCCCAGACCGGCTCGGACCTGTCGCCCTGCAACCGCCATCACATCGAACTGGCCAAGCGGGTGCGCGAGGGCATCGTCTCGATGGGCGGCATTCCTTTCGAGTTCCCGTGTCACCCGATCCAGGAAACCGGCAAGCGGCCGACCGCCGCGCTCGACCGCAACCTTGCCTATCTCAGCCTGGTAGAGGTGCTCTACGGCTATCCGCTCGACGGCGTGGTGCTCACCATCGGCTGCGACAAGACGACGCCGGCCATGCTGATGGCTGCGGCCACCGTCAACATTCCGGCCATCGCGCTTTCGGTCGGCCCGATGCTCAACGGCTGGCACAAGGGCAAGCGCACCGGCTCCGGCACGATCGTCTGGGAATCGCGCCAGCGCCTGTCGGCCGGCGAGATCGGCTATGACGAGTTCATGGACATCGTCGCCTCCTCGGCGCCGTCGACCGGCTATTGCAACACGATGGGCACCGCCACCACGATGAATTCGTTGGCCGAGGCGCTCGGCATGCAATTGCCGGGCTCGGCCGCTATCCCCGCCCCTTATCGTGAACGCGGCCAGATCGCCTACGAGACGGGAAAGCGAATCGTCGACATGGTGCATGAGGATCTGAAGCCGTCCGACATCATGACCCGCAAGGCTTTCGAGAACGCCATCGTCGTCAACTCGGCGATCGGCGGCTCGACCAATGCGCCGATCCACCTCAACGCCATCGCCCGCCATCTCGGCGTGCCGCTCGACAATGACGACTGGCAAAAGATCGGCCTCAAAATTCCGCTCATCGTCAATCTGCAGCCGTCGGGCGAATATCTCGGCGAAGACTATCATCATGCCGGCGGCGTGCCGGCCGTCGTCGCCGAACTGATGAAAGGCGGCCTGCTGCCCTATCCGGAAGCCATGACCGCCAACGGCAAAACCATCGGCGACAATTGCAGCGGCGCCGTCAACGAGAACCTCGATGTCATCCGCACGGTTGCCGAACCGCTGAAAGCCAATGCCGGCTTCATCAATCTCAAGGGCAATTTGTTCGATTCGGCGATCATGAAGACCAGCGGCATCTCGCCCGAATTCCGCGAGCGCTATCTGTCAAACCCGAAGGATCCCGAAGCCTTCGAGGGCAACGCCATGGTGTTCGACGGGCCCGAGGACTACCACGCCCGCATCGACGATCCGGCACAAGGCATCGACGAGCACACCATCCTGTTCATGCGCGGCGCCGGCCCGATCGGCTATCCGGGTGGCGCCGAAGTCGTCAACATGCAGCCGCCGGCCTATCTGATCAAGAAGGGCATCCACGCGCTGGCCTGTATCGGCGACGGCCGCCAGTCGGGCACCTCGGGTTCGCCCTCGATCCTCAACGCCTCGCCGGAAGCCGCCATCGGCGGCGGGCTGGCGCTGCTGAAGACCGGCGACCGTGTCCGCGTCGATTTGCGGAAGGGCACCGCCGATATCCTCGTCAGCGACGACGAGATCACGCGGCGGCGCGCCGAGCTGCAGAACAATGGCGGCTATCACTATCCCAAGCACCAGACGCCGTGGCAGGAGATCCAGCGTGGCATGGTCGACCAGTTTTCCGAAGGCATGGTGCTGAAGCCGGCGGTGAAATACCAGGATGTGGCGCATACCAGCGGCGTGCCGAGGGACAATCACTGACCAGGATCCGTCGCATGAGGCGGCCAGGAAAACTGCTGCGTGCAGCTCTTTTCCTGGCTGCTGCATTGTTGCCGTCCGTCGCCTCCGCCACCGAATTTCCGGTAACGGCCGATCGCTGGACCGTTGCGGTCGCCGGGCGCTGGTGCGACGCGTCCAACCGCGATCCGGTTGAATTCGCCGCCACCCCCTATAACGGCCTGAAGTTCGGCCGCACGCGCGACTGGACGGGAATTGTCATGCGCGTGTTCCTGTGGCCGGGTGCCGTCAAGGACGACATGCCCGTGACTGCGACGCTGCAACTTGGGAACGTCGACACGCCGCTGGTGATGACGGCGATGACCACGGTCGATTATATCGTCGATCTCGACTATGCTCTGACGAGCGAGGAGCAGAAGGCAATCGCCGGTGCCGGATCGATGACTGTGCGAGTGACGGGTGTCGAACAGCCGCTGGTTTTTCGCACCGAAGGCGTTGCCGGAGCGCTGGAGTTGCTCAACGAGTGCGCCAAGACGATCAAACACGAATGAGTCGGTGCTGCGGCTCTTGGCATGCGCCAAGGCCCGGCCCTTTCTCCCTGGTCTTCGGGCGGCCTCGCAAACTGGATGTGTCAACAGCCGGCAGAATGCTTGACAAGCGAGCGCGACAAATCCACGATCATCGCAAGGGGTTAATCGCGACGACCCCGTGAGGCGTCAGCCCAATGTTCGCGTCCAAGCTTCTCTCTCAAGGAGGTGGACGCCATGCCGTCGACAACAACCATCACCGTACCGCAACTATCCCGTCTGATTGGTCTGCCGGGTGCACCCGCGATCATCGATGTCCGCATCGACGATGACTACAATTCCGATCCGCGCCTGCTGCCAGGTTCAACCCGGCGTGACTTCAAGACCATCTCCACCTGGGCTGCCGATTTCACCGGCAGGCAAGTGGCGGTCGTCTGCCAACAGGGAAAAAAGCTCTCGCAAGGGGTGGCCGCATGGCTGCGGCACGAGGGCATTGCCGCCGAATCGCTCGAAGGCGGGTTTGAAGCCTGGCGCGATGCCAAGGGGCTTCTGGTCCACGCTGAAAAGATTCCGCGCCTCGACGCAAAGGGCCGCACAGTCTGGGTCACGCGGGCTCGCCCGAAGATCGACCGCATCGCCTGCCCGTGGCTGATCCGGCGCTTCATCGATCCTCACGCGGTCTTCCTCTTCGTCGAGGCGGCCGAAGTGTCGGCCGTCGCTGATCGTTTTCACGCCGTGCCGTTCGACATCGACGCCGTGTTCTGGAGCCACCGCGGCGAACGCTGCACCTTCGACACCATGATCGAGGAGTTCGGGCTTGAATCCGAGCCGCTCGATCGCCTCGCCATGATCATACGCGCTGCCGACACTGCGGACCTCGGTCTGGTTCCCCAGGCAGCCGGGTTCCTGGCCGCTTCGCTTGGCCTGTCGCGGATGTTTCGCGATGATCTGGAGCAGCTTGAGGCGGGTATGCTGCTTTACGATGCGTTTTTCCGATGGTGCCGTGATGCCACCGAGGAAACGCATAACTGGCCGGCCGCAGGCGCGGGTAGTCTCGGCGCGGGCAAACCGTCGTGAGCGCCGTCTTTTCGAAGGATCCGGCGGAGATCCAAGCTCCGGCTGTGCCAAGCTTCCGGCAGGCCGTGAAGCTCTGGGCGAAAATCGGCTTGCTCAGCTTCGGCGGCCCGGCAGGACAGATCGCGCTCATGCACAAGGAGTTGGTCGAGGAGCGGCGCTGGATCGGCGAACAGCGTTTCCTGCATGCATTGAATTACTGCATGCTGCTGCCCGGCCCCGAGGCTCAGCAGCTTGCCATCTATATCGGCTGGCTGCTGCACAAAACAGTCGGCGGCCTTGTTGCCGGCATTCTCTTCGTTGTGCCGGGCGCGCTTGTCATGCTCGTCTTGAGCAGCCTCTATGCGCTCTACGGCGATATACCCTTCGTCGAGGCGCTGTTTTTCGGGGTCAAAGCGACGGTGCTCGCCATTGTCATCGAGGCGGTGATCCGGATCGGGCGACGTGCGCTGAAGAACCGGATCATGGTGTCGATCGCACTCGCCGCCTTCATCGCCATCTACGCGCTAAACGTGCCGTTCCCGCTGATCGTCCTGCTTGCCGGCCTGACAGGCTGGATCGGCAACCGCATTGCACCGGCATTTTTTTCCGGCACATCGCAGGGCAAAGGCGATGTTCCCGACATCAAGGGCGCGGTCGATCTGATGTTCGAGCGCGGCGAACTGACCCACGTCAAGCCGACGCGATGGCATGCGCCGCGCATTTTGGCGATCTGGCTGCCGATCTGGCTCGGGCCTGTTCTGCTGATCTGGGCTTTCACCGGCTCTGCCAGCGTGTGGACGCAAATCGGTGGGTTCTTCAGTCTCATGGCGGTCGTCACCTTTGGTGGCGCCTATGCCGTGCTTGCCTATGTCGCGCAGGCAGCGGTCGAGTCCTTCGGCTGGCTCGCACCCGGTGAAATGGTCGACGGCCTTGGGCTGGCCGAAACCACGCCGGGCCCGCTGATCCTGGTCTTGCAGTTCGCCGGTTACATTGCCGCCTTCCGCCACTCCGGCGCGCTCGCCCCGCTGCTTGCCGGCGCGCTTGGGGCACTGCTCACACTGTGGGTGACGTTTACGCCGTGCTTCTTGTGGATATTCCTCGGCGCGCCCTACATCGAAGCGCTGCGCGGCAACAGGGCGCTGTCGGCGGCGCTCGGCGCGATCACCGCTGCGGTCGTCGGCGTCATCATGAACCTCGCGCTTTGGTTCGGCTTACACGTCATCTTCGGCGAAGTGCGCAATGTCGGGCTTGGAATGGACGTGCCGGTGCTCGCGTCGATCGACTGGCGCGCGGCGCTGCTTTCCTGTGCCGCCATGATCGCCATTCTGAAGCTGAAAATCGGCATGCTGCCGACGCTTGCCGGATCGGCGCTGGCCGGTGTGTTGTTGCTGGCGGTGAGCGGGTAGAGCTCAACCGCCCATGCCGCTGCGCGGCAGCTTGATCATATCGCCGAAGCGGGCACGCAATCTGTCGTCGACCGGCTTCGGCACATGGCGCGGGAAGCGTTCGGCAAGCACGCGTTTCTTCTCGATGATTGCCCGCTGCAAGATGTCGGGCCTGCCTTTCTCGTTCCATTCCTTCGGCGAAAAGCGGTCGCCGACGGCCGGATAGAAATATTCGGTCTGCATCAGCCGCAGCGTCTGCTCGTTGCCGAGATAATGGCCCGGCCCTTTCAGGCAAACATCGGCGATGGTGTCGATCGACAGCGACTCGTCCGTCACCTCGATGCCGCGCACGCAGCGCAGGCAGTGGCCGAGCATGTCATTGTCGATGATCAGGCTCTCCAGGCAGAAGCCGAGCAGCGACGCATGCATGCCGGCCGACTCATAAACTAGGTTGAGGCCGGCGAGACCGGCCATCACGTCGGTTATGCCCTTTTCGTAGCCGGACTGGATGTCAGGCAGTTTCGAATCCGTCATGCCGGCGGCCGAACCGCCTGGCAGGTCGTAGAACTGCGCCATCTGTGCACAGGCCGCGGTCAGCACCGCCTGCTCGGCCGAACCGCCCGACATGGCGCCGGTCCTGAGATCCGAGACAAACGGCCAGGTGCCGAAGATCGCCGGATGGCCGGGCTTGATGGCGTTGACATAGATAAGGCCGACGAGCACTTCGGCGACCGCCTGCACCACAGCACCGGCAATCGCCGCCGGTGCTGTTGCACCCGCTTGGCCGGCCGACAGCAGCAGGATCGGAATGCCGCCCTCCACGCAGGCTTCGAGCACGCCGCAGGCGTCCTCGGCAAACTTCATCGGCGGCACGACGAAGCAGTTCGAATTGGAGACGAAAGGCCGCGCGCGAAAATTCTCTTCGCCGCCCGCGATCGCATAAAGCATGTCGAGCGCCGGCTTGACGTTCTCACGCACAGTGAACGAGGTGCCGACATGCTTCGATGTGCCCATGACGCAGGCGTAGAGCGTGTTGAAATCCATATCGAGCGGGTCGGGAATGTCGCGCGGCACCATCGGCCGCTGGAAGAAATGGATGTTGTCGAGCCCTTCGACCAAGCGCGCGGCATCGTAGATGTCCTGCAGCAGCGACTCGCGATACTCACGCTTTTCGACGTCGACAAGGTGCACCGCAGCACCGGCCGTGCCGTAATGCACGCGCTTGCCCTGGATCACCATGTCGTGCCTCGGATTCTGGCCGTAGAGGGTGAAATGCCGTGCCGCTTTCTTGATCGTGTCGAGCACGAGACCGCGGGGAAAGCGCAGACGGGCATCTTCGCTGAGGCTCGCACCGGCCTTGGTCAGCGCCTCGATGCAGGAGGGGATGGCATTGGCGAAGCCGACTGTCTCCAGAAGCGTCAGCACGGCTTCGTGGATACGTTCGCAATCGTTCCCGCTAAGCGGGCTGTAGCTTCCGCCTTCAAGGCCGGCGCGCACCGGCTTGATGTCGTCGGCAAGCGGTGCCGCCCGCATGGCGCGGCGCGCCTCGCGCCCGCCGGAACGCCGCGACCGCTGGTCTGCGGACGAATCCTGCTTCTCATGAGCCACCGGCATGAAGGCACTCCACCTTTAGCTGCGAAGCGGGCGCGGCGGTTGGTCCACCATCGGCCTGCTTCGTCCCCTTATACTGCGACTATGCCGCCGGCATTGGCACAGCCTATGTGCCAGCCGGTCCCGTCGCATATGCCAAGGTGCTAAAGAACCGGAGCCGCGCTACATGCGCCAAGCTCCGGTCGGGGGAGGGCGATCAAGCCGCTGCCGGCCTTCGTCCAGCTGCCGTCGCCAGTTCGCGGATACCGGGCTCGATGTGCTGCAGCGCGATCGATGAAATGCCCAAGCGCATGAAACGCGACGGCTTGTCGGTGCGGTCGAAGAACCGGTCGCCGGGCTCGATAATGACGCTGCGCGACGCCGCGGCCTCGGCCAGGCCGCGCGAATCGGTGCCGCGTGGCCCTTCGAGCCAGAGCGACGTGCCGCCGGCCGAATCGGTCGAACGCCACTCCGGCAGGAAGGCGGAAATCGCATGGACCAGACGCTTGCGCCGCTCGTCGAAGGCGCTCGACAGCCGCCGCACCAGCGCCTCGTGATGGCCGAGCGACAGGAATAGCGCGACGGCGCGCTGGTTGTTCGCCGGCGGATGGCGCAGCATGAAGCGGCGCAGCGCCCGAAGCTCGGAGATCAGCCCGGCCGAGGCGACGATGTAGCCGAGCCTGAGGCCCGGAGCCAGCGTCTTCGACATCGAGCCGACATAGACGACGCGGCCTGAACGATCGAGGCTCTTCAGCGCCTGCTGCGGCGCCTCGTCCAGGAGCTGGCTGTCATAGCCGTCCTCGATGATGATCTGGTTGTAGCGGTTGGCGCGCGCCAAAAGATCCTGCCGCCGCTCGGCCGACAGCGGCACCATGGTCGGGCAATGGTGGCTGGGCGTGACGAAGACGAAGCCGGAATCATTGGGAATGGCAGAGGTTACGATGCCGGAGTGGTCGACCGGAACCGGCTGGATGTCGGCGCCGGCCAGCCGGAAGATCGAGCGTGCATCGGGATAGCCGGGGTCTTCCATCGCCACCTTGGAGCCCTTCGTCATCAAAAGCGTCGCCAGCATGTAAAGCGCGTTCTGGGCGCCCAGCGTCACGATGATCTCGTCCGGGTTGGCGAAGATGCCGCGTCGCGGCAGCAGCCGCGCCTGGATCTGCTCGATCAACAGCGGATCGTCGCGGTCGACCATGTCGGACGCCCAGTTGCGGATTTCGAGCACCGCCAGCGCCATGCGGTTGCACTCGCGCCATTCGGCGGTCGGGAACAGCGCCGGGTCGAACTGGCCATAGACGAAGGGGTAGGACGACTTGATCCAGTTGTCGTGCTTGGCCGGCGGCGGCATGTCGCTGGCCGCGATCTGCCGGCGCGCCTTCCAGTCGATCTCGTTGGCCTGGTCGGGCGCCTTCTGGTGCGGCTTGGCCGGCGTCGCCAGCACTTCGGGATTGACGAAGTGGCCGCGCCGCTCGCGCGCCACCAGGAAACCCTGGTCGACCAGCTGCTGGAAGGCCAGCACCACGGTGCCGCGCGCGACGCCGAGTTTCTCGGCAAGAATCCGGCAGGACGGAAGCGGCATCGAAGCCGCGATCTGCCGGTCGAGGATAGCGGCGACGATCGCCTGGCGGATCTGCGCCTGCAGGGTCTGACCGGATTCCGCCGAAATCCGGAACAGGCCGGACCATATGGCCGTGTCGTTTCGCTGTGGCATGGGAGATGTTCCTCGATGGCCAGCTTTTTTCACTTGGCTGGACCAGTCGAATGTACCGGTGGCACAAGGTGTTGCGCCAATCAATTTTTCTGATCGCTGGGATTTATGCCAGTGATCCTTTGCGCCGGCCCGCGCTGCGCTGCGGCATCGCTGCGCATTGAAACAGATGGAATTCGACCCGATAGTTTGCCGCGACGACACGCGCCGGAAACATCCGGCCTGATAAGATGCCTCTCAAGAGACCGGAGCGAAGCAGTGGATCAATCGTCCTTTCAAAAGCAGCTCGACGCGTTGCGCGATCATCGTGCGGCCAAATCGGGCTCGATGCGCGAGGCTTTCGCCGCCGATCCGCAGCGCTTCGAGAAATTCTCCGCCAGCGACGGCGACCTGCTGCTCGACTGGTCGAAATGCGCGGTCGATGCGTGGACGATGGAACTGCTGGAGAAGCTGGCTGCGGCCGCCGACCTCGAAGGCCGGTGCGCTGCGATGTTTGCCGGCAAGAAGATCAACGTCACTGAAGACCGCGCCGTGCTGCACACGGCGCTGCGCAATCTGACCGGCAAGGGCATCGTGCTCGACGGCCAGGACGTGAAGGCGGAAGTCCTCGCCGTGCTCAACGCGATGGGCGCCTTCGCCGATGCGGTACGTTCCGGCAATGCGGCCGGCGCGACCGGCAAGAAGATCACCGACATCGTCAACATCGGCATCGGCGGCTCCGATCTCGGCCCGGCCATGGCGACGCTGGCGCTGGCGCCCTATCATGACGGCCCGCGCGCGCATTACGTGTCCAATATCGATGGCGCGCATATCCATGACACGCTGAAGGGCCTTTCTGCCGAAACCACCCTGTTCATCATCGCTTCCAAGACCTTCACCACCGTCGAGACGATGACCAATGCCGAGACGGCGCGCAGATGGGTCGAGAGGGCGCTCGGCAAGGAAGCGGTCGGCAAGCATTTCGCCGCGGTCTCGACGGCGCTCGAGCTGGTCGCCAAGTTCGGCATCGCACCCGACCGCGTCTTCGGCTTCTGGGACTGGGTCGGCGGCCGCTATTCGGTCTGGGGCGCTATCGGCCTGCCGGTGATGATTGCCATCGGCCCGAAGAATTTTCACGCCTTTCTCGACGGCGCGCATGAGATAGACGAGCATTTCCGCACCGCGCCGCTGGCGAGGAACCTGCCGGCGCTGATGGGCCTGATCGGCTGGTGGCACCGCGTGATCTGCAAATATCCGGCTCGTGCCGTCATCCCCTACGATCAGCGCCTTTCCAGGCTGCCGGCCTATCTGCAGCAGCTCGACATGGAATCGAATGGCAAGAGCGTCACCCTGGATGGTGGCGCTGTAACGACGCCGACCGGCCCGCTGGTCTGGGGCGAGCCCGGCACCAACGGCCAGCACGCCTTCTTCCAGCTGCTGCACCAGGGCACCGACTTCATCCCGGTCGAATTCCTCGCCGCCGCCGTCGGCCACGAGCCGGAACTGAAGCATCACCACGACCTTCTGCTCGCCAACTGCCTGGCGCAGTCGGAAGCCTTCATGAAGGGCCGCACGCTGGCGGAAGCCCGCGCGCAGATGCTGGCGAAAGGCATGAAGCCCGCCGACGTCGACAGGATTGCTCCGCACCGCGTCTTCTCCGGCGACCGCCCCTCGGTGACGATCCTCTACAGGAAGCTCGACCCCCACACATTCGGACGGCTGATTGCCCTCTACGAGCATCGCGTCTTCGTCGAAGGCACGCTGTTCAACATCAACTCCTTCGACCAATGGGGCGTCGAACTCGGCAAGGAACTGGCGACCGGGCTGCTGCCCGTCGTTGAAGGCAAGGAGAATGCCGCAAAGCGGGATGCCTCGACGGCTGGATTGGTGGAACACATCCACCGCTTGCGTGGCTCGGAGTGAAAAGCTTGGCGGACATCAAGGGAATATTGTTCGACAAGGACGGCACGCTCGTAGATTTCAACGCGACATGGCTGGGCATCGCCGACTTCATGGCGATGGATGCGGCCGAAGGCGATCGCTGGAAAGCAGACAGGCTGCTTGCGGCGGCGGGCTTCGATTTCGCCGCCAAGCGCTTCAAGCCGGATTCGATTTTTGCCTCCGGCACCAACATGGATGTCGTCGAACTGTGGTTCCCGCGGCTGTCCGATGAGGACCAGATGCTTGCCGTCGCCCGCTTCAATGCCATCACCTCGGCGCAAGGATCGGCGATGGCCGTGGCGCTGCCGGGCGTGGTCGAGACGCTTGGGCTGCTTCACAGAAAATCCTACCGGCTTGGCGTCGCCACCAATGACTCAACCAGCGGCGCGGAAAAGACCCTGGTCACGCTGGGCGTCGCGCAGCTTTTCGAAGCCGCCTATGGTTACGACGCGGTGGCCAATCCAAAACCGGCGCCGGATACGATCCTTGCCTTCTCGGATCTGACAGGGCTAAGGCCGGCAACGATCGCCGTGGTCGGCGACAACCGTCACGATCTGGAAATGGCGCGCGCCGGCGGCTGCGGCCTGGCGATCGGCGTGCTGTCCGGCACCGGCACACGTGAATCGCTATCGCAGATCGCCGACGTCATCCTGGATTCGGTTGCCGATCTGCCCGATTTTCTTGCGGCCCGAGTCAGCGAGACGGCTTGAGCGCGCAGCTATCCGGCTCGAACGAAAACACGCCGCTTGGTTTCATCGCCGCATTCCTGCCGGCGCCGACATCCGGCACCTCGTATTCGGCCAGCAGGCGAAGCCGCGAGCGGGGCAGATAGGCGCGGCCCGGATCGCCGATCAGCACGGCGATGCCGGCAGCAAGGCAGCGGTCGAGGAAGGGAACGACCCGGCCGGCAAGATCGTGGGCGTAAAACAGGTCGCCGACCATCACGATATCCACTGGTGGCGGCGGACCGCCGGTGATGTCTTCGCCAATGATCATGATAGCGACGCCGTTCGCAGCCGCATTGAGGCCGAGCGCGGCCACGCCATTGCGGTCGATCTCTGTCGCGACGACCTCGCTGGCTCCGGCCTTTGCCGCAGCGATGCCGACAAGGCCCGAGCCGGCGCCGAGGTCGAGCACGCGCCGCCCAGCCACGGTCTCCGGCCGGTCGATTATATAGCGGGCGAGCACCGCGCCGCCGGCCCAGGCATAGGCCCAGTACGGTGGCTCCGGTTCAGGTCCGTCTTCTTCGATCCCGTGTTGGTTCCACTCGACAAGCCGCCTGAGCCCGCTTCCCGGATGGGCGGTGTAAAGCTGGATTTCGGGAAGCGCGGGCACGGCGGTGATCCGCATGTTCGCCCGGATGAAGTCTGCCGGGTCTGGACGCGAACCTATATCCCCGGTGTTGGCGCCGGCGATGCAATCGCTCAAGCTGCGCCTAGCTCCGCAACGCTCGTCGCAGAATCTTGCCGACCGGTGTCTTCGGCAGCTCGGGGCGGAACTCGATATATCTGGGTCGCTTGTAGCCGGTCAGGTTCTCGCGGCAATAAGCCGTCAGCATCTCGGCGGTCAGTGCCGGGTCCTTCTTGACGACGAACAGCTTCGGCACTTCACCCGAATGCTCGTCCGGTACGCCGATCGCCGCCACTTCGAGCACGCCCGGATGCTGCGCCACCACCTCCTCGAGTTCGTTCGGATAGACGTTGAAGCCGGAAACGAGGATCATGTCCTTCTTGCGGTCGACGATCTTGGTGTAGCCACGCTCGTCCATGAAGCCCATGTCGCCCGACTTGAAGAAACCGTCCTCGGTCATCACCTTGGCGGTCTCGTCCGGCCGGTTCCAGTAGCCGGCCATCACTTGCGGTCCGCGAATGCAGATTTCGCCGACCTCGCCGAGCGGCAAATTGTTGCCGTCGTCGTCGCGGATGGCGATCTCGGTCGAGGGCAGCGGCAGGCCGATCGTGCCGGTGAAGGCTCCGTCGCTGAATTTGTTGGCGGTCGCCCCCGGCGAGGTTTCGGAGAGCCCGTAGGCTTCGCTGATCGGGCAGCCGGTCAGCGCCTTCCAGCGCTCGGCGATGCCCTTCTGCACCGCCATGCCGCCACCCAGCGTCAAGATCAGCGGCTTGAAGTCGAGCTTGCGAAAATCCTCATTGTTGAGCAGGGCATTGAACAGTGTGTTGAGGCCCGGGAAGATGTGAATCGGGTATTTCTGCAGCTCCTTGACGAAGCCGGGAATGTCGGGCGGATTGGGAATGAGCACGTTCTGCGCGCCTTGCTGCATGCCCATCATCGCGTTCACCGTCAGCGCAAAAATATGATAGAGCGGCAGCGCGCAGAGGAAATTCAGATGCGCCGGCTTCGGCTTGACCGTGTAGGCGTCTTCGACCCACAGCGCGTTCTGCGCGACGTTCGCCAAAACATTGCTGTGCAAAAGCATCGCGCCCTTGGAGATGCCGGTCGTACCGCCCGTATATTGCAGGAAGGCGATGTCGGCGGTCGCGACCTCGGCGGGTTTGAAGGCCACGCCGGCGCCGGCCTTCAATGCGGCGTTGAACTTGACATGGCCGGGCAGCGACCATGCCGGCACCATCTTCTTGACGCGGCGCACGACGAAGTTGACGATTGTTCCCTTGAGCCCGCCGAGCATATCGCCCATCGTCGCGACCACGACATGCTTGACCGCGGTCCTGGCGATCACCGCCTGCAAGGTGCAGGCGAAATTTTCGAGGATGACAATGGCTTGAGCGCCGGAATCCTTGAGCTGGTGCTCCAGCTCGCGCGGCGTGTAGAGCGGGTTGATGTTCACCACGACATAGCCGGCGCGAAGCACTGCCATCATCGCGACCGGATATTGCAGCACGTTCGGCATCATCAGCGCGACACGCGCGCCCTTCTGCAGCCCCTTTGATTGCAGATAAGCGCCAAAGGCCGCCGACTGTCGCTCGAGATCGGCATAGGTGATCGATTTGCCCATGCAGACAAAGGCCGGCCGATTCGCAAACTGCTTGCAGGCGGCGACGAGAAAGTCGCCGATCGAGCTGGAGGGCAGGGCGCCGATCTCGGCCGGCACGATCTTTGGATAACTCTTGAGCCACGGTTTTTCCGGCAGGCCGGCGGCCAGCGACGTGATCGCCTTCGGTAATCTCTTGGCCGGACCTGCCGGCGGTTTTGGCGCAGTCGGCACTGCCTTCGCCGCCGGCTTGGCAGCAGCGGCGGACTTTGCGGGGGTCGCCGTCTTACTGGCTGCCGGCTTGGCAGACTTTCCAGCCGCGGTTTTCGCCGCCGGCTTCGCGCTTGTCTTCGCGGTAGCCTTCGGCTTGGCGGCGGCCGCTTTTGGCTTGACCGCTTTCGATGTTGCCTCGGCCTTTGCTTTCGCCGGGGTTGTTGTCTTTGCCGGTTTTGCCACCTGTCGCTCCCTCAATCGTTCTTATTGTTTCGGCACGCTTGAGCGCCACCGCCGCCCCTGGCGAACAAAGGTATCCCACGCTGCCGCAATGTCCGGAACCTGGGAAATCCAGCACGCCGTCCATCTATCTATGTATTGCCACTAGCGGCGGCCGTGCAAGCCTCGCCCACCTGGCAGTGCGGCAAGACTTGCCTTCAAACCTCTCGGCCGCGACCGGGTTTCGGACGGGCATCTCTTGGCATCGCTGCCGAACCGAACGGCTGGATTCCCCGAATTGGCGGCATCGCCGATCAACAAAAAATTGAGGTCGCTAATAATGTCGTGATCTGCGGATTCGGCTCGTTTTTTCCACAATCCGCCGCATGCCGGAATTTTTTTCTGCTTCCCGTGGGTTAGGCAAACAAGCAGTTCCAAAGCTAGAAAAACGGTGCTTATATGCGCGCTTCGCGAGCCTGATAGAGGGGCTTGGAAGAACATCAGGGAGTGCTCAATGAAAAAGAAACTGACTTTTGCAGCCGCGTTGCTGGCTGCAAGCGTCCTCGGCGGCATGGCCAATGCAAAACAACTGGTCTATTGCTCGGAGGCATCGCCGGCCGGCTTCGACCCGTCGCCATGGAGCGGCGGCAACGACTTCGACGCCTCGTCGCGCACTATCTATTCGCGCCTGGTCGAGTTCGAGCATGGCAAGACCACCATTTCGCCCGGCCTCGCAGAGAGCTGGACGGTTTCCGACGACGGTCTCGAATATACATTCAAGCTTCGCCCGGGTGTGAAATTCCAGACGACCGACTATTTTACGCCGACTCGCGACCTCAATGCCGACGACGTGATCTTTTCCTTCGAACGCCAGTGGAAGAAAGAAAGCCCGTGGTACAGCTATCTGGAAGGCACCGGCTGGGAATATTTCACCGGCATGGGCTTCCCCGATCTCCTGAAGGAAATCGTCAAGGTCGACGACCTGACCGTGAAATTCGTTCTGAACAAGCCTGAAGTCGCCTTCCTGCCTGACCTCGGCATGGATTTCGCCTCGATCGTCTCCAAGGAATATGCCGACCAGCTCGACAAGGCCGGCACCAGGCAGCAGTTCACCCAGAAGCCGGTCGGCACCGGTCCGTTCCAGTTCGTCGACTACCAGGTCGATGCGGTCATCCGCTACGCCGCATGGGACGGCTACTATGGCGGCCGCCAGAAGATCGACGATCTGATCTTCGCCATCACGCCCGATCCGGCCGTGCGCGCGCAGAAGCTGAAGGCAGGCGAGTGCGATATCATGTCGTACCCGGCGCCGGCCGACATCGCCGGACTGCAGGCCGACACGAACCTCAAGGTGGACGAGCAGGAAGGCCTGAATATCGGCTACATGGCTTACAATACGACGCAGCCGCCCTTCGACAAGGTCGAGGTCCGCAAGGCCCTCAACATGGCGGTCAACAAGAAGGCGATCATCGACGCGGTCTATCAGGGCGCCGGCGCGCCGGCCATCAACCCGATCCCACCGACCATGTGGTCCTACAACAAGGACATCAAGGACGATCCCTATGATCCAGAGGCGGCCAAGAAGATGCTGGCCGACGCGGGCGTCAAGGATCTGTCGATGAAGATCTGGGCTATGCCGGTCAGCCGCCCTTACAACCCGAACGCCCAGCGTGTCGCCGAACTGATCCAGGCCGACTACGCCGCCGTCGGCGTCAAGGCGGAGATCGTCAGCTACGAATGGACCGAGTACCGCCAGCGCGGCAAGGCCAAGGATCGCGACGGCGCCTTCCAGCTGGGCTGGACCGGCGACAATGGCGACCCCGACAACTTCCTGTTCCTGCTCGGTTGCGATGCCATCGGCCAGTCCAATTATGCGATCTGGTGCAACCAGGAATTCGAAGGCCTGCTGAAGAAGGGCAAGGCGACAACGGACGTCGCCGAGCGCACCAAAATCTACGAGGAAGCCCAGGTCGTGTTCAAGCGTGAGGCGCCGTGGCTGACCATCGCCCACTCCAAGGTCTTCATGCCGATGAACAAGAAGGTTTCGGGCTTCGTTATGGACCCGCTTGGCATTCACCGGTTTGACGGCGTCGACGTCACCGAATAAGTCCTGAGAAATTGAACGGCGGCGCTGGACTCCCAGCGCCGCCGTTCTATGAAGCAAGATGCTCCGTTATCTACTCCACAAGCTCGCCTTGATCATCCCGACCGTGTTCGGCATATCGCTGGCGGCGTTCGCTTTCGTCCGGCTTCTGCCGGGCGATCCGATCCTGGCCCTTGCCGGCGAGCGCGGTGTCAGCCCCGAGCGCTACGCGCAGCTTATCGAGCAGTTTGGCTACAACCGGCCCTATGTCATCCAGTATCTGGAATATATCGGCAGGGTCCTGACCGGCGATTTCGGCATATCGATTGCCACCAAGCGGCCAGTGCTTGGCGAATTCCAGGCGCTGTTTCCGGCCACGCTGGAACTGGCGACGGTGGCGTTGATCATCGCCATTCTGCTTGGCATCCCCGCCGGCATTTTCGCTGCGGTCAAGCGCGGCTCGTGGTTCGACCAGGCGACGATGGGTGTCGCGCTGACCGGCTATTCGATGCCGATCTTCTGGTGGGGATTGCTGCTCATCATCTTCTTCTCCGGTTATCTCGGCTGGACGCCGGTTTCCGGCCGCATCGGCCTGCAGTATTTCTTCAGGCCGACAACGGGGTTCATGCTGATCGACAGCCTGATCTCCGGCAAGAGCGGCGCTTTCAAGTCCGCCGTCAGCCATTTGATCCTGCCGTCGATCGTGCTGGCGACGATCCCGCTCGCCGTCATAGCGCGCCAGACGCGCTCGGCGATGCTCGAGGTGCTGGGCGAGGACTATGTCCGCACCGCGCGCGCCAAGGGCTTGGCGCCGCGCCGTGTCATCGGGCTGCACGCTTTTCGTAACGCGCTGATCCCGGTGGTCACCACCATTGGCCTGCAGGTCGGGACGTTGATGGCGGGCGCCATTCTGACCGAGACGATCTTTTCTTGGCCCGGCATCGGCAAATGGATGGTCGACGCCATCGGCAAGCGCGACTATGTCGTCGTCCAGAGCGGATTGCTGATCATCGCGCTGATCGTTATGGCGGTGAACCTGATCGTCGACGTGCTCTACGCCGTCATCAATCCGCGCATCCGGGTGCAGTGAGATGACCGACGAATCCGCCGCCGAAGCCACCGCTGCCTCCATCCCGACCGGCGGCAGGCAACGGGCTTTCGCCGAGTTCTGGCACTACTTCTCGATGAACACCGGCGCCGTCATCGGCCTTGTCGTGTTTTCGGCGCTGGTGCTGGTGGCGATCTTTGCGCCGTTCGTCGCGCCGCATTCGCCTGACGAGCAGTTTCGCGATTCGCTGCTGGCGCCCCCTGCCTGGCAGGAAGGCGGCAAATCGTTGTTCCTGCTCGGCACCGATGCGGTCGGCCGCGACATGCTTTCGCGACTGATCTTCGGGGCGCGTTTCTCGCTGTTCATCGGCCTGGTCGTCGTTGTCTTCTCGTTGACCAGTGGCATCGTGCTTGGCGTGCTCGCCGGCTATTTCCGCGGCTGGGTCGACACGCTGATCATGCGCATCATGGATATCATCCTGGCCTTCCCGTCACTGCTTCTGGCGCTGGTGCTTGTGGCGATCCTCGGCCCTGGCCTGTTCAATGCCATGCTGGCGATCGCGCTGGTGCTGCAGCCGCACTTTGCGCGTCTCACCCGCGCCGCCGTAATGGCGGAAAAGAACCGCGAATATGTGATCTCCGCCAAGGTGGCCGGTGCCGGCCACCTTCGCTTGATGGTGAGGACGATCCTGCCGAACTGTCTTGCGCCGCTGATCGTGCAGGCAACGCTGTCCTTCTCCAACGCTATTCTCGAGGCTGCGGCGCTCGGCTTCCTCGGTGTCGGCGCGCAGCCGCCGACGCCCGAATGGGGTACAATGCTCGCTTCGGCGCGCGAGTTCATCCTGCGCGCGCCTTGGGTGGTGACCTTCCCCGGCCTTGCCATCCTGATCACTGTGCTTGCCATCAACCTGATCGGCGATGGCCTGCGCGATGCCTTCGACCCCAAGCTGAAGAGGTCATAATCCGATGCCTCTTCTCGAGATCAAGAACCTCACCGTTTCCTTCGACACCGCCGCCGGGCCGTTCATGGCGGTGCAAGGCATCGACCTGTCGGTCGAACCGCGCGAGGTGCTGGCGATTGTCGGCGAATCCGGTTCCGGCAAATCGGTGGCGATGCTGGCGGTGATGGGGCTTTTGCCCAACACGGCGACGGTGAGGGCGGACCGCATGGCCTTCGACGGCATCGACCTGCTCAAGCTCGGCCCGTCCGAGCGGCGCAAGATCGTCGGCAAGGACATCTCGATGATCTTCCAGGAGCCGGTCGCCAGCCTCAACCCATGCTTCACCGTCGGCTTCCAGATCGAAGAAGTGCTGCGCTTCCATATGGGTATGGACCGTGCCCAGCGCCGGGCGCGCGCCATCGAACTGATGACGCTGGTCGGCATCGCCGATCCCGAAGAACGGCTGGGCTCCTTCCCGCACCAGATGTCGGGCGGTCAGTGTCAGCGCGTCATGATTGCCATCGCAATCGCCTGCAATCCGAAGCTTTTGATCGCCGACGAGCCGACCACGGCACTCGATGTCACCATCCAGAAGCAGATCCTCGATCTACTGGTCGGCCTGCAGGCCAAATACGGCATGGGCCTGATCATGATCACCCACAATATGGGGGTGGTTGCCGAGACCGCCGACCGGGTCATCGTCCAGTACAAGGGCCGCAAGATGGAAGAGGCCGACGTGCTGTCGCTGTTCGAGTCCCCGAAGAGCAATTATACGCGCGCGCTCCTCTCGGCGCTGCCGGAAAACGCCGTCGGCGACCGGCTGCCGACCGTTTCCGACATGCTGTTCGAGCCGGCTCCGTCTGTAGTCGCAGCGCGATCCGCAGGGGGAACTGCCTCATGAGCGTGACGGTAGTCGAAGGCAAGAACATCGTGCGCGACTATCATGTCGGCGGCGGGCTTTTCCGCCCCTCCCGTACCGTTCATGCGGTCAAGGGCGTCTCGTTCAGCGTCGACAAGGGCAAGACGCTGGCCATCGTCGGCGAGAGCGGCTGCGGCAAGTCAACGCTGGCCCGCATCATCACCCTTATCGACCCGGCGACCTCCGGCGAGCTTTTCATCGACGGCAAGAAAGTAGATATCGCCAAGGACGGCCTGTCGAAGGAAATGCGCCGCAAGGTGCAGATCGTCTTCCAGAACCCCTATGGTTCGCTCAATCCACGCCAGAAGATCGGCGACGTGCTTGGCGAACCGCTGCTCATCAACACCGACAGCACGGCCGGCGAGCGGCGCGATCTCGCCATGAAGATGCTGAAGAAGGTCGGTCTCGGCCCCGAGCATTATAATCGCTACCCGCACATGTTTTCGGGCGGCCAGCGCCAGCGGATCGCCATTGCCCGCGCGCTGATGCTCAACCCCAGCCTTCTGGTGCTGGACGAGCCGGTCTCGGCACTTGATCTTTCGGTGCAGGCGCAGGTGCTGAATCTGCTCGCCGACCTGCAGGATGAGTTTCAGCTGACCTATGTCTTCATCAGTCACGACCTGTCGGTGGTGCGCTATATCGCCGACGATGTGATGGTGATGTATTTCGGCGAAGCGGTCGAATATGGCTCGCGCGACGAGGTCTTCGCCGACCCCAAACACAGCTATACCAAGACGCTGTTCGCGGCGACGCCGCGTGCCGACGTCGCCAGTATCAAGGCAAGGTTGGCGAAGAAGAGGGCCGCCTGATCCGGCGAGGTTTGCCGTCCGGCTACTGCTTCTCGATCCCCGAAATGCCGGCGATCCGCTCGGCGAGAAAGTCGACCAGCAGCCGCACCCGGGCAATGCCCGCACGCTCCGGAACGATCAGCATGCTCAGCGGGACGGGAGGCGGAGAATAGCCCGGCAGGACCATTTCCAGCCGGCCGGCCGCCAGAAGATCGTCGACGAGCCAGTGATGGGCAGGGGCGATACCGCGTCCGGCGACAAGGGCTTGGCGTGCGGCAAGCCCATGGTCGACCCGAAATCGACCGCCAAAGGGCACCGCAAAGCGTTCGCCGCCCGGCCCCTGCAGGGCGAGCGTGTCGCTTCCCGCGATGTTCGACATCCGGATGCCTTCATGGCCAGGCAGATCCTGCGGGACAGCCGGTCTGCCCCGCGCCGCCAGATAGGCTGGTGCCGCCACCAGCAAACGCCGGGACAGGCCGAGCGCCCGCAGTTTCATCGAGCTGTCGGTGAGCGGACCGAGGCGAAGCGCGATGTCGACGCCCTCTCGTACAAGGTCGATGCGCTCGTCGGTGAGGCTAAGATCGATGCCGATATCGGGATAGCGGTCCTGAAAGGCGAAGATCAGCCGGCTGACGTGCAAGACCCCGAGCGCGGCCGTGCAGGATATCCGGATCGTGCCGGCCGACGCGCCGCGCGTGCCCCGCGCCTCATCGCCGGCCTGCTCGACGAGGCGCAGGATCTGGACGCTGTCGGCATAGTAACGGCTGCCTTCATCGGTCATCGTGACACGCCGGGTGGTCCTGCTGAGCAAGGGCACGCCGACGGCCTCCTCGAGCTCCCGCAATTGTCGTGTGACCGTCGACTGCCCAACTCCGAGTTCGCGCGCCACCGCCGAGAGGTTGCCGCGCTCGGCGACGCGAACGAAGGTGCGCATGCGCTCGAGTGTGACGTCCGATCTATCCATTATTCGGCATAATCTTATACATTATATACATATAGCGGATCAGCCCACGGCTGGCTACCTTTGGTATCTATCGTCCTTCTGCGGAGTAGACCCATGAAAGTCCTGCTTGTTTTTGCTCATCCTGAACCGCGTTCGCTCAACGGCGCGCTGCGTGACGTCGCCATCAGGGAACTCGAGGCCCAAGGCCACGAAGTGCGGGTGTCGGATCTTTATGCCGATGGCTGGAAAGCCGAGGTGGACCGTGCCGACTTTCCGTCGTGGCCGCTCGAAGCACGCTTCCTGCCGGCTGGGGCCTCCAAAAAGGCTTTCGCAACCAACACGCTGACCGGAGACGTCAAAGCGGAGATCGACAAGCTGCTATGGGCCGACACCTTGATCCTCCAGTTCCCGCTGTGGTGGTACGCGATGCCGGCGATCCTCAAGGGCTGGGTCGACCGGGTGTACGCCTACGGCTTCGCCTATGGTGTCGGCGAGCACAGCGACAAGCGGTGGGGTGACCGCTTTGGTGAGGGAACGCTCGCCGGCAAACGCGCGATGCTGATCGTGACCACCGGCGGCTGGGAGGAGCATTATTCCGCCCGCGGCGTCAACGGCCCGATCGACGACCTGCTGTTCCCGATCAATCACGGGATCCTCTATTATCCGGGCTACGACGTGCTTCCGCCGTTCGTGGTCTACAGAGTGGACCGTTTTGGGGAGGCCGATTTCGAGCCTGTCGCGGCGCGGCTGCGCGAAAGGATGCGGACGCTCGAGACAATCCGGCCCATTCCTTATCGGCGGCAGAATGGCGGCGATTACCTGATCCCAAGCATGCAGTTGCGCCCCGGCCTGGAGAACCCAGGTGCAACCGCCTTCGCGCTCCACCAGAACGGCGCAAGCGCAGCCGGACAGCCCGATCAGGACAGCCGGGCGATGATGGCACGCAGCGCCTCGCCGAAGCGCCGGACCTCCTCGATCGTGTTGTAATGCACCAGCGAGGCGCGGACGGCGCCGCTGTCCATGCTGAGGTTGAGCCGCTTCATCAGGCGCGGCGCATACATATGGCCGTCGCGAATGCCGATCTGCATCTCGGCCATTTCCTCGACGATCCTCTGCGGCGACAGCATGCCGATGTTGAAACAGAAGGTCGGCACGCGCTCGCTGAGGCGCGCCTCGTCGGCGACACCGTAGATCGTCGCGCCGCAATCCTTGAGCACCGCCAGCATTTCGCGCGCCAGCACCTGCTCGTAGTCGCGGATGGCATTCATGCCGGCGACGATGTTGTCGCGTCGCGACCTGTTGTTCTCGGACAAGAAATTGCGACCGATCGATTCGAGATAGCGCACCGCGGCATCCATGCCGGAGACGTTCTCGTAGATGAAGGTGCCGGCCTCGATTTTGTAGGGCGGCTCGTCGGGGATGAAATCCTCGCGGAAGGTCGGCAAGCGCTTCAGCGTTTCGAAGCGGCCCCACAGGAAGCCCATATGCGGCGAGAAATTCTTGTAGCCGGAGCAGACCAGATAGTCGCAATCCCATGCCTGCACGTCGATCAGCCCGTGAGGGCCGTAATGCACGCAGTCGAGGAACACTTCGGCGCCGGCCGCATGCGCGATCCCAGCCACGGAAGCAACGTCGACGATCGAGCCGATCGAATGCGCCGTCACCGTGCAGGCGACAAGCCGGGTACGCTCGGAGACCAGCGGGCGCAAATCGTCGACATGCAGATTGCCGTCCTCGCGCATCCGCCACCATTTGAACTTGGCGCCGGCGGGCGCCAGCGCCAGCCACGTCGCGATGTTGGCATCGTGGTCCATGTCGGTGATGACGATCTCGTCACGCTCCCCATTTGGGCGCTCAGAAAGCATCTGGCCGACGCCGAGGCTGACCAGGCGGATGAACGAGGTGGCGTTCATGCCGAAACAGATCTCCGCCGGGTTGGTGGCGTTGATCAGTAAGGCCACACTTTCGCGCGCTCCGGCGACCGCTTGGTCGACGGTGACGCTGCGGCCATAGCGGCCGCCGCGCTGCACATTATGCGCGACCAGGTGGTTGGTCACCGCGTCGAGGACACTTTGCGGAATCTGCGCGCCGGCGGCATTGTCCATGAAGACGAAGTCGCCGGCCTGCTGCAGGGCGGGAAACATGGCGCGGATCTTCTCGACCGGGAAAGCTACAGCGTCGCCTGTTTTCGAAATCTGATGCTGGTTCAAGGTCGTCTCCTGCGAAGTGCCTGACGGATAGGAAAGTTGATATTTGGGAGAATTGGCGGATGGAAATCGTTGGCGACCTCAGCGGGTCTTTTCGGTCTGGAAGCGGCGTTCAAGAAGGCTGACGAGGCGGACCATCGGCCAGAGAAAGATGAGATAGACCAGCGCCGCGCCGATCAGCGGCGAGGGGTTGGCATAGAGCGATTGCGCGTTGGTCGCTTCCTTCAGCAGTTCAGGCAATGCTACCGTGGAGGCGAGCGAGGTATCCTTGAACATCGAGACGCAATTGCTGGTCATCGGCGGAATGACCACGCGGATCGCCTGCGGCAGCACCACCTTGCGCAGGGTCAGCAAAAACGGCAGGCCAAGCGCCTGCGCCGCCTCGAACTGGCCGCGCGGAATGCTTTCTATGCCGGAGCGGAACACCTCGGCCGAATAGGCTGCCATGATGATGGCGAAGGCTAGCACCGCCGAGGTCCACGACGACAAGCGAATGCCGAGGAACGGCAGCGCATAGTAGATCAGGATCAGCACGACCAGCACCGGCATCGCCCTAAAGATGTCGATGTAGCCGACCGCCAGCAGCCGAAATGGCTTTGGCGCATAGAGCCGCACTAGACTGATCGCCAGGCCGACGGGAATACCGATGCCGATGCTGAGGATTCCGAGCAGCAGCGTGTTCAGGAAACCGCGCAGCAGCGCCGGCAGGCTGGAGATCATGACGTCGGCGTTGAAGAAGGTGTCCAGCAGCGACATCGCAGCATTCCCGAAACGTTTGGCGTCCCGCGACGCTCGAGCCCAAGCCCGAAATCCGAAATCGTGCCGGCATCGAAAGCCGGCACGACATTAAGCGCGAACTGCCTCTCAGGCCTTCGGCATAGGCATTTCCTTGACGGTCGAGGAATCGGCCGGTGCGTCGCTGCCGAACCACTTCTTGTGAATCGCGGCGAGTGAGCCGTCCGTCTTCATCGCGGTCAGCGCGTCGTTCAGCTTGCCGAGCAGCGGGTGGTCCTTGGTCATCATCAGGCCGTACTGCTCGCCGGTCTTGATACGCTGCTTTACGGCGAGATCCTTCATCTTGGTGAAGGAATATTCCAGGCCCGGAATGTCGCTGACCGCCGCATCGACGCGGCCGGAGCCGAGATCGAGCAGCAAATTCTGCTGCGTGTCGTAGCCTTTCACCTCGCTGAACCCGTCCGCTTCCTGGTGCGCCTTGACCCAGGCTTCGCCAGTCGAGCCGGACAGCACGCCGACGATCTTGCCCTTGAGGTCGGCCTCGGCCTTGATTGGGCTGTCGGCCTTCGCGGCGATGCCCATGTCGGAATCATAGTAGGGCTGCGTGAACGACTGCGACTTCAGCCGCTCCGGCGTAATCGTGATCGATGAGATGGCGACGTCGATGCGCTTCGAGGTGGTGGCGGCGAACAGCGCCTGGAAACCGAGGTCGGCGATATCAGTGGTCATCCCGATACGCTTTGCCGCTTCGTTGATGATGTCGACTTCGAAACCCTCGAATGTGCCGCTCTCGTTCTTGTATTCGAAAGGCGGATTGGTCGGATAGGCGCCGACATTCAGCGTGCCTTCGGCATAGGCCGGGCCGCCGGCGATGCCGATGGCGGCCGCAAGAAGTAGCAGGTTGCGACGGGTGAAGTTCATTTTCGTTCCCTCTGGTTGTGATCGGGCGGGTTTGGCCCCGCACGGTTTTTGATGCGCCAATTGACCGGACTGCCGGAAAGCCCTCCCGGCACGGCAGTCGTAAGACATCGGATGCTATCCAAAGTACGGCGCTTTTCAAGGCGAAAGTTTAAGCTTAAAAAATTGCCGCGTGATGCCAGGCAGACGAGCTTGCAGGCGCCAAGGGCCGGTGTTTCAGGCCTACCGCCCCTCGCGGAATGCGGGTCAGTCCGGAATAACCGCCGTAGCCTGGACCTCCACCTTGGCGCGATCCTCGACCAGCGCCATCACCTGGATGGCGGCCATCGCCGGAAAATGCCGGCCGATCACCTCGCGATAGGCCTCGCCGATTCCCTTGAGATTGGCCAGATATTCGGCCTTGTCGGTAAAATACCAGGTCATGGAGGTGATGTGCTGCGGCTTGGCGTCGGCCTCGGCGAGCACGGCGACGATATTGGCCAGCGTCTGCCGCACCTGGCCGACAAGATCGTCGGTCTCGAAGCGGCCCTGTCCGTTCCAGCCGACCTGCCCGCCGACGAAGACAAGCTGCCCACGCGCGGCGACGCCATTGGCGTAGCCGACGGGTTTCGCCCAGCCTTCCGGCTGCAGGATGGTGTGCATATCAAAGCCTCCCAATGCTCAAATCCGGTCACTCAAAACTCGAAGACAATCAATTCTTCCACACAAACTCCGGTCTCAGGCCGCTCCCATCACTTGCCGTGCAATCACCACCTTCTGCACGTCGGACGCTCCCTCGTAGATGCGCAGTGCCCGGATCTCGCGATACAGTCTTTCGACGATATGGCCCTTGCGGACGCCGTCGCCGCCATGCAGCTGCACAGCCTTGTCGATCACCTCTTGCGCCTTGTCGGTGGCGAACAGCTTCGCCATAGCGGCTTCGCGGGTAACGCGAGCCGCGCCCATGTCCTTGGTCCAGGCGGCACGATAGACCAGCAACGCGGCGGCATCGACATCCAGCGCCATATCGGCGATGTGGCCCTGCACCATCTGCAACTCGGCCATGGGTGCACCGAACAGCCTGCGCTCGGCCACTCTTGTGATGCTTTCGTCCAGCGCGCGCCGGGCAAAGCCGAGCGCCGCTGCGCCGACAGTCGAACGGAACACGTCGAGCACGGACATGGCGATGCGAAAACCGTCGCCCGGCCGGCCGATCAGCGCCGAGGCTGGAACGCGGGCGTTGTCAAAGGACAGGCGGGCGAGCGGGTGCGGTGCGATCACCTCCAGCCGTTCGGCGATGGTCAGGCCTTTTGTCTCGGCCGGCGCGATGAAAGCTGAAAGCCCCTTGGCGCCGGGCGCCTCGCCGGTGCGGGCGAAAACGACGTAGAGATCAGCGATGCCGCCATTGGAGATCCAGGTCTTTTCGCCGGATAGCACGTAGCTGTCGCCATCGCGCGTTGCCGTCATCTCCATATTGGCGACGTCCGATCCCGAGCGCGGCTCCGACAGCGCGAAAGCCGAAATCGCCTTGCCGGCGCGCGTCTTCGCCAGCCAGCGCTGCTGGTCGGGCGTGCCGAACAGGCTGAGTGCGCCTGTGCCGAGCCCTTGCATAGCGAAGGCGAAATCGGCCAGCCCGTCATGCCGGGCCAGCGTCTCGCGCGTGAGGCACAGCGTCCGCACGTCGAGCGGCCCAGAGTTTTCGGTGTCGAGTGCAGTCGGCTTCAGCCAGCCGTCCTGGCCGAGTTTGGCTACCAGCTCGCGGCAGGCGGCGTCGACATCGTCATGCGAGACCGGCAGGTTTTTCGCGCACCATGCTTCCAGCCGCTCGGCCAGCTCACGATGGTGGTCCTCGAAGAACGGCCAGGAGAGGAAGGATCGGTCAGGCATGACTGCCTCCGCTCTGCTTCGGGCCTGCCAACCTGTCCATTCCCGGGGATGCAGCTTCCATGCTAATTTCCCTCGAACACCGGTTTTTCCTTGGCGACGAAAGCCGTGTACGCCCGCTCGAAATCGCCCGTCTGCATGCAGATCGCCTGCGCCTGCGCTTCCGCTTCGATCGCCTGGTCGAGGCCCATCGACCATTCCTGGTTCAGCTGCGTCTTGGTGATGCCATGGGCGAAGGTCGGGCCGGAAACGATGCGCGCGGCCATGTCGAGCGCGTCGGCCTCGAGCACTTCGGCATCGACCAACCGGTTGTAGAAGCCCCAGCGCTCGCCTTCCTCGGCACTCATCGTGCGGCCGGTATAGAGCAGCTCGGCGGCGCGGCCCTGGCCGATGATGCGCGGCAGGATCGCGCAGGCGCCCATGTCGCAGCCGGCAAGACCAACGCGGGTGAACAGGAAAGCCGTTTTGGCCTGTTGCGTGGCGATGCGGATGTCGGAGGCCATGGCGATAATTGCGCCGGCGCCGACCGCCACGCCGTCGACCGCCGCAATAATCGGCTTGCCGCAATTCAGCATCGCCTTGACGAAATCGCCGGTCATGCGGGTGAAGGCGAGCAGCGCCTTCATGTCCATCTTGACCAGTGGACCGATAATGTCGTGGACATCGCCGCCGGAGCAGAAATTGCCGCCATTGGGCAGGAACACCACGGCATCGACATCGTCGGCGTAGACGAGGTCGCGAAAAGTGTCACGCAATTCGGCATAGCTATCGAAGGTCAGCGGGTTCTTGCGTTCGGGCCGGTCGAGCCGGATTTTTGCGATCTTGCCTTCGACCTGCCAGAGGAAATGCTTCGGCTTGCGGCCGGCCATCTTTGTCATTCCCGTCCCTCCCAATTGCTGCGGAAGGAGGTCAGCATGCCGGTCAGCCGGCGCGCCTCGTCCTCGCTCACATTGCCCAGCAACTCGCCGACCCATTTTTCATGTGCGGCGGCGATAACGGAGAAAGTCTTCGACCCCTCTTCCGTCAGCCGAACCACCGAGGTGCGGCGGTCGCCATTGCGTCGGGCCCGCATGACCAATCCTTCCGAGACCAGCCGGTCGATAATGCCGGTGACATTGCCGTTGGACACCAGCAGGAAGCGCGACAGGTCGCTCATCAGCATGCCTTCCGGCGCGCGATAGAGCGCCGCCATCACGTCGAAGCGCGGCAGCGTGGTGCTGAATTCCTGCCGCAAGCGTTCGCGCAGTTCGGCCTCGATGGTGCGCGAGGCGCGCAGCAGGCGTATCCACAGCCGCAGGCGGTCCTTGCCGGGTCCGGACGGGGCGGGCAGGGGACCGGCTACCATGTCTCACCTCCGGAGATCGAAATCGTCTGCCCGGTGATCGACCGGGCGGCATCGCCGCACAGATGAAGCACGGCGGCCGCGACCTCTTGTGGCTGGATGAAGCGGCCTTGCGGGTTGGTCGAGGCAAGGCTTGTCCGTGCCTGCTCGGCCGAGCGGCCGGTCGTTTCGGCGATGCGCTGGACGGCGCCTTCCAGCATCTCGGTTTCGACGAAACCCGGGCACACCGCATTTACGGTCACGCCGGACTTGGCGGTCTCGACGGCAAGTGCCCGCATCAGGCCGACGACGCCATGCTTGGCTGCGACATAAGCTGCGACATAGGGATAGCCTTTCAGTCCGGCGGTGGAAGCGATGAATATGATACGGCCCGTCTTGCGCGCGGCCATGCCGGCCAGCGCCGGCTTCACGGTCAGGTACGCACCGGTCAGGTTGACGTCGAGCGTGCGCTGCCAGTCTGCCAGCGAGGTCCGTTGCGCCGGCGCACTGCCGGACATGCCGGCATTGGCGACGACGATGTCGAATGGTCCACGTGCCGCTTCCGCGGCCTCGTGTAGCGACGCCATTGCCGCTTCGTCGGTGACATCGGCGACAATGGCGAAGATGCGCTTGTTCTCAGCGGCGACCGCAGCCAGCGGCTCTTCACGCCGGCCGCAGATGGTCACGTCGATGCCGGCGCCGGCAAGCGCCAGCGCGATCGCGCGGCCGACGCCGGATCCGCCGCCGGTGACCAGCGCATGCCGCCCCGAAATCGTCGCGGCGGCACTCATACTTTCAGCCCCGCTGCTGCTTCGCGTTCGGCCAGCCGGTAGAGCTGGTCGCGGCCGGGCAGATAGGGATCCGGCCATTTGACGCCGCGATCGCCAAGCGTGACGGCCGCATGCAGCGTCCAATAGGGATCGGCAAGATGTGGCCTCGCCAGTGCGACGAGATCGGCCCGGCCGGCCATCAGGATCGAATTGACATGGTCCGGCTCATAGATATTGCCGACCGCCATGGTCGCCATGCCGACCTCGTTGCGGATGCGGTCGGAAAACGGCGTCTGGAACATGCGGCCATAGACCGGCCTTGCCACGGCCGAAGTCTGGCCGGCCGACACGTCGCAGATGTCGACGCCGGCTTCATGCAGCAGCCGCGCGATCTCGACGGCATCGGCCGGCGTCACGCCCTCGATGCCGAGCCAGTCATTGGCGGAGATGCGCATTGAGATCGGCTTCTCGGCCGGCCATGCGGCGCGCACCGCATGAAAGATTTCCAAGGGATAGCGCATGCGGTTTTCCAGCGAGCCGCCATAGGCGTCGGTGCGCCGGTTGGTCAAGGGCGTGATGAAGGAGGACAGGAGATAGCCGTGCGCGGCGTGGATTTCGAGCATGTCGAAGCCGCAGCGCGCCGCCATCTCGGCCGAAGCGACAAACTGCTCGCGCACCATATCCATGTCGGCGCGGTCCATCGCCTTCGGCATCTGGTTCTGCGGCGACCACGGCACGGAAGATGCCGCCATCACAGGCCAGTTGCCCGAGGTCAGCGGCACGTCGGTTCCTTGCCAGCCGAGCCTAGTTGACCCCTTGGCGCCCGAATGGCCGATCTGGGCACAGATCTTGGCCTCCGTCTCGGCATGGACGAAATCGACCAGCCGCTTCCAGGCGACCCCGTGCTCGGGCGCATAGAAACCGGGGCAACCCGGCGTGATGCGGCCTTCCGGGCTGACGCAGGTCATCTCGATGTAGACGAGACCGGCGCCGCCTTTGGCCCGTTCGGCATAGTGGGCGAAATGCCAGTCGGTCGGACAGCCGTCAACCGCCTTGTACTGCGCCATAGGCGAGACGACGACGCGGTTCTGCAGCACCATGTCGCGCAGCCGGAAAGGCGCAAACATCGGCGTGCGGCGCAGACTGTTGCCGCCGGCGCCGGCCTGACGCTGGAACCATTCCTCGGCGCCGGCAAGCCATTCGGCGTCGCGCAGCCGCAAATTCTCGTGACTTATGCGCTGCGAACGCGTCAGCAGCGAGTAGTTGAACTGCACCGGATCGAGGCCGAGATAGCGCTCGACCTCTTCGAACCATTCGAGGGAATTGCGCGCCGCCGACTGCAGCTTCAGCACCTCGGTGCGCCGCGCGTCCTCATATTTGCGGAAGGCTGCTTCGAGGTCTGGCTCGGACTCGACATAGTCGGCCAGCGCCACCGCGCTTTCCAGCGCCAGCTTGGTGCCGGAACCGATCGAGAAATGCGCGCTCGCCGCGGCGTCGCCCATCAGCGCCAGATTCTTGTAGGACCAGCGTTCGCACAAGATGCGCGGAAAATTGATCCAGGCCGAGCCGCGGATGTGATTGGCGTTGGTCATCAGCTCGTGGCCGCCCAGATGGCTGGCAAAGATGCGCTCGCAGACGGCAATCGATTCCTGCTGCGACATCGCGCCGAAGCCGAATCGCTGCCAGGTCTGCTCGCTGCATTCGACGATGAAGGTCGCGGTGTCGCTGTCGAACTGGTAGGCATGCGCCCACACCCAGCCATGCTCGGTTTTTTCGAAGATGAAGGTGAAGGCGTCGTCGAATTTCTGACGGGTGCCGAGCCAGACGAACTTGCACTTGCGGACATCGATATCGGGCTTGAACACGTCGACGAAGCTGGCGCGGGCTTTCGAGTTCAGCCCGTCGGCGGCGACGACCAGATCGTGCGTCTCCATATACGGCCTGGGGTCGGCGATATCGGTCTCGAAGACTAGCTTGACGCCGAGTTCGCGCGCCCGCCGCTGCAAAAGGGTGAGCAGCCGCTTGCGGCCGATGCCGCAAAAACCGTGGCCGGTCGAGACCGTGCGCACGCCGTCATGGATGACGGCGATATCGTCCCAATAGGCGAAATGCTTGCGGATCCAGACGGCGCTGACCGGATCGTTCCTGGTCAGGTTTTCCAGCGTTTCGGCCGACAACACGACGCCCCAACCGAACGTATCGTCGGCACGGTTGCGCTCGAACACCGTCACCTCATGCGCGGCGTCCCTGAGCTTCATCGAAATGGCAAAGTAGAGGCCGGCTGGTCCACCGCCGAGAACCGCAACCTTCATTGTGCGATCTCCTCTTCGCTTCTGTTTGTCGAGTTTACGCCTGAGGCTGATTAATTCAAGCTTGAAGTTTCAAGATTGAAACAATCCGCTTCGGATGACTCCGACTTGCCGTCGGTCGGTTTCAACAGGGCGCGTAATATCCCGGCTATTTTTCCGGGTTCTTCGGGCTCCACAGCACCGTTTCTGCATCTTTTTCATAAGCCATGCCATTGGGATAGCTGATTGCTTCCAACTGCAAGCCCCAGGGCGCCTGGAAATAAAGGATGGTCTGGCCGGCGGCCGGGCCTTCGGTAACCGGCAGCGGCCCCATACGCGTCTTGATGCCCCTTTGATCGAGATAGGCTTTTGCGGCGGCGATATCGTCGACATAGAAGGCGATGTGGAAGCCGCCTATGTCGCTGTTGCGGGGCGTCAGGTCCTTCTGGTCCGGTGCAGTGTATTTGAACAGCTCGATGTTCGACCCGTGTCCGCAGCGGACCAGGGTGATCTCCTCGATCACCGCCTTGGGATCGACGCCCAGCAGATCCTGCATGAATGTGCCCTTGTCGTCGGCGAACGGACCGAAGGACATCGCCTTCTTGCAGCCGACCACCTCGGTAAAGAAATCGACCGCCTGCTTCATGTCGGGGACAGTAATGCCGGTGTGGTCGTGGCCGCGCATGCCGGGAATGGAGCTGGCACAAGCGGTGCCGATGCTTCCCAGCACGGTGGCTGCAAGCGTAGCGTATCGGATTGCATTCTTCATATCTGTCATCCTCCATCGCGGGACACTTGCGGACGCACGCCCGAGGCCCGCTCTTCGGCGTGCGGTTGAAGTTGCAGGTGTTTCATGCCGGCGCCTTTGCGGCGGGCAGTAGCCAGCCGTCATCGATCTCGGGCAGTGGAATGGCGGCGATGAGGTCGCGCGTGTAGGCCTGCTGCGGGTGCTCGAACAAAGCGTCGGTCGCGCTGGCTTCGACAATCGCCCCTTCGCGCATGACGATCACTTGCCGGCAGAGCCGCCGGATCACCGACAGGTCGTGGCTGATGAAGGCAACGGTCAGGCCCATTTCGGCTGCGAGTTTTTCCAGCAGCGTCAGGATTTGCGCCTGGGTCGACACATCGAGGCCGGAGACGATTTCGTCGGCCAGTACGAATTTCGGCGACAGTGCCAAGGCGCGGGCAATGCCGACGCGCTGGCGCTGGCCGCCCGACAGTTCGTGGCGGTAGCGGCTGGCGAAACCTTGCGGCAGGCCGACGCGCTGCAGCGCCTCCGCGACACGGTCCCTGAGATTGTCGCCAAGCCCGTTTTGCTTCAGGGGTGCTGCGATGATGCTGAAGATGGTGCGGCGCGGATTGAGCGACGACATCGGGTCCTGGAAGATCATCTGCAGATTGCGACGCAGCGGCCGGAGTTCCGCCTCGGGCAGATGCGTGATGTCGCGGCCGTCGAAAATGACATTGCCGGCGCTGGGCTCCAAAAGGCGCACCAGCGTGCGGCCAAGCGTCGATTTGCCGGAGCCGGATTCGCCGACGATGCCGGTCACCGATCCCCTTGGCAGGTCGAAATCCAGCCCTTTCAGGATCTCGGCCTGCGGCGCCCGGCCGATCAGCGGCTTGCGCGTCATGTCGGGCAACGCAACCTTCAGTCCGCGCACGGAAAATAGCGGCTCAGCCATGCGGCCGCCTCCATGCCCGGTCGGCGGCGGCGATCTCCGCGGCCAGCCCGGCCAGTACCTTGTCGTCGACCGGCTTCAGCGACGCGAACGGATCGGTGTAGCGCGGCGTCGCCGCCATCAGTGCCCGCGTATAAGGATGCTGCGGTGAAGCGAAGAGGGCTGCCGTCTCGGCCTCCTCCACCACCTTGCCGGCATAGAGCACCGAAACTTTCTGGCTGATCTTAGCAACGACACCGAGATCGTGAGTGACGAACAGGATCGCCGTGCCGTGCTCGCGCTGCAATTGCGCGATCAGCCGCAGTATCTGCTTCTGCACCGTCACGTCGAGCGCCGTTGTCGGCTCGTCGGCGACGATCAGCCTTGGCTCGGCCGCGAACGCGGCGGCGATCAGCACGCGCTGGCGCATGCCGCCGGACAGCTCGTGCGGATAGCTTTTGAGCACACGGTCCGGGTCGCGGATCTGCACCTCGTCCAGCAGCTGGCGGATGCGGGCATCGGCCTTCTCACCGCTCCAGCCGAGGATGCGCACCAGCCGGTCGGTCATCTGCGGGCCGATGCGACGCGACGGGTTGAGGGCGGTCAGCGGATCCTGCGGGATCAGCGCGGTGCGCGCGCCGATCAGCGCACGTCTTGCCTTGGGCGCCAGCCGGCCGAGGTCCTCGCCTTCGAGCAGCATATCGCCTTCGACGATGCGCACGCTCAGTGGCAGCACGCCGAGCACCGCCTTGCCGATCATCGTCTTGCCGGCGCCGCTCTCGCCAACCAGCGCGCGAACCTCGCCGGGCTGAACGGAGAGCGATACCGAGCGCAACACGCGTACGCCATTCGGCAGCACCGCGCTCAAGTCTCTGATGGCAAGGCACGGTTTCGCGTTCATCGCAGCACCGGATCGAAACGCGCCCTGAGGCCCTCGCCGAACTGGCTGAACGACAGCACCGTCAGGATCAGAGTGACCAGCGGAAACACCAGCACCCACCAGGCCTGATGGATCGACAGGCGACCCTCGGCGATGATGCTGCCCCAGGTCGGGTCGTCGGTCGAGATCGACAGATTGACGAAGGACAGGATCGCCTCGACGATGACGGCGATACCCATTTCGAGCGATAGCAGCGCCACGATCGACGGCACCACGTTGGGCAGCACCTCGCGCAGCATGATGCCGATCCGGCCGTAGCCGGCGATGCGGGCGTTCTCGACATAGTCCATGCGCGACTGGCCCATGGTCTCGGCGCGGATCACCCGGCAGAAGCGCGTCCAGTCGATGACAACGATGGCGATGATGACCGAGCTCAATCCGGTGCCGAGCACGGCGACCAGGAGGATTGCGAACAGCACCGGCGGAAACGCCATCCAGATATCGACGATACGCGAGATGATGCGGTCGGCCAAGCCGCCGAAATAGCCGGCGATCAGCCCGAGCGCCGAGCCGACCAGGCATGCAGCGATAGCCGCTGCGAAGGCGACAATGAAGGCGATGCGGGCACCGAAGATCAACCGCGACAACAAATCCCGGCCGAGGCTGTCTGTGCCGAGCCAATAGCCAGGCTCGGCGCCATTCAGCCAGAATGGCGGCAGCCGCTCCAGCATCAGATCCTGCGCCAGTGGGTCTTGCGGTGCGACCAGCGGCGCGAAGATCGCGGCAAGCAAAGCCAGCAATAGCCAGCCGCCGGCAAGCCACAGCCTTGCGCCCGAGCCATGTCTCGAAATACGCCCCTCATCCATGGCGCAGCCTCGGATTGAGCAGCGCATACATCATGTCGACGGCAAGGTTGATCAGCACGAACAGCAGTGCGAAGACCAGCACGATGCCCTGGATCAGCGGCAGGTCGCGATTGATGACGGCATCGATCGCCATATTGCCGAGACCTTCATAGGAAAACAGCCGCTCGACAATGACCGTACCGCCGATCAGGAAGGTGAATTGCACGCCGACCAAAGTGAGCGTCGGAAGCGCGGCGTTCTTCAGCGCCTCGCGTAAGATGACCTGCGTTTCCGAAAAGCCCTTCACCCGCGCCAGCACGACATAGTCGAGATCGAGCACTTCCTTGAGAGACTGTTTCAACAACTGCGAAATGATCGCGGCAAGCGGCAGCGCCAGTGCAATCGCCGGCATCAGCATGTGCGCCAGCAGGTCCTTGGTCAGGTCGAAGCGCAGCCGCACGATGCTCTCAAACAGATAGAATTGCGTGACGAAGGGCAGGTCGAGTTGCGGCGACACCCGGCCGGAAATGTCGAAAACCGGCACCAGCACGCCGAACAAAAGGATCAGCACCAAGCCCCACAGGAAATCGGGAATCGAGAGCGCCGCACCGCTGGCGATGTCGATGCCTGCCTCGACCGCGGTGCCGCGTTCGCACGCGCCGAGGATCGCCGTCGTGCCGCCGATCGCCAGCGCCATCAAGAGCGCGACGATCGCGAGTTCCAGCGTCGCCGGCAGGCGGTTGAAGACCAGCCCCAGAACATCCTGCCGGAGCGAAATCGAAGTGCCGAAATCACCTCTGATGACACCGGCCAGCCAGATGAAGAATTGCTGGACGATGGTCTTGTCCAGCCCGTAAAGCGCGCGCAGACGCGCGATGTCGGCATCGGTGGCACCGGGCGGCAGCATCATCGCGATCGGATCGCCGGGGGCGACACGGATCACGACGAAGACCACGACGGCGACGCCGAACAGCGTGATCGCCATCGTCAGAAGACGGATCAGGAATCTCTGCAGCAGCATGGTCGCCCGTGGCGGAAAATGCGCGCCGTCGTTCTGGACGGCGCGCGGCAAGCCCAGGACCGTCTCAGGCCGGGGTCATCAGCGCCGGCAAAAGCGCGCCGGACACATGCTGCACGACATTGACGCCCTTGGCATGCACGATCGGCTGCGCATACTGGATCAGCGGCAGCACATAGGCCTGCTCGGCAATGTACTTGTCGACGGCCTTCCAGCCGGCAATGCGCTTGACCTCGTCCTTCTCGCCCCATAGCGGGTTGATCATGTCGATCAAATCCTGGCTGTCCCACACCGAATGCGGGCTCGGGCCATACATGGCAAAGCCGGTCGAGGTGGTGGGGTCGCCGATGGCATTGCCCCAATTGTAGAAGGCGGCTGGTGCCAGCTTGTCGGCGGCGCGCAGTTCGTAGTGCTTGGCGATCTCGTAGACCTCAATCGTCGCCTCGATGCCGACCTTGCGCCACATGCCGACGATCGCCTGGATCATCTCGTAATCTTTGGGCTTGAAGCCCTTCGTCGTCTGTATCGTGAACTTGACCGGTTTTTCCGGCGAATAGCCGGATGCCGCCAGCAATTCCTTGGCCTTCTCCGGGTTATGCTCGACCTTGATCGACGGATCGTAAGCCGCGTATTCCGGCGTTTCCAGCGTATCGATCGGCTGGCCGTAGCCGCGCAGCAGTCGGTCGACGAGCAGCTTCTTGTCAACCGCCATCACCGCCGCCTGGCGCACGTTCTTGTCCAGCATCACGTCGATGTCGTTGAAGAAGATCATGCCGATGTCGGAAACGTTCTTGCAAGAGCCTGCAAGCTCTTCCGTGGCGATCAGGCGGTCATACTCCTCATAGGGAATTTCGAGCGTCACCTGCGAGGAACCGGACTCGATCTCGGCGACGCGGCTCGCCGCGTCGGTGACGAACTTGATGGTCACGTTCTCGAAGGCCGGCTTGCCGCCCCAGTAGTTGGGATTGGCCTTGAGCCGCAGGAAGGCGTTGCGCTCGAATTTGTCGACCATATAGGGGCCGGTGCCGATCGGGGCTTTCTCGAAGCCCTCGGCGCCGACCTTCTCGTAATAGGCCTTCGGCATGATGTAGCCGGTGAGGAACGACATCCACTTGAAATACACCGGGTCGAACTGCACGATATCGCCGGTGATCTTGTTACCGTCGATCTTGAAGTTGTTGACGTTCTTCCAGACGAACTGGATCGGATTGCCGGTCTTTTCGTCGCCCGCCCGCTGCAACGACCAGACCACGTCTTCGGCCGTGAACGGCGAGCCGTCATGCCAGGTGACGCCCTCGCGCACCGTCATCGTGATCTTGCTGCGATCCTCGTTCCAGCCCCATTCGGTAAGCAGGCCGGAAGCGAAGGAAAGGTCCGGCTTCTGCGGGATGAACTGGTCGAACACCGACTGGTAGAGGCCCTGGATGGTCGGGTTGACCGCCGAAGGCCCGGTGGTCGGGTCCCAGGACGGCAGGTTGACATTGTAGGCGATGGTCAGTTCGCCGGCTGCCTTGGCGATTTGCGGCAGGCCGATGACGGTGGCGCCAAGCGCCGCTGCGCCATATCCAAGCAATTCTCGTCTGTTGATTGTCATGGTCGTTCCCCTGTTGGTTTTTATGCGCGGTGTCGCTGTCGATTGGTGGGTTCAGGCTCCTGGGCAACCGCGCACTGTCCTCCTTCACCCTAAATGAAAAATGCGGCTCTTACCTCCCGCCAAGTTGTTGCGCGAGCATGAAGCCCGAGGCCGCACCTGTGCCGGCGCCCGGCCATGTTGCCGCCCCGGTCAGATGCAGATTGCCGACCGGCGTGTTCCAGCCGGCGTAACCGCGCGCCGGCCGAAACAGGAAGTTCTGCGCCAGATGATGGCTGCCGCAGATCTGGTCGCCGCCGACAAGGTTCGGGTTCTCGCGTTCGAGGTCGATCGGCGAGAACACGGCACGGCCAAGGATCTTCCGGCGAAGGCCTGGCGCATAGGTCTCGATGATGTCGAGAACGCGCTCGGCGTAGCGTTCCCTAACCTTGTCCCAGTGATCTGGCGCGATCTTGTCCGCCGCATCGCCTGATATTTCGGCGGGCAGCATACGCACCTGCACCCACAGCACGTGTTTGCCGTCCGGCGCGCGCGACGGGTCGACCGCCGTCGGCTGGCCGACGACCAGCACCGGTTCGTCCGGCAGCGTGCCGGACATCGCCTGCTGATAGGTCCGCGACATGGCGTCGAGGGACGGCGACAGATGCACATAGGCGAACTGCCGAAGTTCGGCGCCGGCGCGCCAGTCTGGCAGATCGTCGAGTGCCAGATGGATCATCATCGTCCCCGGCGCGTGGCGGAACTTTTTCATTGCCGCGTCGAAGTCGGCGTCGCCGGAGCCGTTTGGCAGCAATTTCCCGGTCAGCGCTCTGGGCGCGACACCTGCGATGACCGCCTTGGTGGCGCTATGGGTTTCGCCGGAAGCGAGCCGCACGCCGGTCGCCTTGCCGGCCGAAACCGTGATCTCGGCCACGTCAGCCCCAGCGACGATCTTGCCGCCGGCAGCCGTGAGCATGCCCGACAAGGCCCGGATAATTGTGTCGGCGCCGCCTCTGCCGAGCACCATGCCGAAGCATTGGTTGGCGATGGATTCGAGGTAAGGAAACACCGCGCCGCCGGCGATGTCAGGCGCGAAATCAAGATGCATGCCCCAGGTGGCGAGCGTCGCCCTCACATGTGGTGACTGGAAAGTCTCCTCGAGCCACGCGCGGGGTGAGGAAAGCAGTAATCGACCGGTATCGAGCGCGCCGGCAAAACCCTTCTTGCGCCAGAGGTTCCAGGCGGTGCCGGCGAGCGCACGGCCGCTCATCGGCGAGCCCAGCAGCCGGAACAGGTGCTCGGCCTCTGCAGGGAAAGCCGCAACCAGACGGCGCCATGTCTGTGCATCGCCCTCGGAAAAAACCGCCATGCGCGCGGCAGTCTTTTCCAGATCGCTGCTGACGCCGAACCAGCTTCCGTCCGGGAAGGCGCTGGCAAAGCAATCGGCCACCGGCGCGAATTCCAGCCCGTGGGTTTTCAATTCATTTGCATATTTCTTGTGAAAGGCCGAGCCGGCGAACAGGCTCAGATTCATCGCGCCGAAATCGTGCCGGAAGCCGGGCAGCGTAAATTCGCGCGTCTGGACGGCGCCGCCGATCGTTGGATTGCGTTCGAAAACCGCTGTGTTCCAGCCTTTGAGCGCCAGATGCGCGGCGCATGCCAGACTGTTGTGGCCCGCCCCGACAAATATGGCGTCGAACTCGCTCACGCCCCGTCCCATTCCTTTATGCTTAAAGATAATTGCAGATGCATATGTTTTCGTCTAGTAGGATATTAAGGGCCGCAACGAGCCTTCAGAGCCATCCAAGAAGAGGGAACAGAGACCATGGACACGCAACAACTCCTCGGCGAAGTCGCCGGCCAGCTTCTTTCAGGCGCCATCCAGGTGGTCGACCTGACGGCGCCGCTCGGGCCCGACACGCCGCTGATCAAGCTGCCGCCGGAACTCGCCGTCGACACGCCGAAGATCGAGATCCATGCCATCTCCGCCTATGACAAGAACGGACCTTGGTGGGCGTGGAACTGGCTGAAGCTCGGCGAGCATTCAGGCACGCATTTTGATGCGCCCAATCACTGGATCACGGGCAAGGATTATCCGGACGGCGCTACCGACACCATTCCGGCTCAGAACTTTGTCGGACCCGTCAATGTCATCGACTGTTCGAAGGAAGCGGCCGCCGATCACGATTTCCTGCTCACCGTCGACTACATCAAGGCATGGGAAGCCAAACATGGCACGATCAACGCCGGCGAATGGGTGGTGATGCGCACCGACTGGTACAAGCGTAACGGCTCGGAAGCCGAATTCCTCAACGCCGACGAGACCGGACCGCACACGCCCGGCCCGACCGCCGAAGCCATCCAGTATCTGATCAGCAAGGACATCAAGGGCTGGGGCAGCGAGACAATCGGCACGGATGCTGGCAAAGCAGGGGGAATGGAGCCGCCATTCCCGGCGCACAGCCTGATGCACAAGGCCAACCGCTACGGTCTCGCCAGCCTCTGCAAGCTCGACCGGCTGCCGCCGAAAGGCGCCATCCTGATCGCCGCACCGCTCAAGATCGAGCACGGCACCGGCAGCCCGATCCGCGCGCTGGCGCTGGTGCCGCGCGCTTAAGCGACAGGCCACGACGATGAGCGATATCGACCACATCATCATCGGCAGCGGCATCAATGCGCTGGTCTGCGCGGCGATGCTTGGTGGCAAGGGGGCGAAGGTGCTGGTGCTCGAGCGCAACGACCGCATCGGCGGCTGCATGCGCACCGAGGAGATCACCGCTCCAGGCTTCATCCATGACGTGATGGCGACGACCTTCGTCCTGTTCATCACCTCGCCGGCCTATGCGGCGCTGGGCAAGGACCTGGCGCGGCACGGCCTGGAGTTCTGCAACACCGGCACGCCGACCGGCGTGCTGCGGCCGGACGGCAGCCATGCCGTCGTGCGTACCGACCGACCCGCCAATGTCGCGGCTGCCAATGCGCTTGCCGCAGGCGACGGCGACCGGCACCGCAGCGATGTCGGTGAGATCGAGCGCAATGCCGGCCTGCTGTTCGGGCTGCTCGGCGGCAGCCTGTGGTCCTATCCCACGGCCAGGCTGCTGGCGGGCGAAGCCTGGCGGCGCGGGCCGCGCGGCCTTGCCGCCTTTCTCGGCGAAGCGCTGGTTCCGGCACGCGGCTGGCTGGAGAGCACTTATCAGTCGGAAATCACCCGCGCGCTGTGGGCGCCCTGGGTGCTGCACGCCGGCCTTGGGCCTGAAGACGCGTTCTCCGGCCAGATCGCCAGGGTTATCGCCTTTGCGCTGGAAGCTGCCGGCGCGCCGATCGTCAGGGGCGGCGCCAAGAATCTGCTTTCTGCCTTCGAAGCGCTGATCAAGGAGCGCGGCGGCGTGATCCGGACTGAAGGGGACGTTGCCTCCATCATCCAGAGTGGAGGCCGAGCCACCGGCGTGCGGCTGGCTTCGGGCGAAACAGTCAACGCGAAGAAGAGCGTGATCTGCTCGGTCACGCCGACCCAACTTTACGAGCGGCTGCTCGGCAAGGATGCTGCAAAGGACGACATCGAGGCGGCGCAAAAATACCGCTACGGCAAAGGCAATTTCCAGATCCACTATGCGCTTGACCGGCCACCGGCATGGCGCGTCGAAGGGCTCGACAAGGTCGCGCTGCTGCATTTGACGCCTGGATTGGATGGCGTGTCGAAGGCCTGCAACGAGGCCGTGCGCGGCATGCTGCCGGAAGTGCCGACCATCTGCGTCGGTCAGCCGCACGCGCTCGACCCTTCGCGCTGTCCGGACGGCAAGGCGATCCTATGGTTGCAACTGCCCGAGGCGCCACGCTATATCAAGGGCGACGCCGCCGGCAAACTGCAGACACCGGCGGACGGCCGTTGGACCGAGGCATTGCGCGAAGCCTATGCCGACCGTGCCGAAGCGATCCTCGCCAGCCATATCGACGGGTTCAAGGACAGCGTCATCGCACGCCACGCCTATTCGCCGGCCGATCTGGAAGCGATGAACATTAATTTGGTCGGCGGCGACCCCTATGGCGGTTCCTCGACCATCGACCAGTCGTTCCTGTGGCGGCCGTTCAAGACGAGCCGCAACCACGACACCGGGGTCAAGGGCCTCTACCATATCGGCGCCTCGACCCATCCCGGCGCCGGGCTTGGCGGCGGCTCCGGCTTCCTGCTGGCGGGGAGGCTGTGATGGAACAGAAGGTTGAAAAGCGCCAGCGCATCTCGACTTTGGGTCAGATCGGCCTGCAGCAGTTCGCGCCCTATCTGATGAACCGCATTATGGGCCGCTACAACGCCACCTTGCGCGACGATTTTCGCAAGCAGGGCCTGACCATCCCACAGGTGCGAACACTCGCCGTGCTGTCGGTCACCGATGGCGTCACCGTCAATGACCTTTCGGTGTATACTGTGATCGAGCAATCGACGCTGAGCCGCACGCTTGATGCCTTGGAAACGCAAGGCCTGGTGCGGCGCGAGCCCGGCGACACCGACAGCCGCGTTCGCAAGGTGTTCCTGACCGATGACGGCCGCGCCGAGTTCGCGCGCGCCTGGCCGGCCATGCATGATGCGTTCGAGGCCATGTTCGACGACGTCGACGATGCCGAATATGCGGCGTTGATCGCCACGCTGCAGAAGATGCTGAAGAACATTCGCAAGCACGACATCTGATCTTACGCGCCGCCAAGTTGCCGGCGGCAACGGAAGGAGCAAAAAATGGCCGAACGGTCTTTTGCCAAGGAAGTCGAGAAGCTCAGGCTCGGTGCCGGCGAGGAGTTTTCCGGCGAAGGCATTCTCGCCATCACCAAGGCGCTGCTGCAATGCGGCGTCGGTTATGTCGGCGGCTATCAGGGTGCACCGATCAGCCATTTGATGGACGTGCTGGCCGACGCGCAGGATATTCTGGGCGAGCTTGGCGTGCATTTCGAGGCAAGCGCCTCGGAAGCCACCGCCACCGCCATGCTGGCGGCATCGGTGCACTATCCGATCCGCGGTGCGGCGACCTTCAAGTCGACGGTCGGCACCAATGTCGCGTCCGACGCGCTCGCCAATCTGGCGTCCGGCGGCGTCACCGGCGGTGCGCTGATCATCGTCGGCGAGGATTACGGCGAAGGCTCGTCGATCATGCAGGAGCGCAGCCATGCCTTCGCCATGAAAAGCCAGGTCTGGCTGCTCGACCCGCGACCGAACCTGCCGTCGATCGTCAAGGCGGTGGAGGACGGCTTCGAGCTTTCGGAGGTTTCCAACACGCCGGTCATGCTGCAGGTCCGCATCCGCTGCTGCCACGTCCATGGCCATTTCATCGCCAAGGACAACAAGCGCCCGGCAATGACGGTCGCCGATGCGCTCGATGCGCCGCGCCGCGACACCGGCCGCATCGTGCTGCCGCCCGCGTCCTTCCTGCACGAGAAGGAAAAGGTGCAGAAACGCTGGCCGGCGGCGGTCGATTTCATCCGCAAAAACAAGATCAACGAGTTCTTCGGTCCGGAGCAGGGCTCCGTCGGCATCGTCATGCAGGGCGGCATGTACAATTCGGTCATTCGGGCGCTGCAGCGCCTTGGCCTGGCCGACACCTATGGCGACACCGACGTGCCGCTCTATGTGCTGAACGCCGTCTATCCGCTGGTCGATGACGAGTTTCTGTCCTTCTGCGAGGGCAAGGACGCCGTTCTCGTCGTCGAGGAAGGCCAGCCCAACTACATCGAGCAGGCCTTTGCCGCGATGCTGCACAAGGCCGGGCGCGGCACCAAACTCGTCGGCAAGGAGCATCTGCCGATGGCCGGCGAATATACCGGCCAGGTGATGCTCGACGGCATCGGATCGTTCCTGCGCGCCACCATCCCGCATCTGCTGCCAAGCGAGGTCCGCGCGCCGAACAAGATCGGCGATGGGCTCGACACTGCCGACCTGATCAATGTCGTCCCGGGCCGCCCGCCCGGCTTCTGCGTCGGCTGCCCGGAACGGCCGATCTTCGCCGCGACCAAGCTGGTCGAGCAGGAGTTGGGCAAGCACCACATCGCCTCCGACATTGGCTGCCATCTGTTTTCGATCATGCCGCCCTTCGAGCTGGGCGCCACCACCATGGGCTACGGGCTGGGGCCTGCCTCGGCCTCGGCGTTGAACTCGCCCGATGCCAAGCGCCGCTCGATCTCCTTCGTCGGCGATGGCGGCTTCTGGCACAACGGCCTGACCTCTTCGATCGGCAATGCGGTGTTCAACAAGAACGACGGCGTCATCGTCATCGTCGACAATTTCTATTCCGCCGCGACGGGAGGGCAGGATATCCTTTCATCCCGCGCCGGCAACAAGACGAAGTCGACAAAGCATCCGATTACCGAGGCGGTAAAGGGCATGGGCGTCAAGTGGCTCCGCCACATCGACCGCACCTACGACGTGACCAAGATGCAAGCCACGTTGCGCGAGGCACTGACGACGGACGAGAAGGGCCCAAAAGTCATCGTCGCCTCGTCCGAATGCATGCTCAACCGGCAGCGTCGCGAAAAGCCGCTGGTCGACAAGGCGATCAAGGGCGGGACGCGCATCATCAAGCCGAAATTCGGCGTCGACGAAGACATCTGCACCGGCGACCATGCCTGCATGCGGCTGTCCGGCTGCCCATCGTTGTCGGTGAAATCGCTAGACGATCCGCTGCGCGATGATCCGGTGGCGCATATCGATCAGAGCTGCGTCGGCTGCGGCAATTGCGGCGAGGTGGCCGATGCGGCGGTGCTCTGCCCATCCTTCTACCGCGCCGACGTGGTGCACAATCCCAGCCGCTGGGACCGTTTCCTGGAAGCCGCCCGCCGCGCCACGATCGGCCTCTTGCAGCGGCGCCGCGAAAGCCGGCGCCTGACATTCGCCGATGCTTGACGCCGTTCCCTCATCGCGCTCGAAAGCCGGCGCTCCCGAAGACGAGCCCGTCATCAAGCTTGCCGTGTTGGCGGTCGGCGGCCAGGGCGGCGGCGTGCTGGCCGACTGGATTACCGACGTTGCCGAGCGCAACTTCTATGTCGCCCAATCGACCTCGGTCGCCGGCGTTGCCCAGCGCACCGGCGCCACCATCTACTATGTCGAAATGTGCCGCGACACCGGCCGTCTGCCGGTCTTCGCGCTGTCGCCGTCGCAAGGCGACGTCGATATATTGATCGCCGCCGAACTGATGGAAGCCGGCCGCGCCATCATCCGCGGCTTCGTCACGCCCGAGCGCACGACGCTGATCGCCTCGTCGCACCGCATCGCAGCGGTCTCGGAGAAGATCGAGCCCGGCGACGGCCGCGCCTCGTCCTCGAAGGTGCATGCCACGGCGGAAGCCGCCGCCAAGCGCTTCATCGCTTTCGACATGGAGAAGATCGCCGCCGACAATGGCTCGATGATCTCGGCCAGCCTGCTCGGCGCCCTGGCCGGGTCCGATGCCTTGCCGTTCACGCGCGAGAGCTATGAGCAGGCGATCGGCGCCGGCGGCCGCGGCGTGAAGGCCAGCCTCGCCGCCTTCGGCGCCTCCTTTGATCGGGCCCGCGGCAGCGCGAGTGCGCCATCGGGCGACAAGACTGCACAGCAGGCGGCCGCTAAAACCGGCTCGGGCGCGGCGACAAAAGTCAGCGGCCCGGAAAGCCTGTTGAAGGGCTGGCAACAACTGGCGTCGCGCGTCGCTGCGCTGCCTGTACCCGTGCACGACATGGCGCTTCGCGGCCTGAGGAAAGTCGTCGACTATCAGGACGTCGCCTATGGCGGTGAGTATCTCGACAGGCTCGACAAGACAGTCGCTCTAGACGATGCCGAACATGGCTACGCGCTGTCGAACGCCGCGGCAAAACATTTGGCCAACGCCATGTGCTACGACGATATGATCCGCGTCGCCGACCTGAAGACACGTTCGAGCCGCGACCAGCGCGTGCGCCGCGAGATCGGCGTCAAGCAAGGCGCGGTCCTGCAGGTGACGGAATATTTCCATCCGCGCATCGAGGAATTCTGCGGCACACTGCCGGCCGGGCTCGGCAGCTACATCGAGGCGCGGCCGAAGCTTGCCGCCTTTCTCGACCGCCGCATAAATCGCGGCCGTCACATCCGCACCGACAGTTTCGCCGGCTTCGCCGCTTTGTGGTTCATCGGCGGCCTGCGCCGCTGGCGCCGCCGCCTGCTGCGCCACAAGGTCGAGACCGCGCATCTCGAGCGTTGGTACGCACTGGCGCTCGGCCAAGTCGGCCAGGACTATGCGCTTGGCACGGAAATCCTCAATTGCCGCCGCCTGATCAAGGGCTACAGCGACACTCACGCCCGCGCGCAGTCGAAATTCGACCGCGTGCTGTCGGCGCTCGACCTGCTCGAGGGCCGCGCGGATGCCGCCGACTGGATCCGGCGCCTGCGCGAAGCCGCGCTGAAGGACGAGAAGGGCGACATGCTCGACGGCGCGCTGAAGACGGTGGCGTCGCTGGGAGATGGCGACGTTCCATCGAGTTGATTTGTGAAATCTTGGTGCCGCCGCTGATATAGCACCAGAACACGAATTCAGTGGAAGCGCTGATCGACAACTTCCTCGACTCGGACGACGGTGCAGGGTTCCCTGGCAAGCTCCGTGCAGCTCCGTCCGACGACCATCTCACGAATCTCATCGCAGGCCTGAAGCAGCGGCGCTAAGCAGGGTCAATTAAGTGAGTTCGCTTCCTCTCCGACCCCATGCACCAGCAACAACGTCTTTTAGCGCTGTTGAACTAATAAGTTCGTTAGCCGTGTTGATTTCCTTTGACGCTCTCTCTCCAAGATGTTGCAAATAGACTTCGGCGTAAAACTCTGCATTTGAAAGTCGATATTGATCCTATGACAATTTCTGTGACATTCAGTTTTGGGCGATCACTGTGACAATAACGGGGGCAGCTGCACTCTCAATAGAAGCCATGTTACCTTCGACTGAGACGACGCCAAAGGGCGTATTGACACGATTAAAGTGTGTTTCACCGAAGAGGCCATCAATATTTGCTGGAAACGCTCTTCCAGTAGATTTGTCGAACACGTTTGCAAAATATTTTCCTGGCCTTCGTTCGATAGCGAAGCGCCGCAACATGAATTGCGGAACGTAGTGGTGGAGCTTCGCGTCCGATGAACTGTTATTCATTGCCTCAGCCTTCAAAGCGCGCATGGTGCTTGACTACGAGCGCCTCTACGGAGCCGATTTTCCATACCCTTCCGACGGAGAGTTCATACTCATCCGGAGAAACACCGTCGCGCCCGGCGTAAACGCCAACCATTAGAGAATCCTCGGCCTTTTGCTCGACCTCCGTGCCCTCATCGGAGTAGAGCTTATCCCCCGCCCTTGCCAGACAAACGACTGGCGACCCGGACATCCCAGATTTGGTCATCGCGTCAACGTAAAAAGCATTGTCATAATTTCGCCCGCAAAGGCTTACCCCCGTTTGCGGCTCGGATGCGATGGATGCTCGTTTCCAGATTGGGAAAATTCCATTCGAACTAATCCCCAAAGGGTAGCCGATCACAAAGACCTCGGATCCGATCCGTGGATAGAAATGGGCGATGTCTTGCGCCCTCACCATTCCTGGCTTGGATGTCACATCTGCCTCCCGCTTCAATGTAACTTTCCCCCCCTCGATACATCTCAGTTTTGAAATTCCGTCGCGCAGCTCTGGAACATGCCGATTGATGGGTATCACGACATAGTCATTCTGCACCTCCGGTTCCTTTTCGTCGAACCAGATGGGAGAACCAGCTTTGTCATACAAATCCAATTCCATTGGTTTGAAGTACATCAAGCCAAGACGCTCCTCTCCGGGTTCCTTGGGCGTAAACACCGCCACGTGAAAAGAGATTCGGTTGGGTATTCCGCCCATTCTGGAGATGCAGGCACCAGTGACCGGGTGGATACCGCTGACGACATGCCAATTGGTCACCAGGCTGTACAGGGGCCCAACGTGCAGCACGAAGCCCGTCGCACAACTTAGACGCTGCTCATTGAAATAGAGGTCTATGCGCGTGGTCGCATAGCTGAGCGGGTGTCCCGGCCAAAATGTGACAGTCGTGGTGTCTGGCAACTTCCCCTCCAAGCGCAAGAAGGCGTCGCCCGCTCACTGGGCGACGCATATGACTCGTGCACGGGGGAGAGCCCTATGCAAGCGATTCTAAATGCTGGGAAATTGTTGGTGCCGCTTAGGTGACTCGAACACCTGACCCCATCATTACGAATATCGTAACTACGCTTTTCATATCTCCTCATCTACGAACATCATTCCCGCTGTAAGCCTTGATTTGCAAGGCGTTGCGTGTTCTAAGCTTCTCATACGTGAACATGCCAGCACCGCTTTGGCTGTGGCCTATGTGTGGCCTATGAGGGGGTATCCGATGAGCGCCTTGACCGAATTGCAGTTGAAGAATGCCAAGCCGAGCACCGACAAGGCCCAGTACGAAATCAAGGATGGAAAGATCGCCGGACTGTTCGTCCGCATCAGCAAGGAATCAAAAACCTTCGTTCTGAAATACCGGCACGAGGGCCGGTCTCTTCGGTTCACGATCGGACGCTATCCCGATATCTCGCTGCTGGAGGCTCGCAACAAAGCGCAGGAAGCTCGCACTCATGTCGCCAAGGGGCTAGACCCTCAGGCAGTCAAGAAAAAGGAGAAGCGAAAGCTCGCCGATCGGGTGGACGCTCTCGTGGGGCAGTTCATCGAGGCCGTACGCGAGGGCGACGGCTTCGACAAGAAGTGGGATTCGTGGAAGCTGGTCGAGCGGAGCCTGAAAGAATACCTTGTCTCCCAGTACGGCACTCGCTCTGTCCACCACGTGACGAAGGCGGACATCAAGAGCGCCTTGAAGCGGATCGTTGCCATGGGTCATCCGCAGGCGGCCAACACGGCGTTTTGGTATATTCGGGCATTTTTCAATTGGTGTAGGAAGGAAGATGTCATCGCTGTTTCGCCGTGCGACGGACTGGACAATCCCGCACCGATCAAGACGCGTGAACGGGTCGTTTCAGATGCGGAGTTAGCGGCGATATGGAAGGGCTGTGAGCCTGCCCCGGATGATGTCGGTTACCCGTTCGGCTCGATTGTCAAACTGCTCATTCTGACAGGCCAGCGCCGTACAGAGGTCGCGGCAATGCGGTGGTCTGAACTCAACCTTGACGAAGGTAATTGGGAAATATCCGGCGACCGAACCAAGAATGAAAACGCCACCACCATCCCGCTACCGACGCTGGCAATCGACATCCTGCGACGCGTTCCCAAGATCAAGGACTCGCCGTTCGTCTTTCCTGCGAGAGGCAATAAGGACAGTCATTTCTCAGGCTACGCGAAGGGCAAGAAGCGTCTGGACGACAACACGGCTATCGATGAGAAGCCGCTGGAGAACTGGACGCTGCACGACCTCCGCAGGACCCTGGCAACGAACCTTGGCGAGAGACAGGTACCGCCGCACGTGATCGAGCACATCCTGAACCACTCGGCAGCGTCCATGACCGGTGTGGCCAAAATCTACAACCGCTACGCCTATGGGAAGGAAAAGCGAGAGGCGCTCCAGTTGTGGGCAGATCAGATCGAAGGGCTGCTTAAGCAAGCGGCGGAAGGGCACGCTCTGGCGGCGTAGGAAGGTGAGGCACCACGATTTCCAGCGCCTCATCGAATTGAAGATCATGTTTGACTAGGAGCCGAGCGGCCAAGGCTTCGATCGCAGGCCAGCATTCGCGTACCAAGCGCGCCGTGCGATCTTCGATATTTCCCCAGTCAGGTCGGCGCGACATCAGGAAATTCAGATCACTGTAGACCCGCTCGGCTTCCACGTAGTCGCTGCTCCCCTCGTTCATGTCGTTCGCCTCCATCGCCATATCAAATGGGTCGTGGTAGCCATCGAAGGCAGCTTCTGCGAAAGGGCCGGCGAGACAGGCGATTATCTCCCAAATCGCCCAATCCCGCTCGATACGCCGAGCCATATCAATATCACCCGCGATTCCGGTATATTCCCGCGTCGAGTACAGGAAATTGCCCTTTACGAAGCCCGGACCCCGAATATTGTCGATGTGAACGCTCTCAAAAGCAGGAAATTCAGGATCGTCTCCGAACACCCGCCGATTGAATAGGATGTAAGCGACTGCGTGTCCCGCCTCGTGGTATGCGACGGCAGACCAATCGACCATGGTCATGAAGCACGCCTTTGCTTGGTCTTCGCATCCATCCATGCCATGATCTCGGAATAGACCCACGCCACGCGGCCGGGGCCGAGGCGAACGCGCTGCGGGAAGAGTCCCGTCTTCTCCAGTCGGTCGATGTGCTGCGGCGATATCGATGTCAGTTGCCGCAATTCCGTTTTGCCGACGAAACGCTCGCCGGTGAAAGCGCGGATTGGCGTCGTCACTGGTGAGTGTTTCTTGACGCCGCGTGGCACGGTCGAAGTGGTGAAAAGGTCGCTCATAATCAAGCCCGTTAGCGAAGCAAACCAACACCGTCAACAGACAAAAAGGCTCTGAAAAACAGGCGCAAGAGGCACAAAAGCGGAGCCGTTGAAAAACAACGAAATCGATCAAGACTTTGCCGCAAGGCTCCGCTTTTGCCGTTGCTGTAAAATAAAAAGAGGCCGCATCGGCGTGAGACGATGCGGCCCAAAACTAGCTCCGGTGCGAGACGGAGCTATTCGATATCTAGCAGTGATCAGAACCTACGTTTGCGTGGGAAGGCTCGCCGGAACGGCCCCGCAAGATCGTAGCACCGTCGCCGCATGATCGGGTCTCGCGGCTCACCCATGTCTGCCAGCCGGTCGAACTCCATCTGGATTTCCTGGGGCAGCACTTCGAGGTCTTTTTCACGGATACCGAGACCATTAATAAAATCGTACTGGTGGATGTTCATGGTCAGGCCCTCATTTCCGCGCGTTTCATCGCCGAGAGCATCTGCCGCTGAGTCTCTTGTTTTGACTTTTTGAAGGTATCGAAGTCGCGGATTCCGTTCAGGTTGAAGTTATTGACCACCGGCCGGTTTTCGCGGCTGCGATCGTTCGACCGGTTATCGTTCCCAAGGTCTACGGGGATTTCACGGCCACGGGTGAGCGGGATCACGGCCTCGTTAGGGTGGAGCACCGCAGGCATTCCGCCAGAGGTGTTGGCCGTGCCTTCCGCATAGTGTGGCGCGTTCGACCACATGCCGGCCGGTAGCGAGGCCCGTGCCAGTGGCGATGTGGAATAGCCGCCTTCCGAGAACAGGCCGCCGAGCATGCTGCCAATGCCCCCTCCGCCCATCATGGATTGGAGAAGCTGCATGATCATGCCACCGAACTGACCAAGACCCGGAATAGCGGACGCCAGAGGGCCAAGGAGGCTGCTGATGCCCTGGCCGAAGCCTCCGACACCGGATGCACCGGCTTGCGCCTGTGTGCCCGCTGTAGCCGCCTGTTGGCCGGCTGTAGCAATCGACTGCCCTGCCGTGGTGAACTGCGGCGAGGCTGTTCCTGCCATGGTGCCGGCCTGCTGCACCTGCACACCTGTCATGGTCGATGCCGTAGCGAGGTTCTGGTTAGCCGCGCGCATCGTATCAAACGCCGGAGCCGTCGATGCTGCCGTGGTGCCTACGGTCTGGAGTTTTACGTTCAAGGCATCAATGCCCTGTGTGGTCGCGGGATCGATAGCGCTTGATTGGAATGTCTTGCCGACCCGGAAGCCTTCAATCTCCTCTTGCTTCATCATCAGGAGTCGACGCTGCTCCGCCGTCATGTCCGACATACGGGTCTGGCTACTTACGCCGGCAGTAGCAGCAAGCTGGCTGGTGTATCCCTTGGTGTTGTTCTCGAATGGTGGAGCGTAACGGTTGATCGCCGACTCCAGCGTCCGGTCGCGATAAGCTGGAGACTCAAACAGAAGGCGTTCACGGGCAGCGCGCCCGTTCTCTAGCGTGTCGAAGGCTGCGAAGCGTCCACCACCTTCCAGATATCCCGGCTGCGAGCGGGTGAACCGTCCGTCCTCAATGTTGCCCGGATTGTTGTTGCGCCATGCGAAGCTGCCGTGGCGGGTCACTGTCGAGCCGTCAGCATTCATGAAGCTGGTGAAGCCCTTGCCGGAAGCAATGACCTTGGTGAAGCCAGCGCCCATGGACTCGCCGGCACGTGCCAGATCACCATTGTTCGGTGTAATGCCCGGCGCGAAGCGTTCAGGATCGACGTAGCCAATCCGATTGGTCTTGGCCGTGGTGTTCGCGCCGATCGGGCCAGTTGCTGCCCATCCTGCCGGCAAGCCTCTGCTCGGCTCGATTGGGAAGCGATCTGTACCAAGCGGCATGCGTGGGGCAACGCTGCTGCCTGGGATATCCGCCAGCGGTGCACGGGTGATCTTGGACATAGGGCCAAGGCCGCCATCGACCGGCATGCCATTGATGGATAGACCGGTCGTGTAGACATTGGTCATGGCAGTTGAGATCGTGCTGCCGATGTTGGCGAGCTTCGCGAGAGCAGCGTCTGCCATGCTGCCGCCGTTGGTCTGACCATCCATACCCATTCCCTTGAACATGTCCTTGAGAAGACTGTTCAGGCTGATCTGGACGAACGTTCTAAGGATCGATCGGGCGAGGCCGGCGAAGTCGGACTCAGCGCCAGTCACAAAATTGGTTAGCTCGTCGGAAAGACCGCCGATGCCGTCTTTAATCGCGTTCTGGATTGAGTCGTTGAAGTCGCCGACAGTCGTGGTCCAGCGCTCGATACCATTGCCAATTTCTCCGGTCATACGACCGACGCCACGGTAATAATCCTGCAAAGCGGCAAGGCCGGAAGCGCCGATGTCCTGACCTTTCTTAAGGAGGTCGTTGTAATCCCTCTGGGCATCGTTGAGGGCCTTCTGTTCGCCTGTCTTGGCGCGAAGGTTGGCGAGATCGTCGCCGTGGTCACGTGCCAGTGCTCCAGCCGGATTGCGGTCATCAAGAGTCTTGACAGCAAGCGCCTTTTTCCACGGTGCGGCATCGATGCCTTTCTTGGCAGCGATAGCGTCTAGGAGGACAAGCTGTTTCTGGTACTCGTCGTTAGCCTTGCCAACGGCGTTGACCTCATCCCAGACGGCTTGCTGGGCATCTGTGAGGGCAGAGAGCTTGGCGGCTGCATTGCTGGCCTCACGAGTGGCGTTTCGGCTGATTAGGTCTTGGTTCAAGAGGTCCGCGTCTTGGATTGCCTTGGCGTATTTATCGGTCTCGGCCATGGCAGCGCCGAAGGCCTTGGACACGCCATCAGCAAGGTCAGCGCCGAAGCTGGCCACCTTATCGGACAGGGCCGTGAAGACCGCGCCAGCGCCATCGATCAATGCGTTGGTGGCTCTACTGTCGTTGAAGGCCGAATCGATTGCGGCAGCGAAGAGTCCAAGGGCGGCGACCGTCAGCATGACTTCGCTGGTGAGAACCGCAAACGCCGCGCCGATGCCACCCACTGCTGCCAGAGTCTCGCCACCGGCGAAGATCATCATAGCTGTTTTCAAACCGCGAAAGGCCGCAGTCGCGCCGGTTACCAGCGGGGCCATCAGGGTAATTGGAAGGACCAACAATCGTAGAGCGCCGGCGGCGGCTGTGATCGCAGCATAACCTGCGAATGCCTTCATGAAGGTGGCGACGGTTTTAGTGTTGTCCGAGAAGATTTTGACCGTTGCGCCGATCACGCGGAAGGCTGATCCGAGATAGGTTCCAATATCAGCGGCGAACTTCTTCACCGGGTCGCTGTTCAATGCGGCGGCCAACTGCTTTGCGAGCGCACCCAGACCAGCGTTGAAGCCATTGTCGAACAGGGTCCGCTGGAAAGTCGTCCAAGCATTCTGGAGCCCTACGATGGATGCCTGCGAAGAATTCATTGCGGACGCCATAGCCGGCCCGAACTGCGACTGGAGTCGCGCGGACATCTTAACCAGAGCTTCCGACCCGACTTCGCCGGCCTGCATCATTTTCTGGAGTTTGAGCGTGGTCACGCCAAGGCTGTCGGCAAGAATCTGGGCCGCTCCAGGCATCGCCTCGGCCAACTGGCCACGCAATTCTTCCATTTGGATGGTGCCCTTCGACATCATTTGCGTGAGCGCAAGGAAGGCGTTCTTCTGCTGCTCCGTGCTCGTGCCCATGGCAGCGAACGCAGTCGAGAACGACGAGAAAATCTTTTGGGTATCAGCGACACTGACGCCGGACAGACGAGCGGCAGTCGCGAACTGGCCATAGCTGGTAGCCACGGCGTCCAACGAGATGGGCATCTGGGCAGTGAGGTTCTGTAGAAACCGCATCTGCTGTCCAACTTCGTCGGAGGACGATGCAACCGTGCCCAGAGTTCTCTGCAAACTGATGAAGGCGCTGCCCGTCTGGTACACGCCGCGTGCTGCTGCAACCGCACCAATGCCTGCCAATGCGCTCCGCAAGAGGTTCGCGGCGGACGTGGTGGATGACATCTGCGACGTGAAACCACGAAGTGAATTCGTCGACTTCGAGAAGTCGGGCATGCTCCCACGGCCGACGCGAAGGCTTAGACCATTGAGGCGCGATAGCGCGGCGGCGGCAGCATTGATGCGAGCGGGATTGGCTACGGCAAGCCCGGCGACAAGGGCGTTTAGGTTGCGAACGGCAGCGAGCGGAGGGCCTTTGAAACCTACCAGAGCAGCCTTGATCTGATTGAGTGACGTGACGAGCCGGCCGTCGATGCGGATACGGTTCAAGTTCGCCAAGGCAATCGGTACGGCCTTTATGGCGGCTGCATTGAAACGGAAGTTGGCGAGGGCCTTCTGGAGGGTCTGGAGATTGGTGACCAGCGCTTTTGAGACCTTGACCCTGTTGAGGGCTTCGAGCGCCTGTGCGGTCCCCCTGGCTGACTTGGCGAGGCTGCCCAAATTGGTGCGGCCGAGCTTGTCGAGCGACGCAAAGGCGCTCTTCGACACGGAGTCGAACTGCCGAAGGGCTTTGAGGGAATCCGAGACGGAGCGGGTGAATTGTGTGACGCCGGTTTGAGCCTTGCGGCTATCGACGCCAATCTGGATTTGAAAATCTGACATGGGACTCCCGTGCGCTGCGAGAGCGCGTGACGATTAGGTACTGTCGGGAGTGAGGCGCACCGCGCCGGGACGCTTATGGTTTTGAGGGCTCGGCCACCTTGCCGGGAGGGGAACGGCAAGGTGGCCGGCTAACCTCGAAGTCTATTAAGCTTCGAGGTTCGGTTGGAATAGGTGCGCCGGCCCAGCCCGGTGATTTGTCTGCTGTCGGAACTGGGCCAGCTGACTCGAAGCGAGCTCTGCGCTTCGAGGATACGGTGCGGCGACTAGCGAAAGGACAACTCTAGCCGCCGCCATGCATACTGAGCTTCACAGGCTTTTTCCCTAGGCCTGCCTGTGCCGCTTAGCGCACGATGCTGCTCTTCAGTTTCCCCGCGTCGGGAGCGGGGTGTTACCGGGCATTCGACCGGCCGTGGTCTCAGTCGATCTGGCACCGGCATGGAGGTGGACACACATTCTTCCGCCTCTCACTTTTTGACGAACTGGCTCAGATGAAGCTTCGCCTGCGCAAGCGAATGTTGATCGTTGAGCGTTGCATGGGTGGGAAGCCCGGCTTTCAGCACCCGGATATGGTCCGCGATGGCGTTGCGTCGCCATGGGCTGAGGGCCGAAATTTTCTCAATGTCGAACTCGGTATGCGGACCGATGATCACAGGGGCTTCCGGCAAGCGCTTGGCGACCTCGACGGGCCCTTCGGCTTCGGTCTTTTTGCGGAAAATGCCGGTGCCGAGCGCCTCATAGTTTTCGATGTCGCTGGGTGAGGTAAGCTGCTCTCGCGGGCGGTCGCCTCGATAGGCTTTCTGCTCAGCGGTCTCTTCAACCGGTTCGGATTCGGGCTCTACTTCGGCCGGTGCTGCTGCCACGGCGCGATCGGCCCGGTTCGCATATTCCAGACGATGCGCCGAATCGGCCTTTCCAGATGTAATATCGTCTTCCGTGAGCCCGAATTGGCTGAGATAGTCCTGCTGCCGGTCATTCATGTTATGATTCTTTCATCTTGTCGGTTTTCGAGCGCTCTACTTCGTCGCGATTGAGCCGTTCCAAGACCGCCTTACGGAGCCAGTCCACGCGGCTCTTGCCTGCCGCCAGTGCGGCTGCATCGATTTTATCGACGACGCCGGGCAGCAGCTTTAAGAGAACCGTGCGGCGGATAGTTTCAAACGGATGGCCCATTCAGCGGGGTCCCCCTTCCGAGCGGTTGAGCTTTTCGAGAAGCGCGAGCCGTAGCCAGTCCCCCCGATCGATATTGTCGCGGGTGCAAGCATCTGCAATGCGCCGCTCCATGGTTTCAGGAATCGCAATGGCAATTCGCTGGAAACCCTCTTGTGGGCGTGTCATTTGCTGGCTTCCTGATCGGCCAAAGCCTTTAGGATAGCTGCCGACAACCAGTCCGGGCGGGATTGGATATTCTGACGCCGCATCGATTGCGCTATGGCGTGACAGGTATCCGGGTGGAGCCGAAACGACACGAGCGGCCATTCCTCTTTCTTCAGCATATCAATGCGAGCCTTCGTTCGCGGCCAAATCGCGCTCTATCGCTTCGTCACGACGGCGCTGGGTTTTCCTCAACGCGATAGCCTGCCTAATAATGGCCGATCGTTTATGGCCTGTGCGCGCGATCTCAGCTTCGATGAACTCCATCAGCGGGTCGGGCAGATGCACGACCACGCGATTCTTTGACACGCCATCATTGATCATCGTAAATTCTCCTGATAACCTTGACTGATCAGGTATTCCTTGATTGCGATCCTCACAACTTCTGAGAAGCTGATGTAGTTCTGACGAGCAAGGTCCTTCACGGCCGATCTATACCGCGCGGGAAGATACACGTTCTGAGACTCACCGGGCTCGATTACAGGCGGTCTGCCCATGCGCTTCTGCGGCATTGACTCTGTCTCTCATTGTTCGGGAGAAAAGCCGATTCGTCCCACGAATTGCGACTTTTGTAATTTTGAATAGTAAACAATGAAACAGGAAATGTCAATCTATTCTTGAAAGTGGCTCACTCAGTTTTAATCTGCACGAAGAAGGCAGGACTAAAAGGGGCCAATATGTCAGCACGTTGATTCTATTGTCTGCGCTTCTGCGCTCAACCCCCTATTCTCTATTGGTCAGCCGCAGTCCGGAGTTGGCGGGATGTGTATGGAATAGGTTGCAAGTCTTTATAGTAAAATGATGAGTGCAGAATGTTGGTTAGAGAATGAGTTCAGACTAAATCCAAACTATACAATGTAGCATTCAGTGACAATCGCCCTGAGAGGTCAAAATCTACTTTGGTGATACGTACGTGTTGGGACCACGGCGCGCCGATAGCTATTAACGACCCTGGAAATAGAGGAAGAAAAAATAGAAGGGGCGGCCCTACCCTGTCGGCGCTGGCGTCGGGGTCGAGGGGAACTGCGCTCAACCTTCTCGAACCACAAGCCGGACAGCAAAAGGCCGGACAAATGCCCGGCCTGATCCGCACGCAACCTGAGAGCTTCGAAGCTATGCGGCTTGGCGTGCGAGGATGCGTGAGACCTGCACGGCCGACCACGCGCCACCACGTGTCGTCGGGATGCTCCTATCATTCAACGCCGCTGCGATCTCCCGAAGGGTTGACGCTCCAGCAGAGCGGATGTCAGCGAGGATAGGCGTCAGGTCCGTAGCGCGCCGTTCAGCCTTGGCCGTCCTTGTGGCACGTCCTGCCTTCCGGCCTTCATCCTGATTACTGAGGTTTTCAGGCTTGCCGAGCTTCACGCCGCGCGCCTTAGCAGCAGCAAGTGCCTTCTTGGTCCGTTCGCTGATCATCCCGGCTTCAAGCTCCGCCACGGCAAGCATCTGTCGAAGCATGAACTTGCCCGCTGGGCCTTCAATCGAAGGAAGATCGCAGAAGCGGACCTCGACGCCAGCGGCCACGAGGCGCGCCATGAAGTCAGGGGAACGCGTCAACCGCGATACGTTGGCGACGATGAGCGTTGCGCCCATAATGCGGCAGTGCGCCAGCGCGGCTTCTAGTTCAGGCCTGTCGGCCTTGCCCGTGCCGCTCTCGACCTCGACGAACTCAGACACAAGACTCCAGCTACCGCCGTTCAGGAACGTGCGCACGGTCTCGCGCTGGGCCTCCAGACCCAGACCGGAACGGCCCTGCCGCCCCGTCGAGACCCGCAAATACGATATGAAGCGACCTTCAGCCATGCTTGTTACACCCTTTCGATCCTTCGTTTGATAGAATGTAACAGGTCGCGAGTCAAACAGAAAATCATGGTTTTTCAGGCATTTAGGCCGGGTGACGTTAAGCCTATGCGGTAAGGTTAATTTCTGGGATGAGTGCAGAGTGTGATATATTTACAACAATGACAATACTCTGATACATATCGAACCGCTCGGTTCGGTAGCGCCCCCTGCCGACGTTTGACACATCGGATTCCGCGTCGGAAAGGTGGTGGAATTTTTTGTAGAAAAGCGCGATTTTGAAGTGCCTACGGTGCCCTTGGCTGGCCCAGTCGAGTCCACAGCGCTGGCTGCCCACGACTCCCTTGACGGTCTGAGAAAGATGTCATAAGCGCGAATTGGCTATCTCGGAAGGTGGAGCGATGGTGCGCATTGGTACAATCATGGAAGAAAAAGACATCCCCGCGTTCGTCCAAGCAATTGTCGACCTTGGCTGTGATATATCCGCCGTCGGCCATTTCGGTTATGTTATAGGAGACACCGACTTGCCACGATCTAAGCAAATCGCCATCGAAGCACAACTGCGATCGATCAGTGAGGCTTTCGGAGAACGTGACCATCTCATGCCAAAAATAATCGAATACCTGCGATCGATCGGACGTTATATCGAGGTGCCGCAGCCAAGAGGCTAATGACGGCAGCCGCACCGAGGACCCAATTCCTAGTCTACGCTGAGAAGCAAGTTTCGTGTGCGCCAGCTATGGTTGAGGCAAGCGTTTTCGTTTTACGTGAATTTGAGGAGGAGGTTTCGAAAGAGCCTCAGGCAACAGCAGTCTTTTAGGCGCTGTCAGAGGCCCAGAAATTGAGTTGTCCTCAATGACACAGCAAAGAACCCAAAGATTGGTCTCCACTAGCCGTATCTCATGGGCAACCCGCCTGAGGCTGGCCAAATCGCTCTTGAAAGTTGATGGGTCGATGGCGTCAATTTTCCTGCTCTTACGCGCTAGTACATATTCTCCATCGAATTGGCCGGCCGTCCAGGCATGAGCAATGGTGTTTCTGTTTAGCCGGTTAATGTCGTATGCGTCTAACGCGTTGAGGATCAGTGCAACACCATCCGCGTGAAACACACGGTTAGCCAAAATCGCCTTGATGCGGCTGCAAATAGCGATATCCCCGAGGTCAAAGACGAGCGCCCACGCGTCTTTTTGGTCAATGCCGGAGACCTTGCAAAACAGTTGAAAAAGCCAGAACTCACACTGGTTCCATCGAAATGTTATGAGTCCGATGGCGTGTAATCGCTCGGGTGAGAGTGGAGAGTTCTCGGCAATCCAAGGATCTGATTTCATGTCAGCTAATGACCAATTTGAATCTCGCGCCAATTATGCGTTTCGACATCGGGCCGAACTCCTATACGCTTACCGGAAAACATGGGAGCCAGAATGCGAATTTCGGATGATGACTATTACACCTTGGACCATTTCATCTCCGCCGTCCTAATAAGGGTGCGAGACGGCCACTGCTCTGCCGGCGAAGGTCGCTCCGCAATTATGCACACGTTGACAGCATGGGATCGCGAGAACTGGCAGGAATTCGGGCCGTGGATGACGCTGATGATGGAACAATGGAAGTCCGACGATGACAACCGTGCGGTCGGTTAACTCAATTGGGAGCCGGAGCATGAGCCGCTACCAGCGGTGAACTAAAGGTGGTACTACGCCCGGATCGAAGTTCAGGGGAGGTCCACAATGTCTGATCGAGGAAACGCAAGCGACGGTAGCGGCCTTGCGGGGCAACTACTATCCGATGCTTTGGCGAACACACTCATTGCCAAGGGTGTGATCGACAAGGCCGATTGGATTCAAGCTGTGAAGGGCGCGTCGGAATTCGACAGAGGCCAGACCGCGACAACGACAGAGCGTCGGAACGCCACGGCAATTCTACAGGGCATACACACCAGACTGGTCGCTCAGAAATAGCGGGCCGCAGTTCCCCCCCGCAGCACTTAAAGGTGTCTGGCCGGAATTCCTTCTGCGCTCAACCTCTCATGCACGGTGTTTGGTGAACTTGGTTAGCGGTATGTGACACTCGCTGCCGTGGGCCTGTCTCCCGGCGCGGTCGTGGAGGCCGGCGTCTATGTGCATTCGATGCGAGGAGTACCGACAGGCGGTGGGTCCAGCCGGTAAGCGTCAAGGACGAGTGCAGAAAGACAATCGAGGGACTTCAGGGGGACTATAGGTGGACTTCAGGGGGACTCTGTTTTTGCGGAAACCCTTGCGGCATAAGGGTTTGCGGCTTTCAGAGGGGGACTAGGGGACTTTTCTTCTAAACTGACTCGTGTGAGATAATTTTATCGATCTTCCGGTGGCAAACTCGCCTGCCACACGCGCCTGTAAAATGGGCGCACGCATATTTATGCGTATGTAAATGGCGTTTTCCCGAAAAGTCCCCTAGTCCCCCTCGAATTCACGCAAACCCTTACGGCATAACGCTTTGCGCGAAATCCAAGTCCACCTCAAGCCCACCTCAAGCCCCCTCCGGCCTAGCCTTTCGACGCTTTTGTGCCTTCGACACTTGCCAGCCTCCACTTACGCGACCCTCCAGAAGTGCCGTCGTCGGTGAATCTCACTACACAATCAGCATCTCCAATCCGGACAGTGTAAGTCTTGTCGCGATAGTTACTCAGTCGCATGCCGAGAATTTGCTTCTGCTTCTCGCAATCCATATCGGTGTGCGGCCCGCTGGGTGGGATATCGAGCACGGCGAAGCGCGATCGGTAGGCAAGGTCGATCGGATCACCGACAGGTTCGAGTGCTACACCAAACACATCAGCCGTCGTGATCTTCCTATCCGCGCCAAAGGCCTCCGCCACGGCCTGCATCAATCCGTCTTCCTTAGGCTTATCGTTCGTCACAGCGGCAAGGAACGCTTCTCGGCCGTCAAGGAAGCCGTCGATACCATTGGCCTCCAGCACGCCGCCCAAAACCGCCGTGAAATCATCAAATGAGGCCAGCCGTTTCTTGCTACGCTTCGCGCCGTTCTGGTGCCACCAGCGGAGCATGGTGATAAGCGCTTCCACGACTTCAGCGCGATTCCTCGGGTCGTCGAAATAGGTGTCCAACGCTGCAATTGCGAAAGTGCGCCCCGTCGTCGGGTCGAGAGTTCCGGTGTTCAGCCGGATTGGCAGTACTCGGCGGGCGTTCTCCAATGAGAAACTGAGTTGGTTACCCGCCACGATCACCGGCACCTTCAACTCACCGACATACACCTCGTTCGTGTTCAAGGGGCGGTCGCTCCATTTGCCGGTTACCAACTTCGGGATCACAGAACCGCCGATATGGCCATGAACGTTGTCGAAGCAGATGGATGCGACCGACGCCATGAGTGACGACGTGATCTGCTTCCGGGTCTCGGCCTCATCCTTGGACATCCACGTCAAGGAACCGGCCCGTTCGCCGGTCCAGATGCGGTGCAGGGTATCGATCAGAAGGGACGCCCCGGTGCCCCAGATTGGTTTGTCGATCGCGAAGATGGGTGCGTTGCCCGTGAACGCCTCGCGCAGGATTGGCATGAAGAGCAGGGCGTACAGATGCGCTTTGGAAGCCGCCGCGCCCTTGCCGTCCGCATCGCTGCCGTAGCCAGCAAATGGGAAGTTGCCGAACACCTTCTCGACAACGGCCTTGACGGCGTCACGCTGTTCGACAGTCACCTTGGCGTCGGGGTCGATGACCAGTTTCATGTCGCCAAGATCGATGATGACCTTGGCCTCCTTATCGTAGCCTGACACCAGCTTGACGTTGCCACTCTTCATAAACAGCGGATGCCGTACGACACGATCGGCAAATGGTGCGAAGGGCTTCCTTGCGGCACCGCGCAACTTGTCGGCTACCTGCTTAGGCAGGAACGCATTCTTGCTCGTATCGCCACTTCCGACCTGATATTCGACCATATCGGCGCACCGGCTCCAGAACTCGTTAGGGTCTACCGTCGCCAGCATGACGCCCTCGCGTTCCTGCATTCCGCGTTCGTCAGGGGTGAGGACGTATTTGAGAGCGCCACCATGCTGGATGAACATGACGCGCTTCTCCATTGCTTGCGTAAGGCCTCGCACAACGGCTTCAGCGATCACGTCATCGTCGTCTTTGTCGGTGGCGCGAGGTTTATCACCGGACTGGCCTTTCGCGGCCTCCTGCACGTCGCGCCGAAGCGTTTTGATATCGGTTGGCGTGTTTCCGACCCTGCCCGCGATCAGCTTGTCGAGGGAGCCCGCTTCGGTCTTTTTAAGCACAAGGGTTTTCTCCAGAAGGTCCTTGATTTCCTCCTGCAATGTGTCGCCCGCGAAGGTGGCAGCGATTTTCTTGGCCTTGGCATAAATGACGCCACGGGCCTTGTCTCGCTTCGGCCCCGCGCTCATCAAGTGGTATACGTCGAGTTCTTTCTTGGTGATCGGCTCCGCCTTGCGGTCGGCTCCTGCGCTGCCAGTGTCATCCTGCCCCGGCGCGGCCTCCATAACAGGCTCATCTTCGCCCGATACCTCCTCCTGGCCTTCATTGTGGTCCTCTTCGTCGGCTCCGCTGATGTCGTAGGCCGGATCGGTCAGAACGTCGTCGGTGAACCAGCCGTCCACCATTGCCTTTTCAAGCATGACCAAGCGATCGCGGCCGGCGCAGCTATCATGCGAACAACGGAACGTGAAGCTTTCGGCATCCATGCCGGCGTCTTGAATGAAGCAGCCGGGATCATCCGGATCGCCGGCATTGCTGTGGTCGTCGTCGAACGGGCATTCGACCGTGTACTTGCCGGGTCCGGTCTCGACACGGATGCGGTCATCGCAGTGATCCTTGAACACCGAACTGATCTGGAAACCATGCGCGCGTTCGGACGCCCATTTCTGGAGATGCAACCCCTTCTGCGGCGATAGGATTTGGCCACGGATTTTGCCGCCCATAATGTTTGCGGCTTGATCGAACGGATCGGACGACATCGAGCCAGCCACGTCAACACGTGGCAGAGAACGCCAGTCCAACGCGTTGCCGGCCGAGACCACCACACGAGCGTTAGTCGCGTTCTTGGCCTTGGAGGGTAGGTAGAACAGCCGGGAACAGTCGCGGGCAGCGCGGTCTACGCTGATGCCTAGCAAGCCACCCATGCCGAGGATCATATCACCCCATGCCTTGATGGCGTCACGTTGTGTTCCAGCCTGCTCAGCGATGACGTAGGGTTGTTCAAGGATGAACAGAAGTCTGAACTTATCTATCGGCCGGGTGGTGATGGTCAACTGAATGCCACTAGTCTCGTGGGACGTGTTTACGCCCGAGACCGACGCGACAACGTCCTCGGTGTATTTGCCTTCGTTTGTCAGGAAAAGCTTGACACGCTCAACAGTGACTTCCAACTCATAGCCATTGTCGGAAGCCCATTTGAAGAAACGATCTCGCTTAATTTCGATGCTGGCTGTGCCATGGGAATGCGTGGTGTAGGCAACGAAGAACAGCCCCATGGACTGGAGCTTTCGCATGGTGTCCAGCATGGAGGCACCGGAGTCCACGTCAAGACCCATCATGTAGAGCTTGGTGACAGCCTGATTTAGGCGTCGCCCGTCCTTCAAGATACCGGGAACCAGACAGGCACCATCCTTCACGCCGGTTCTGATTTTGGACAAGTTCGAAATCAAAATGTCGCTGAAACGAAGTTCCGGCGACACTTTGAAAAACTTCTCTTCGCGTTTCTTGGCGACCGACACGAACAGCGGCTTGTTTAGTATCGCCTGCGGAATCTCCCCGTAGACCTCCGCATCGTTCAGAGTTTGCGTGGGCTCGCCGTCAATGGACACGACCTCGCTTTCTGCACTCAACCCTTCATCTTTGACACCTGATGGATCGTCGTCATCGAACTCCTCCACCTTGCAGACCCTGAAATTCTCGCCGGGCTTCAGCGCCTCCAGCGCAGCCAAGTCATCCGCATGCAGCCCGTACTCGCCATAGGCCAGCGGCACGTCGTCATCCGTGTCGGCGTCGTCGGTATCGCTCTTGCGGCGTTTGGTGAGGAGCGTGGCCAGCCGATCGGACGGCTTCATGGGATAGACAAGATGGATGCTGCCACCGGGGCCATCGAGCGCGTAGGAGGGCTCTGGAAGATCGGTTGCGGCATTGGCGCTGGCTTTGTCCTTGAACGCCAGCCGGAGCCCTGTGAGGGCTGCAAACACATGGTTGTCGCCGGCCAAGTGGCGGGCTTCATGGATAGCTGCTGCAATATCGGCAATTGGCTTGGTGATGATGCCCTCGCGTTTGCCCTCATCGTTGCGATGGAACAGTGTCACAGTCGAGGCACCCGGCAGCATAGCGCGCAGTTGTCGTGCGGCTTGCGAGGGCTCGAATGAATGGATGGAAGCGGATGGCTGGGTGGTGTTGGAGGCCTTGTTCTTGGCCGAAGGGGACTTGGACATGGTTTTCGTTACCCTAGATCATGACGCGCGAATCCGCTGGACGCACCAATGCGGCGCGCGCCTGTTAAGTCGGTGTCAGCGATCTAGGGGAGGTTTTTGCCGATCTCCGCGACGATACGCTAACGGTGAGGGCGATCTTTTTGGCGACCCCGTCACCGAAAACTCGCGTACGTCAGCCAATACATGGCTGCGGCCGGTGCCCGATGGTGACGCCACCGACATTTCTGTCAGTGGCGTCGGGTATCGTGGCGGATCGGCAAGATTGGTATGCGCTCGCTTTAATAATCAGTCAAGGAAATGGTGACAGTGGCTCACGACGAGTTAGACACGCTTGACAGACTGACTGCATATGCGGGACGTTACCAAGTGGTAATCTCGCTCTATACTCGCATTCTGCTTTGGTAACTTTCAAACTTGACCGCATCGCATTCTGCGAGGCTGCGGCACGACCTTTCGGCCGATGCACGTTAACGGTGCCAGCGGAATCGGCGTCACACCTCTCAGAATGACAAGGGGTGTGTGGCCTATGGTGTGGCCTATGGCTGGGTAGCCACTTTCCTTGTGGCCTATGTGTGGCCTAGGGAAACGAAGAAGCCTCGCACTGGAGGGCGTTTTTTACTATCTATCGGTAATTGTTGGCTAATTTGGTGCCGCTTAGGTGACTCGAACACCTGACCCCATCATTACGAATTATATGCCGCGCCCCTTCTTGCCCTGACTATTGCAGACATTTCTGCCGCCAAAATGGCAAAAAAGCTGTTAAATTTCAATCAACTATGCATACAGTAATTAACATTCGCCAACATTCGCTAACATCGCTATGCTGTTCCCCCACGGTTCCCCCGAATGGCCGGGGGAACAGAATTAGGTGGGTTAAAATGGCGAAGGCATTCACAGTCAAATTTATTGAAACGATCAAGCCGACCGACAAGCGGCAAGAGATTCCCGACGGCGGATTGCCGGGGCTTTATCTGATCGTCCAGCCGTCAGGCAAAATGAGCTGGGCCGTGCGCTATCGCTTCGGCGGTAAGATGCTCAAATATACGATCGGCAGCTATCCGGCATTTGGCTTGGCCGACGCCCGCAAGGAGGCCGGCAAGATTTTGCGCGCCGCATCCGAGGGACGCGATCCGCAAGCCGAAAAAAAGCAAGCCAAGACTGCGCAGGCAACCGGCGACGATCTATTCGAGAACGTCATCGCCGAATTCATCAAACGACACGTGAAGAAGAAAAACCGCGACAGCACCGCCAAGGATCAGCAGCGTTTCATCGACAATGAGCTTTTGCCTCGCTGGAAGGGTCGTCGGATCGGCGCGATCACCAAGCGCGACGTGAACGCCATGCTCAACGAAGTCGTCGACCGTGGCGCGCCGCAATCGGCAAACCGGGTGCTTGCGCTCGTCCGCAAGTTTTTCAATTGGTGCGTCGGCACCGAATGGCTCGATGCTTCCCCTTGCACCGGCATTCCGACGCCAGCACCGATCACCAAGCGCAAGCGGGTTCTGTCACCGGACGAAATCCGGCTGGTCTGGAAAGGTGCCGAAGCCATCGGCTGGCCGTTCGGCCCGCTTACGCAATTGCTCCTCCTGACCGGCCAGCGCCGCGAGGAAGTGGCCGGAGCAAGCTGGCGCGAATTCGATCTTGACGCGAAACAGCCAGCTTGGACGATCCCCGAACAAAGGGCGAAAAACGGCAACTCGAATATCGTCGCGCTGGCGCCTGCCGCACTTGCCGTGTTGGCGTCGCTGCCGCGCATCGGCGGGAAAGGCGACCTCGTTCTGACGACCAATGGCGAGACATCGATCAGTGGCTATTCTCGCGGCAAACGGCGGCTTGATGAGGCAATGCTTGCGGCGGCCCGCAAGGAGGCCGAGGAACGCGGTGACGATCCCGGCAAGGTAGCCATCCCGGAATGGACATTGCATGATCTAAGGCGAACTCTGGCGACGCGCGGCGGCGATCTTGGCGTTCTTCCGCATACCATTGAGGCCATTTTGAACCACGCCCGCGTCGGGGTCAGCGCGCACTACAACCATGCGCGATATGAGGCCGAAAAGCGCGCCGCGCTGATTCGCTGGGCGGCCTATGTCGAGCGACTTGTGGCCGGGAAAGCCGGGCTCAAATGTCGTCCCGTTCAAAACAGTGCGGCAATGAATGGTTGCGAAAGCACACCTTGACGCCCCGCTTTGGGCGTCGCGGCAACGCATTGTTTTTCCTTGCCCAGACGACGAGTGCGCTAAAAGGCAAAGTTGCATTAGAAGGTTCGGATGAAAGGAATGCTTGACAAATCAATAACTTAGCATGGGCGCGATTTGCCAGAATGCGCGCGTTTGGCGTATACTGCTCGCAACTGTTTCGGGGTCCGGAGGTCAGAACCAAAGGAGCGCGCCACCATGTCAGGAAAAAAGTACCTCACCCGGCCAGCCCTACGCGAGCGTTATGGTGGTATCGCCGACATCACGGTTGCACGGTGGATCGAAAGCGGACGCATTGATCCGCCGCTTCTGATCAACAACAGGCACTATTTCGATGAGGCCAAACTTGACGAGTCCGACCGTCGGCACGCAGCCTCATTCCAGCGCGCGCGGGCAAACCCGGCAAAGCACAGGCCGCCGCAACGCAACAACACTATCGAGGGCATACTCCCGACAGATTGAGCCCGCCGTACATGACGCGGCGGGCTCGATCAGGATGGTTACAATGGACTCCTGAAATCCTAACCTGACCTGCCTCGTGCGTCAAATCGGCGGTTTCCGCAAGGAGACCGGCCATGAACATTCATCGCCACATTTCGGAATTTGACGGCCGCCGGCCACCACATCTGGCGGTTCAGCCGGCGCTCTTCCACGAACTGATCGAAAGCGTCGTGACCCGCGACGAGCCGTTCTCCGATCCTGACGGATCATGGGGAACACGCATTGTCCGGCCGGCGGGCAAAGGCTGGCGCGTCATCGATGCTCACCGGGATCGGCACACGCGCTGGATGCGCCGGACGCCGATCATCTGGCAGCCGGTGAAGCGTGCCGCTGGCGGATGGAGGCGGCGATGAGCGCCCTTCATGATCTCGCCCGGCGGCTCGGCGGTGACCTCCACGGCGGCCATGTCCTATGTCCCGGTCCCGGCCACAGTGCAAAGGATCGATCCTTGAGCGTCTGGCTCGATCGCGACGGCAAGCTGCATGTCCACAGCTTTGCCGAGGACGATTGGGCGCTGTGCATGGACGATGTGCGCCAGCGCGCCGGCCTGCCGGCTTTCCAGCCGAACGGCGAAAAGGAGAGGCCGCAGCCGGTTTTCCGTGACAACCACAACGAGCGGATCAGCGAGGCGAGCCGGAAGCAGAAGATCGAAGCCGCGCGCCGTCTCTGGCGCGAAAGCGTCGATCCGCGCGGAACGCTCGTCCAACAATACCTACGCGCACGCGGCCTGATCGTGCCCGACGAGGTGGCCGGCCGCACGATCCGCTTTCACCCGGCTTGCCCGTGGGAAGGCGGCTTGTGCGTTCCGGCAATGATCACGCGCTTTTCGCCAATCGAGAACGACCTCGATCCCGAAGCACCGCCAACGGCCATTCACCGGACCCGGATCAAGCCGGACGGCAGCGGCCATGACGGCAAGAAAATGCTCGGCAGCGTTGCCGGCCAATGCATCAAGCTTTCGCCCGACGAGAACGTGGCCGAAGGCTTGCACCTTGCCGAGGGCGTCGAGACTTCGCTTGCGCTCTGGCAGCGTGGCTGGCGGCCGATCTGGGCCGCAGCAACGGCCGGCATCATGCGCGCCTTTCCGGTGCTGGCCGGCGTCGAATGCCTGACTCTTGCCGCCGATCACGACCACACCGGCCTTTCCGCCGCGCAGGAATGCGCCGAGCGCTGGGCCGCCGCCAGCAAGGAGGTCTTTATCAAGTGGCCGCCTGACGTTGGCCGTGACTTCGCCGACGAGGCCACGCCATGAACGACTCCACGATCCATTTCGAGCCTTCCGGCGAGCCGCCTAACGGCAAGGCTGACTATGTCGCCAATCCGTTGAACCTGCGCCGCGAACTGCACCGCAACGCGCTGACCAAAGGCCTCGTCAAGTTCAACGAGTTTTCGCACGAGATCGTGCTGGTGCGGCCGATCCCGCGTCCGAACATGAAGGCGCCAACGGCTTTTGAGCCGCGCCCGTGGACCGACGCCGACGATACCGCGCTCGCCGAGCATTTCAACCATCGCGGCTTTCGCCGGATCGGCCGCTCCTTGGTCCGCGACGTGATCGAGCTCGAAGCGCGATCACATCCGTTCCACCCGGTGCGCGACTATCTGGATGGCCTGACCTGGGACGGCGTGCCGCGCCTGTCGCGCTTCTTCCTCGACCATTGCGGCGTCATTGTTGACGAGGAGGACGAGGCCGACCGGAAAGACGCCTTCCGCTACGTCGAGGCGGTGACGCGCGCCTTTTTCATTTCGGCGGTGGCGCGCATCTATCAGCCCGGCGTCAAGGCTGACTCCATGATCGTGCTGGAAGGCCCGCAAGGCGCCTTGAAATCGCGCCTGCTGCGCGCGCTGGCGATCCGCGACGAGTGGTTTTCCGACAGCCTGCCGCACGATCTCGAAAGCAAGGACGCGCGTGCGCACCTGGCTGGCCGCTGGATCGTCGAAATGAGCGAGATCGCGCAATTCCGGCGCTCCGAGATCGAGATCGTGAAAGCGTTTCTGTCCTGTCAGATAGACCGCTATCGGCCGGCCTATGGCCGCACCGATGTTGCTGTTCCGCGTCAGTGCGTGTTTGCCGGCACGACGAACGCCGAGACCTACCTGCTCGATCCGACCGGCAACCGGCGCTTTTGGCCGATCCGCCTTCAAAAGATCAATCTCGGCGCGATCACGAAGATCGTCGATCAACTATGGGCCGAAGCCGTCGCCGCCTGGCATGCCGGCGAGATCTGGTGGCTCTCGCCCGCGATCGAAATAATCGCCGCAAGCCAGCAGGAAAGCCGCGTCGAGGGCGACCCATGGCACGACAAGATCGCCGATTTCGTCCACACGCGATTCGGCGGCGCGTGGTTCACCACCGCCGATGTGCTGGGCCACCTCAACATCGAGCCCGGCCGTCGCGACAGGGCGCATGAAATGCGCGTTGGCGCTGTGCTTCGGCGCCTGCAATGCGAACGGAAAAAGCAGCGCTTTGGACCCGATCGGAAGCCGCGCTGGGTCTACTGCCGGCCGATGGGCGATAGTGATGTGAACGATGAAACTGAATGAGCGCGTGTTCCTACCGTTCCCACTGTTCCTACCCCTCCATAATAGAGCGTGAAAATGGGGAAAAGGATGAACTCTATAGGCGAAGGCGGGAACGGAAGGAACGGTAGGAACAGGCGAGCCAATCCCGGCGTCAGTCCCGGCGCCGGCAAACATGAAACCGGTGGTCTGCGAGTGACATTCGCGACCGCCGGGAAGTGAAGCATGAACAAATGAAAGGATTGTCCGATGCATAGTCTACAGTCAAAGCAGCCACCCGTCACCCGCCGGCTGGAGCGCACGACCTTCACCACATCGCGACTGCTGGACTTCTGTTCCTACAAGGAACTGCAAGCGCAGACCGGGCACGCCGCCGGCGAATGGCCGCTCGTCATTGTGAAGGAGCTCTTCGACAACGCGCTCGACGCCTGCGAGGAAGCCGGCATCGCACCGGAGATCATGGTCCGCGTCGATGACACCGGCATTTCGATCGCCGACAACGGGCCCGGCCTGCCGGCCAGGACCGTTAAGTCGATTCTGGATTTCTCTTCCCGGACGTCATCCCGCGAAGCCTATGTCTCCCCCACGCGCGGAGCCCAGGGCAACGCATTGAAGACCATTGTCGCGATGCCCTTCGTGCTCTCGGAGGCCGAACGCGGCATCGTTGAGATCCAGGCGCAAGGTAAACGCCATCGCATCACCTTTGCCGTCGACCAGATCCGGCAAGCGCCAGCGATCGGCTATGCGGTCGAACCGTCGAGCCGCAAAAAGGGAACCGAATTGATCGTCCACTGGCCGGATTTAGCAGGCTCAATCCTCGACGGGGCCAAGGCGCGTTTTTTACAAATTGTCGACGACTACGCCTGGCTCAATCCTCACCTCACGGTAACCGTCGACTGGTACGGTTCCACCTCCACGACGACCGCGACGGTGCCCGACTGGACGAAGTGGAAGCCATCCGACCCGACTTCGCCGCATTGGTACACGCCGGATCGCCTTGCCAGGCTGATTGCCGCCTATGCGGTTCATGACGCCGAACGCAAGCGCGATCGCACCGTGCGTGAGTTCGTCTCGGAGTTTCGCGGCCTGTCCGCCACAGCGAAGCAGGGCCTGGTGCTCGAGGCGACCGCGCTGGCACGGACACCGCTTTCCGGTCTGATCACCGGCAATGCCGTCGACTCCGCCGCCTGTGCGGCGCTGCTCGGCGCGATGCGTGGGTATTCCAAGCCGGTCAAGCCGCCCGAGCTCGGCATCATCGGCCGCGGGCACTTCGAAGCCCGTTTCAGGGAAGCCGGCTGCGAGATGGAGAGTTTCGACTACCGCAAGGTCGCCGATCATGACGAGGAAGGTATTCCGTACCTGGTGGAGACCGCTTTTGGATGGCTGGGAGACAATGCCGCCGATGAGCGAAGAATGGTCACCGGCGTCAACTGGTCGCCGGGCATCATTAATCCGTTCCGCCAGCTCGGTAGCTATGGCGGGAGCCTTGATTCGATTCTTCAGCAGCAGCGTGTCGGCCGCGACGAGCCGGTCATCTTTGTTCTCCACGTTGCCTGCCCGCGCGTCGAATATCTGGACCGCGCCAAGAGCGCGGTGGTGGTGGCGTCATGAAGTCGAAAACCCTCATCGATGCCGTCCAGGGCGTCACCGGCAAGTGGGCGAAACAGCGCAAGCAAGAGGAACGGGCCGTCTCGGCGCGGATGAACCGGCGCTATGCCATGATGCGGTACCGCCGGGTCACCATGAAGGAAGCGGCCGAAGCGATATTGCCGGCGGCTTGGAACAAAGCTTCCGGCGATGGTCAGTATCCGGCTTCCGCCCGCCAGGTCTTCTATGCGGCACGCGGCACGCTGCAGGAGATGACCGGCAAAAAGCCGGCCTACAACTACTTCTCGCAGACTCTGCTGCCCGACTACATCGAAATGCACCGGCTCGACTGGGATGTCGTCTATGACGCGCGCGGCAACTATCACGAGCCGCATACGAAAAAGACGGTGCCGCTCGGCACGCTCCAGGTGCGCGACTACCTCGGTGAAATCAGGAGCCACGTTCCCGAAACCGGCATCCCGCGGATCGAGATCAACGCCGAATTCCCGACTGTCGGACCAAAGCACCGCTTCGGGGCGGTCCTGTTTATCGAAAAGGAAGGTTTCGGTCCGCTGCTGGCGTCGGCACGGATTGCCGAACGGTTTGATATAGCCATCATGTCGACCAAGGGCATGTCGGTCACGGCTTCGCGGCAGCTCGTCGAAAATCTCTGTGCGCGCCACGACATCCCGTTGCTCGTGCTGCATGATTTCGATGTGTCCGGCTTCACGATCGCGGGCACGCTGCAAGAATCGACCCGGCGCTATCAGTTCGCGCGCGGTTTCCGAGTCATCGATCTCGGACTCCGGCTGGAAGACGTTGGCGGTCTGGAACCGGAAGATGTGTTTTTCAGCGAGAAAGCCGACTTCAACAGCAAAACTCTGACGCTCTCGCGATATGGCGCCAGCCAGGAAGAGCTGGATTTCCTTCTCAATCGGCAGCAGCGCGTCGAGCTCAATGCGATGACCTCGCCCGAGTTCGTGGAATTCCTGGAAACGAAATTCGATGAACACGGCATTCACAAGATCGTGCCTGACGCCGGGACTTTGCGGCTTGCCGCGCTGCGGGCGGCACGCATCGCGAGAATGCAGAAGGCAATCGAGGCGATTCGTACGGCGGACGAAAGGATCGATCTTCCCGAAAACCTGGAAGAACAGGTGCGGCAGGCGCTCGACGACGAACCCGAGCGCACCTGGGACGACGTGCTGGTCGAGATCATGCGCAATCATCGGGAGGCAGCGGAATAAGGGGCAATGATGCAGTTACCGATCCGTTCGCGATCATCGGGCAGCGTGACCGCAAGGCTGGACCTGCTTCTTCCGAAGCATTCGCAGGATGTGGCGCCGGCCACTGAAGACCCGGCGAACGGCCTCACTGCGGCGTGTGCGGATCAGGGTCCGGCCATCGTGGGACGCATGGCCGAAACACCACGCATCTCCTTGCGAACCCGGTTGTTAAGCGCTGTGTCGGGCAGCAGTGTGTAACAGTCCTCCGCGAGAACTGCGTCAATCTGCTCGATATCACACCGCAGGCGATGTGACATTTGTTGCTGCCCTGGCTTTGCCGATGTCAGTCGACGAAACATCATTCCTCGAGAACGAATGGCGGGCCTGCAATGGAGTCGTGCATGATGTCGTCTGATAACTAGCGCCGAGCGGCGGCTGGCGTGAGGTGAGGGAGCCATGCCCGCACTGCGGCGGCCCGATGCGCATCGTCGAGATATTCCGCCGTGGCCAGCAACCCAGATCCCGTGCGCCACCGAGGGAAAAGGCCGCATGACGAAATGCATGTCACATCAGCCAAGGCCGGCCCGGATCTGCGATGCGCTCCGGGGTGGCGCCGGTTTGCGTCAGGCTTTGCCGAACACCGCAAAATCGCCGAGACACAACGGCAGACGGCCTCAAGAACCAGTCCTCATCACATCATTGGCCGTTGTTGCGCCAACCCGATTGCTGCTGTCGTGCCGGTCGGTCACCGCCAGCCGCACGCTTTCCCCATAGGCTCCACCCAGCCCACGCGGCCTCCTCCTTGGAAGGTTTTTCAACGCGGGCCGACACAGGCCCAGCCGCCACCGTCACGCCGCGGCCCGCATCGAAAAACCCTCACCGAACCTTCACCGATGGCGACCTCATGCCTACAGATCGTCAACGACAGCTTTGCGCCTAATGTCGGTTCCTGAGACTGATCTCGCCATTTCTCGAAAGCGGACTTTGGGAGTGCTAGATTACTTCCCGACAAACTCCATCACATCGGCAGCAGCTTCCAGGCGTTCTATGATCGTGGTCTGAGTTAACCCGTCCTTGTGGAGGCGATCCTTCGCTTCGTCCTTCCAGAAGAGGTCGCTGTGCGGCGGCAGCTTCGCCTTCAGGTCCCTGACTGTCTGAACGGCCTTCTTGGCCCACTTCTGAAAATCGTCGACAGACCAGTAAAGCACCTTCTTCAGTGCGGGCTTCGCACCAATCCCCGCCTTAACGCACGGCGTGATGAGAACAGCGGTCATGCTCAATTCGTCCGCTCCCGGCACGTTTTCCTTGATCCAGTCGGGGTGCATCGCGGCCTGTTTCGCCTTTTCGGCCCCAAACACCGACGTGGCGCTGCCATTAGCGTGATCCTCGAACACGATGCCTTTGGTTTCCCCGAGCCACCATGGATCGGGTGCAGCGTCAGACTCCTCGTTTCCCGCGACGAAGCCGAGCAATTCCCCCAATTCGCGGTGGCCCTCTTCGAAAGTCTCCGGCTTTCCCAGATTTTTGAGGATCCGCTTAGCCTTCTTCTCGAACGCACGGTCGTTTGCTGTGCCCATCGCCAGCAGCGCTGCTTCAAGACGTTCGACTTGGACGATTGCGTCCTCATCCACGATTTCGGCTTCGGTCGCCTCGTCCGCCGATTGCGCCTTTGCAAGTCGAGCCAGCCAGCCGACGGCCGGAGCGGCCCTCATCGCTTCGCTGAACTGCTCCCGCGCCGCCTGCTGGGGCGCGTCATTTGCGGCTTTCGACATGGACCAAGCGACGGCGCCGGCAAGATAATGCCACAGGGCGCGATAGCCGCGGAGTTCGGGCGCTGTCAGCTTTGCCGTGATCGCCCGTGCCTCGACGAGCGCCGTGTCCGCGTCTCCCATCCACAGCGCCTTCGAGTAGCGCACCTCGTGGGCGACTACATCTTCGAGAATGTCCATCGCCGGATAGGGAGTCTGGGTATATTTCTTCGCTTCGTCCAGGATTTCGGCGTTCGCCTCCGCCCAGTCGTTCTTGTTGGCAAGGAAGCTCTTGAAATTGGTAATGAGGTCGTCCGTCTCGACATCCTTCGACTGCTCGACACCGAAGGCGAGTTCCGCCTGAAGCTCAGGATGGAAATGGGCCCAGTTGCGGTCGTCGGCGAGATATTCGAGGAGTTCATGTCCGGTGACGAACACTGCTGAACGATCCTGAAGCGCGCGGGTGCAGCGGCCGGCCGCCTGCAACACGCGCGTCTGAAGCCGCTCGTTAAAAAGCGCCGTCGCGCTCATCTTGGTCATCAGGAAGCGCTCCTGGGCGTTGGTCGCCTTGGGCAGACCGTCAAGGCACAGCAGGCGGCATTCATCGTTGGGAAAGTCGATGCCGTCGAAGCGACCCGCCATGATGGCTGCCGCCTTCTCGGCACCGACGAAATCCTCCTTCGAGTTCTCGATGTCGGCGGCGCTAAAGACCTCGAAGCCGTCCAGTTCCTCGACCTGCTTGCGGATCGTCTTCGCCGCCGGGTCGTTCGATGTAAGCACGACGGATCGTCCGGCGAGATTCTGCATTTTCAGGCGCAGCTTCTCGCATTCGGCCTGTTCAAGCGACAGGCCCGGAAAGATGAAGAAACGACGTCCCACGCCCGTCGACCGGAAACCTTCGGGGGCCGGCAGGCGCTTGATCGACGCGGTGCCCGTCAACCGCTCCAGATCACCACCGGCACCCAGTGTCGCGGACATGAAAATGCGCTGCTTCGCTTTGGCAAAAGGGGCATGGGTCCACACCGGCGGTATCAGCGGGCGAATGAGGATTTCACGGGATGCGAGATAGACGTGGCAGGACCGCAGGTGGTCGCGCAGCAATCGCCAGCGGAACGTCACGTCGTCGCTGGCCTCGGAATTGGCGTCCAAGATCGCAGTGAGCTTCGGTGCGATCTCCTGAAGGACGGTGGAGGGCAGTTTGTCCACCCAACTTGCATCGGAGGGGTCTCTCCACTCCCCGGTTAGACGCGCATGGGATTGGCTGGTCAGATAGGGGCGTAGTAGATCGCTGACGGCGGCATGAAGCGCGGCATGGTCATCGTTGCCGGCCGGTATCTCCAGCGACCACATCTTGGCGATGTAGTTCTCGGCGGCATGGGCATCGTCGATGATGACGACATCGGGATTGTTGAAGAAAGGGCTTACGTTGAACAGGCTCGAATAGGTCGTGACGGCGACCTTGGTCCCGGTCGTATAGTCTGACTTCGCGGCGGCGGGGTAATCCCGCTTCGCGTTGGTGAAGCCCACGGCGTCGATACCATAGCGGTTCTGCGCCTGGTCGACGGTCTGATTGACGAGCTGGCGAGTGGGACAAAGATAGACGACTCGCTCCTTGAACTTGCGACGCCGCCATTCCGCGATCAGCAGGCCCACAAGCGTCTTCCCGCTGCCGGTCGGCAACTGAATGGCAACATCCTTCTCGTCGACCATCTTGTCACCATAGGCGCTGAGCATATCGCGCTGATGCGTCATGACGTCAGGGAGTTTGCGCCGGGTAAGAGTCTGGAACAGCTTGGCGGGAGAGTCCGGCGCGCTCAGAGTCGAAGTGTTCTTCTTGAAAGCCATATGCTGTGCTTATCCCTCAAACATCACTTAATGATTCCTTGACCCGCCTGATCTCAGGAAATCTGCCCGATGTCGAGCCTTGCCAGTATGTCGTGGGTCAACCGACGCAGCCTAATCGACTCGCGGACTTATTTACGTGGAGGACGGAACGACCGCTTTCTTGCCTTGGCCTTTAAATGCGACCGTCGCCTTATGTGCGCGTTCTGACATTCAGACATCAATTTGGCGAGCAAAAGAACTATGCTGGCGGACTCTCAACTGTACGGCATTCAATTATATGAGGCACGATGTACTACGCGCATTCAACGGCTGAATCCGGTCGCTTCAACTGGCAACCGTTGAGCGATCACCTCATCGCCGTGGCTGTACTCGCGCAGCAGTTTGGGGCGCCAATCGGCATCGGACGCGCGGCCTGGCTTGCCGGACTGCTGCACGACGTCGGGAAATATACACCGGAATTCCAGGCGCGTTTGTCCGGAGCGGAGGAGCGGGTAGATCATTCCACGGCAGGCGCTGCCATCGTGACCGAGCTGGCCGCAGGCGACGACCGGCCAATCGCCGAGCTGGTTGCCTATGCGATTGCAGGTCACCACGCTGGCCTTCCAGACAAGCAGGGAGAATCGCTCTCGACACTTGAGGCTCGATTGCGAGGATTTTCCGAAGCACGGCTCGACAAAGTCTGGGCAAGCGACATCAAGCCCGACGCGTCCGGGCTCAAGCCGGATTTCTGTTGGCATTTCGATGACAAGGCGCGCTTTGCGTTCCAACTCAGCTTTCTGGGTCGAATGATTTTTTCCTGCCTCGTCGACGCCGACTTCAAGGACACTGAACAATTCTATGCACGCACGGAAGGAAGGCAGATCGACCGCACCTGGCCGGAGCTGCAGTCGATCCTGCCCAGCCTGATCGAGGTCTTCGACACCCATATGCGCCAAAAGCGTAGGTCGGACACCCCGGTCAACGTCTTGCGGGCGAACATTCTCGACCATGTACGTCCGCAAGCATCCGAAAAACCGGGCCTCTTCACGCTGACGGTGCCGACCGGCGGGGGCAAGACGCTCGCATCCCTCGGCTTCGCGCTCGACCACGCCAAAATGCACGGACTTGATCGCATCATATACGCGATCCCTTTCACCTCGATTATCGACCAGACGGCGTCGATCTTTCGCGGGATACTTGGGGACGATGTCGTGCTGGAGCACCATTCGGCCATTGAGGATGAAGAACGCCGCCCGCGAGACGCAGACAGCACTAAAGCCGACAAAGACAAGCTCAAACTCGCCATGGAAGACTGGGCGGCACCCATCGTGGTGACGACGAATGTGCAGTTATTTGAAAGCCTATTTGCCGCGCGTACCTCGCGGTGCCGCAAGCTGCACAACATCGCCAGGAGCGTGATCATCCTCGACGAAGCGCAAACCTTGCCGCGCCAGCTTCTCATCCCAGCCATTTGGGCGCTGCGCGAACTCGCCGAGAATTATGGTTGCAGCATAGTGCTGTGCACCGCGACCCAGCCGGCGCTCGACCAACGGAATTTTCCGGCAAGGCATCCGGTCGGGCTGCCGCTGGAGGGCCGCGAACTGGCGCCCGACCCCGCCGATCTAGCAAAGAGGCTGGAACGTGTCATGTTGGTGCATGGCGGGGTGATGGACGACGCGGCCCTTCTCGCGCAGCTCGGCAAGGTCGATCAGGCCCTCGTCATCGTCAACAGCCGCAAGCATGCGCTGACGCTGTATCGGCAGGCAAAGGAGACGGGACTCGATGGCCTCGTCCACCTGACGACGCGGCAATACGCGGCGCACCGGCGTGAGATTCTGGCGATAGTCAGGCAAAAGCTAATGAACGGAGAGCCCTGTCGCGTGATCGCGACCTCGCTGGTGGAGGCCGGCGTCGATCTCGATTTCCCCAAAGTCTGGCGTGCCGAAGCCGGGTTGGACCAGGTAGCGCAGGCGGCAGGGCGCTGCAATCGGGAAGGACGTCGGTCGGTGGAGGACAGCATGGTCACTATCTTCAAGGCACCAGAAAATCCGCCACCGGCTGAGATCGCGGGCCTATCGGGCGACATGGCCCGGATGATGGCAAGGCACGAAAAGCTTCTGTCGCCCGCCGCTATCGAGGATTTCTTCAGCGAAGTCTATTGGCGCGTCGGCCCCGAAGGACTGGATCGTGGACGCAACGACAAACTGCCCATAGTGGATAAGTTTCGGATCGGCAGCGGCGGCACAAACTTTTCCTATCGCTCGGTCGCCGAGAATTTTCGCATGATCGACAGCGGTATGGTGCCGGTGATTATCCCGGGCGACGGGAAAGCGAAGGCGGCGATAGCAAAGCTCGAGACCGAGACTATCCCGTCCGGCGTGATCGCTCGCGACTTGCAGACCTATGTCGTGCAGGTGCCGCCAAAGGCGCGGGCGCGACTTATCACTTGCGGGCATGTCAAATTCGCAGCGGAGAGATTGCGCGCCGACCAATTCGCCGTGCTCATGACACCCAATCTCTACGACCCGGAAGTTGGTCTTGTTTGGGAAGACGCCGAATATTTATCGCTAGAAGCTATTGTTATTTAGTTCTTGGTATGTTCGTAGTCTATCTAAATTCTCTATGGGGGAGCGAATGTCTTTTGGGATCAGGCTGAAGGTTTCAGGAAGTCATGCGTGCTTCACGCGGCCCGAGATGAAGGTTGAGCGCGTCTCCTATGATTTGATGACGCCTTCGGCGGCACGGGGAATTCTGGAGGCGATCCACTGGAAGCCGGCCATCAGATGGGTGGTGGACAGCATCCTTGTCCTGAATGCCATTCGCTTTCAGTCCATCCGCCGCAACGAAGTTGGCAGCAAGGTCTCCGCGCGCAACGTCAAAACGGCGATGAACAGCGGCAACCTCGAAGGCCTGCACCTCCGCGTCGATGAAGATCGCCAGCAGCGAGCCGCCACCGTGCTCGTCGATGTCTCCTATGTGATCGAAGCGCATTTCGAGATGACCGACAAGGCCGGCCCCGACGACAACGAGGGCAAGCATCTCGATACGTTCAACCGCCGCGCGGCGCGCGGGCAATGTTTTCATCAGCCTTGTCTCGGCACACGCGAATTCGCGGCGGCCTTCGAATTGATCCCGCCTGATGCGCCCATGCCGGAGGCGATCAAGGAAACTCGCGACCTTGGCTTCATGTTGTGGGACATCGACCACGCGGCACCGGACAAGCCGTCGATGTTCTTTCGCGCTGCCCTCAATGACGGCGTGATGCGCGTTCCGGCTCCGAATTCTCCGGAGATTCTGAGATGAGCATTTTGGCTTCGCTTGCCAAGGCCTACGACCGGCTGCCGGAGGCGCCACCTTTCGGCTATTCCACGGAAAAGATCGGCTTTGTCATCTCGCTCAACCAGGATGGGACGTTGGCCAGCGTTACCGATCTGCGTGATGGCACGGGCAAGAAGAAACTGCCGCGTATGATGCCGGTGCCGCAGCCGGCCAAACGCACCGCCGGCATCGCACCCAATTTCCTCTGGGACAAGACCTCTTATGTGCTTGGCGTCACGGCAGGAGAAGGCAAGCGCACAGCCGACGAGCATGCCGCTTTCGTAAAGCGCCACCGCGAGGCGCTTGAAGACTCGGAGGACGCCGGCCTGCGGGCGCTCTCTCTATTCCTTGAAGGCTGGGGGCCGGAACGGTTCGTGCAACCGGAATGGCGAGATGACATGAAGGATCAGAACGTGGTCTTCGCGCTCGAAAGCGAGAGGCGCCAGGGCGCGTATCTTCATGATCGGCCGGCCGCCAAGGCTTTGTGGGTGGACCGGAGAAGCGGCGGCGGGGATGCCTCGTCGATCTGCCTTGTGACCGGCTCGAATGGAGCGGTAGCGCGCCTTCATCCGGCAATCAAAGGTGTGTGGGGTGCGCAATCCTCTGGCGCTTCCATCGTATCGTTCAATCTCGACGCCTTCACGTCCTATGAACACGAGCAGGGCGACAATGCTCCTGTCTCCGAAGCTGCCGCCTTCAAATATTCCACTGCGCTCAACACATTCCTTGCCGGCAAGACCAATCGGATCCAGGTCGGCGATGCCTCCACCGTTTTCTGGGCTGATGCGTCCAACGCCGAAGTGGCGCGCACGGCGGAAGGCACGTTCGGCGCGATGTTTTCGGAAGTCGACGAAGTCACCCAAGCCGGCAAAGTCGGCAACATCCTCGCTCAGATTCGCAAAGGCCTGCCGCTCAAAGAGATCGCCCCCGAACTTGAAAACGGCGTCCGCTTCTATGTTCTTGGTCTTGCTCCGAATGCCGCGCGGCTTTCGATCCGGTTCTGGTTCGAGAACGATTTCGGCGCGCTGGCGAAAAACTACCAGCGCTTCGTCGCCGAAATGGACATCGATCCGCCGCCGCGAGATGCGCATCCCGCACTCTGGAAATATCTCGCCGAAACCGCGGTGCTGGGCAAGCGCGACAACGTGCCGCCGAATCTCGCCGGGGAATGGATGCGATCGATCCTGACCGGCACCCGTTATCCGCTGACGTTGCTCTCGACGGTGCTGCTGCGCATTCGCGCGGACGGAGAGGTGAACGCGCTCAGGGTCAGTATCCTGAAAGCGCTGCTCGTTCGAAATTTCAACAAGGTAATTGGGGAGGCTCCCGTGTCGTTCGAACCGGAAAATAGGAACAAGGGCTATCTGCTCGGGCGGCTGTTCGCTGCCTATGAACAAATACAGACGGCCGCGCTCGGCCGCAACGTCAACGCCACCATCAAGGACAAGTTCTACGGTTCGGCGTCTGCGCAGCCCCGCAAGGTGTTCGCCTTGCTCGACCGGGGATCTGCCAACCACCTTTCGAAGCTCGGCAAGCAAAGACCTGGACAAAGAGTCAATCTAGAAAAGGCCATCGGCGCGATCCTCGAACGCATGTCGCCCGACGATGATCCCTTCCCGGGCTCCCTTTCGGCCGAAGACCAGGCACTCTTCAGCCTCGGTTACTACCACCAGCGTGGTGAATTCTTCCGAAAACCCGAAACCGCCGTCATAGTGGATGCTGCATCATGAACGCCCTTTCCAACCGCTATGACTTCGTCCTGCTGTTCGACGTATCCAAGGGCAACCCGAACGGCGATCCGGATGCCGGCAACATGCCGCGGCTCGATCCGGAGACCAACCATGGCCTGGTTTCGGATGTCAGCCTCAAGCGCAAGGTGCGCAATTATGTCGAGTTCGCCAAAGGCGATGATCAGAGCTACAACATCTACGTCAAGGAAGGCGCGATCCTGAACGAACAGCATCGCAAGGCCTATGTTGCGCTGCGCCCAGATGACGGGAAAGCCGCCAAGGACGCCAAGCTAAATCCCAAAGGCGACGATGAGGCGCGAGCGCTCACAAAGTTCATGTGTGCGAATTTCTTCGATGTTCGCACCTTCGGCGCGGTCATGTCGACCGGCATCAATGCGGGCCAGGTGCGTGGGCCGGTACAGATGACCTTTGCGGGCTCCATCGAGCCGATCGTACCCCAGGAAATCTCTATCACCCGCATGGCTGCTACCAACGAGGCCGAGAAAAAGCAACGGGTGGAGGGCAGCGAGGAAGGCAATGACCGCGTCGACAACCGCACGATGGGTCGCAAGCATATTGTGCCCTACGGTCTCTACCGGGCTCATGGTTTCGTCTCGGCGAAACTCGCCGAACGCACTGGCTTTTCCGATGCCGACCTAGACCTGCTCTTCGAGGCGCTCTCAACGATGTTCGAACACGACCGGTCCGCCGCGCGCGGAGAAATGGCAAGCCGCAAGCTCGTCGTCTTCAAACACGCGAACACGCTCGGCAACGCGCCGGCCCATGCGCTCTTTGATCGCGTAAGGGTTGGCCGCAACATCGACGGCGTCTTCCGCAATGTAGACGATTCCGGCATCGGCAACTATCCTCCGGCCCGGAAATTCAGCGATTACAAAATCGAGATCGATCATGAAGGCCTGCCGGACGGCGTGGAGATTATCGAGCGTCTGTGAGCATGGCGACGGGTGCGGGCGAAACTCTGGTCGCGATGCCCTCATCGTCTGTAACCATTGTATGGCAGCGCGATACGGCGCGAACATACAGCGTGCGGCAAATCCCGACGGGTTCGCACCGGCGCTGGTTCTTTGAAATCGTGAAACTATTTGAGCCAAGCAAGGCTATCGGCCGGCCTTTGGTTCGGCCGTTAACTTATGTCCGCTTTTTAACTCGCCTTTGCTCAATCATCGCAGTCTGTTAATTGATGGGCGGTCGCCCCTCTCGCGGGGGCGTGGATCGAAACCAGAGAGGCGATCCTGGCGGGGAAGGAGAGCGAGAGTCGCCCCTCTCGCGGGGGCGTGGATCGAAACCCGCACTACCTACGCGATACTCTCGATCCTGAAAAGTCGCCCCTCTCGCGGGGGCGTGGATCGAAACTTCGTCAAGCCCGGCAGTGCGACAAGCATCAAGGTCGCCCCTCTCGCGGGGGCGTGGATCGAAACTTCTGGCGTGCAATGCCCATCTTGCGCTTTCGGCCGTCGCCCCTCTCGCGGGGGCGTGGATCGAAACGGGCGAGCCGGGCCGTTATAAGCAGCCCGAACAGGTCGCCCCTCTCGCGGGGGGCGTGGATCGAAACGGGCGAGCCGGGCCGTTATAAGCAGCCCGAACAGATCGCCCCTCTCGCGGGGGTGTGGTCGAAACCCCGCCAGGATGATTGCCTCTCTGGAAAGGGAGGGTCGCCCCTCTCGCGGGGGGCGTGGATCGAAACTCAGCAATCCCGAAGCGCCAGCCGCACCGGTGGGTCGCCCTTCTCGCGGGGGCGTGGATCGAAACAAGGAAGTCGATGCCACCAATATGCCGAGCATCTGGCGTCCCTCTCGCGGGGCGTGGATCGAACCTGCCATGCACGATCGACGTTGATGGCTCTCCGGTCGTCCTATCGCGGGGCGTGGATCGAAACTTCTCGTCGAAGATGTTTGCGAGCGCCGGGGCTTGTCGTTCTCTCGCGGGGCATGGATCGAAACATTGTCGGGTTTTGTCGCCCCCGCGCGCAGGGGCGTGGATCGAAACACGTAACGCGAAACGACGACGGTATCGATGTTGCGCGTTATTTGCTTATTGGCGCGAAGCCGCCATAGGAGGGGCGTGATCCCAAGTCGGCCAAGGGTCCAAAACCAGTCATTGCACAGTAAGTGGCACCATTTCCAATCTATATCACGCATCTTCACCTTGATCTCGTCGATAGGCAGATACGGGTATATGATGTCGCGCTGCTTCGGTTCCTTCGGCAGACCGCGCGGAGTCCGGCGTCGGGCTGCCATGAGGGAATTCATCACCGCGCCTGTGCGCAGCGGAAAAGCGGCATCAGGATTGCCGACGCATTCCTAGCTCGGCCACGCGGGCGGCGAGACCTTCCGAAAGCCCCGCCCGGCGGGCCGGCGGCTGGGTGAGGCGATCGCGCCAGCCGCTGGTGCCCGAGGCGGAATACCGGTTCCGACCCGTTGCAGCCATTTAAGAGAACTGCGAACTTCGGTTACAAGATTGCGGGAGCACGCTCATCAAAAGCCACCAACAGGCCCAGGGCAGTAGCCGCCTCGACGATAGCCTCGGTTAGCTCGTCGTTGGATGCGACCAAATCAGGCGCAGCCTGCCGAATTTGGTTCAATGCCGCTTTGATCGAGACGGTGTCCCCATGGTCCGTCCTGTTGAGGACTGCGGTAATCGCCTGATCTAGAACTGGACCGACTCTTTGGACGATGCTCATCCACCTTCCCCCCCGGGAACGCGAGGGGGCAATGATAGCGTGTCCGAGGCCGGTCTGCAACCGATGCGCGAAATCGATGGTTTCTCCTTTGCGGAAGCTCGTTCGCCCTCGGCCGGATTCACGTCCTTGACCCTGAGCGGACATAGACTCGCGCCAGAAATGAAGCGCACGAAGCGAATTTTCGCGGCCGTTGCGCATTGCTTTGATCCAGCCTGAGTCAGCTAAAGGGGACAGGCGATAACCTATGTACCGGGCGTCATCCGTTGGAGACCAGCCGGCATGTGGTAAAGGGCAAAACTCGTTTCCCCAGTTCGTCGGTTTGCAGTACCGGTCGGCGACAAGAAATTCAGGGCACAGAGTTATGGCGAGACAATTCTTCCGGGGCCGTCCCTTCCGAAATACCCACGAAAACAGGGCCTTCGACCGGCTTTGTCATGCGGTTGAGCTCTACACTCAAAACACCGACGACGTTCGGGTCATAGGCAACGTCGAGTACGACAGTGGTCAGATCGATGCGCTCGTGCTGAAGAGCCATGCTATCACCATTGTCGACTTCAAGGACTGGGGTGGGGTCATCACGATTGGTCCAAACCTTCCGTGGGTGAACCAGGACGGCCTCAAGGTGAAAGGTGGGAGCTATGCAAACCCCTTCATGCAAATCTGCGCCTATCGTGCCGAACTGGCTTCGGATTTGGAGACCGCCAAGTGGCCGGGCCAGGATTATTCGCACATCTCCGGATTTGTCCTGTTTCTGCAGAATACGGAGTTCCAAATGTACCCCCATGATCCCTTCAGCAGAGAGACTGGTCATTGGTTCAGCGCTGGTGACTGGGACGGTGGCGTACAGCACATCTGCCACCTGTCATCCCCAAAGCTGGACCTCTCGGTCGCCCAGCTCGACGAACTGGTCTCCCTTCTGCGGGTCAAATCCTACATACCTCAGCCAGAAGGCAGGCTTGTGCCAGCAAGGGACCTGTAGCCGGAGTCCACGATACCTTCTGTCCGTCGGGGCGCGACGAAGACGATGGGCGAAAACTATCGTTGGGTGTCGGCCCAGAAGACGCTGCCGCCAGGAGCCTTAGGGGATAGAGACGCCATGGCCGCTTTTGGCGCTACCTGCTCGTTCCGATCGACGAGAAGAATGGCAACATTCCACCCTAGACGGTAGTTTGGCATGACGGGGGCGGTTGAAAACTTGCCGAGTCCGCGTGCCGGCGGGCCGGCGGGGCTCTAACGCGCGGAATTTTTTTCCTATGTCATGAAAAATCGCGGCCGCCCTGCACATGAGCCCACCGAAACCAGCCGGCGTTTCGTCGAGGCGCTGGCCGGAATCGCGGTTTCGCAGGCCGAGATCGCCACTGCGCTCGCGATCACCTTGCCGACGCTACGAAAGCACTACCGGGCGGAATTGGACCGAGGCGCCGCCCGCGTCGAGGCCAAGCTCGTCGGCCACCTCTTGCGCCTTGCCAACGGCAGCGACGGCACCGCGTTGCGGGCGGTTATGTTCGCCTTACAGGCTCGATTTGGCTGGTCGCAATATGTGCCCCGGCCGGATGCCGGCACATGACGAAAGGCCAGCGCGCCATGGTCGCCGCCATGGCCGATCCCGAACCGAAGCAAGGGAGCCGCGAAACCCCTATACAAAATATAGAGGTCGGAAAAGATTACTTGTCGCGCGCCCGCATCGTTTTGCGTCATGCTCCCGATCTGGTCGAACGCGTGCGCCGCATCGAGCGCGGTGGCGATTGCTGGCCGAGGTCAAGGCGGCCAAAGGTGCATCCGGCGCCAAACGGCGGCTCGCCGACGAATACGACGCCGCGCAAAAGCGGGGCGAGGTTTCCGGTCAAGGTAAACCCTCCAAAGCGGAAGGTTATACGACCGCCGCCGATATAGGCTTGACGCACAAGGACATCCACGAAGCGCGGATCATTCGCGACGCCGAAAAATTAGGGCGCACGTTCGCCATGGTCAGCCGCAAAACGCTTGATAATTTCCACCGCCTCGGCTTCGGAGACATCCCACTCGTCCTTGAATGCGATGAGGAAAACGATATCGGGGTCTTCGATGTCGTGGTTCTTGCAATAGGCGTGGACGAAGGCTTCGAGCGAACCGTCGCTGGCGCTCAGATACCACTCGCCATCGTCGCCATCTGCCTCGTCGTCATTTTCACTAAGCTGTTTCGGCATTGTCCCCTCCTTTTCTGACTCGGCAATTGAGAGCGCCAAAGGGAAAGTCGGCGGCCCATCTTTCGAGGGCGTTGCCTGAACCCGCCGACCCTGCGGATTGCCAAAGCGCCCCGCGATTCAGAGCTTTGCGGAAAACAAGGCGTGCCGTCCACCAATGTAGGCGTGTATCCGCGCCCCACAGGCGGGCATTTCCGCCGCCGCCACTTTTCCCCGGCCAAGATCGCGACGCGCGCTGACGGGCCGGATAGGCGGGAAAGCGGGCCATTTACCGCCGCCGCGTCGCCAGCCGCCACAGGACGGCCAAGTCATCGAGACTCATCCGCAAGAGATCAGCCGCGACCAGGCGCGCGCGCTTCTCCTTGCCGGCGATTTCATGGAGCGAATGTCCTTCGCCGGCCACCAAGGAAACCAACTGATAGCCGCGCACGCCGAGCAAGACGCGGCACCGTGCGAGTTCCTTGCCGGCATTCACCTGCCGCTCGTTGAAAGGCTCGCGCGCCTTGCCGCCATCGACCACGATGCGGCCCGGATCGATGCCGGATGCTCCCGCGCCGCCAATTGCCTCCCACAATGCCCGAAAGCGATCGGCCGCCGCGACCTGAGCGGCGTCCAATTGGCCGCGCGCCGCCAATGTCGTCACCGCCGATTCGCGAACGTTGACGGCGGCCGGGATCGTGCGCGGGTTGCTGGCGTCGGCCGGATGGGCGCGCGCAAAGTACGGGTTCGGGACGGAGACGGCGCGGAGGCGGGCTTGTGGCGACATGCGGCAAGCATGCCAGATTGGCAGGGGAACGAAAAGCCGCCGCTGTTCCCCCAAGTGTTCCCCCGGCGCGATTCGGGGAGACAAATGTTTCGTAGCCGAAACCATAAATATTTGGTGTTCTTGAGGTTTTTGGTGCCGCTTAGGTGACTCGAACACCTGACCCCATCATTACGAATGATGTGCTCTACCAACTGAGCTAAAGCGGCCCGGGAAGCCGAGCTTCCAAGATGGGCTGGGTGATAGACGCAACCGGCGTCGAATTCAAGATGGCAGCCGCGAATTCAAGACGAGGCTTGGCAATTCGTGTCGGTCGCAGGCCGGGCGCAAGCGCAGCCGCCGCGCCGATCCGCCATAGGTCGCGCGATGCCACACCGGCAGGCCGCCCGCCGCCGTGACGAGAAAATCGGTGAAAAATGTTGATTCCTTTACCGAAAATCGCCGAAATGGGCCTTGGATGCGTCGCCAAGGCAGAATGCGGCCGCTCGCTTGTTGATTGATTGGTCGCCTGCGGCTAACGATCATGACAATGTGAGCGAAATTGCAGAGGGAACTCGCTTGGACGCGATCGAAAAAGCGATCCGCAATGCCTTCGAGAAAGGCAATGCCGACGACCGGGCGTTTCGCGAGCGGGTCTATCGATCGGCTTTCGCGGCACTGGACCGTGCCCTGCAGGCCAATCCAAACGTGACCGTGGAAGTCGCCATCAAGCGCCGCAAGGCGGTCCAGGCGAAGATCACCGAAATCGAATCGGAATTCCTGCCGGCGGTTCCCGACGTCGCCACGCCGACCGACAGTTCCGAGGCCGCACCGGCGGTGGAGCCTCCGGCTGAAGCCGAAGCCGAGCCCACGCCCGATGTCGTCGTGGAGGGGCCGGCGGAGCCGCCCGAATCCGAAGCGCCCCGGTCGCGCGTCTTGCCGGTCGTCCCCGACATCATGCCCGACGCGCCTGTTCCCGAGGCGCCGGTGATCGACATGTGGGCGCCCGCTCCGACCGAGGCCGCCGACGCGGAAGTGACGCCCGACCGCGACGACCGGCGGATCAAGGGGCGGCGCCTGCCTTTGACCGCGATCTTCCTCGGTGTGACGCTGCTCGCAGCCGCCGGCATCGGCCTTTATTTCGCCAACCAGACCGGCGTCTTCAAATCGGCGACCGAGCTCGACACGGCGCCGCCGGAAGCGCCGCCAACGGTGGACGGCGATGATTTCACGCCGGACGACACCGCTTCGCCGCCAAAGCAGGGCGAGCAGGACCAGGCGCGCGACTGGATCAACGTGTTTTCGCCGGGTGACCCGACGCAGGTCAATGCACCGTCGGATGCCAAGGCCGACGTTGTCCAGGACGAAAGCGGTTCCTTCCTGCGCATCCGCTCGGGCGCATCCGGCTCGGCCATCAGCTTCGACGTCGGACAAGGCGTGCTGGAGAGGATCGCCGGCAAGCATGCCACATTCGACATCATCGCACGCTCCGAGGAGGGGCAGGAGACGCAGATTTCCGTCGACTGCAATTTCGGCGAACTCGGCGACTGTGGCCGCAAGCGCTATGCGGTCGGTCGCGAGCGCAATGAATATCTGTTCGACGTGCGCCTTCCCGACAAGCGTCCGGGCGCTGCCGGCACCATCGCCATCAATTCCGACTTCGACAAGCAGGGCAAGTCGGTCGACATTTACGAGATCCGCGTTTCAGTCGTTCCCTAAAGCGCGTCGCGTTCGACCGGCCTCATGCGACGCGCTTTAGGTTCTTGTTTTGATGCATATCGTTACTGCAAAACCGCTGCACACCTTTGCGCGACATGCATTAACTGTCGAGCAGAGCCTGCAGCGTCTCGATGCGGTCAGCTTCGGCCGCCGGCTTGTCCCAGCGCAGCCGCGAAATGCGCGGAAAGCGCATGGCAACGCCCGACTTGTGCCGCGTCGAGCGGTTGAGCCCTTCGAACGCCACCTCCAGCACGAGGCCTTGTCTGCGGTCGGCACGCACAGAGCGCACCGGGCCAAAGCGCTCGATCGTGTTGTCGCGGACATATTTGTCGATCTGCCTCAGTTCTTCGTCGGTGAAGCCGAAATAGGCTTTCCCCACCGGCACCAGTTCTTCCGATCCTTCCGGCCCGGACCAGACGCCGAATGTGTAGTCGGAATAGAAGCTCGAACGCTTGCCATGACCGCGCTGGGCATACATCAGCACCGCGTCTACCGTGTGCGGATCGCGCTTCCATTTGAACCACGGGCCCTTCGGCCGCCCGGCCACATAGGGCGAATCCCAGCGCTTCAGCATGACGCCTTCGATGACCGGATGCAGCGGCTTGCGGCGCAATTCCTCCAGCGCCTGCCAGTTGGTGAATTCGACCAGCGGCGACAGATCGAAGCGGCTCGGATCGAGTGTCCTCGCGAAGGCCTCGAGCCGGCCGCGCCGTTCGCGGAAGGGAAGTCCGCGCAAATCCTCGTCCCCAATCTGCAGCACGTCGTAGCAGCGCATAAAGGCGGGGTATTGCTGCTGGATCTTAGGCGCTACGCTCTTGCGGTTCAGCCGCTGCTGCAGGTCGGAGAACGTTCCCGTCGCCTGCCGGGGGTCACCGACCAGAAGCTCGCCGTCGAGCGCGCCTGAAAAATCCATCGCCTCGGCAAGATCGGGAAAGGCGCCGGAGACATCGTCACTGGTGCGCGAATAGAGCCGGCGAATGCCGCCTTCGCAAACCGCCTGGACGCGGATGCCGTCCCATTTCCATTCGGCCGCGTAGTCGGCCGGGTCGAGTTTTTCGAGGTCGTTGTCGCCGACGGCATTCGACAGCATCACCGGCCTGAACAGCGCCAACGCCGTCTTCCTGGGTTTTTCCGCCTTGCCTTCCAGCCAGGCGAACAGCCCGGTATAAGGCGGCGTCAGCCCGTGCCAGAGTTCCTCGATCTCGGCGATTTCGACCTTGCCGAAATCGGCGAGCGCCTGCTTGGCCAGCCGCGCCGAGACGCCGATGCGCAGGCCGCCGGTGACCAGCTTTATGATGGCAAAGCGCGCCGAAGTGCTGGCGCTGTCGAGCAGCCGGGCCAGCACCTGCGGCCCGTCGGAACGGCTCGCCGCCTGCAGCTTCGCCACCACCTCGGCCAGCGTCGGCTCGTGGTTCGCAATGTCGACCGGCGCTTGCGGCCAGACCAGCGATACGGTCTCGGCCAGGTCGCCGACATAGTCGTAGGAATAGCCAAACAGCACCGGATCCATGCGCTCGACGACCAGCGTCCGCAGCATCGCCGGCTTGACCGCGGCGATGGACAGATCGCCGGTGATGGCAGCCAGCGCCAGCCCGCGGTCCGGATCCTCGACGCTGCGGAAATAATCGGTCAAAAGCGTCAGCTTGCCGTTGCGCGACGGCGTCAGCACGAGGCGGTCGAGAAGCTCGGCGAAGCGGTTCATGGGAGGGGCGCCAAGGAGGGAAGCTTGCGATCCGTCGCGCCCCCCTCTGGCCTGCCGGACACGAGGGGGGAGATTGGCGGTCTCGTCCTTGCCGCCCGTCCTGCAACGTTAGTGGTTGGCGAAAGCCGGTGCGACATCCGATCTCCCCCCAAGTGGGGGAGATGGCCGGCAGGCCAGAGGGGGGCGCCGTCGAGCGCCGTACCGGCGATTGCTGGATCCAAAAACGCCATCAATCGCCCTCGTCCTCATAGCCAACGAGATGCAGCGGCCTGGCCGCAATGCCTTCGAGCTCGCACCAGCGCACCAGCGCCTCCTCGCGGCCATGCGTTACCCAGATTTCTTCCGCGCCGGTCTCCTTGATCGTCGCGGTCAATTCGTCCCAGTCGGAATGGTCGGAAATGATCAGCGGCAGTTCGACGCCGCCCTGCTTGGCGCGCTGGCGGATGCGCATCCAGCCTGAGGCGAAGCACGACATCGGATCGGGAAAACGCCGCGCCCAGCGATCGGCGAAGGCGGATGGCGGGCCGATGACGATGGCGCCGGCAAAGTCGCTTTTCGCGCCGCTCTCGACGGTCGCCGGTTCGAGCGCGCCGAGATTGATGTCCTGGCTCTGATAATACTCGCTGATTTTGGCCAGTGCGCCGTGGATGTAGATCGGCTTGCCGTAGCCGGCATCGCGCAGCAGCCGCATGACGCGCTGCGCCTTGCCGAGCGCATAAGCGCCGACCAGATGCGTGCGCTCGGGAAACTGCTCGGTCGATTTCAGCAGCCGTGCGATCTCTTCGGTATCGGGCGGATGGCGAAACACCGGCAGGCCGAAGGTCGCCTCGGTGATGAAGACATCGCATTTGAGCGGCTCGAACGGCTCGCAGGTCGCGTCCTTCTGGCGTTTATAGTCGCCGGACGCGACGATGCATGTGCCCTGATGCGCGACCTTGATTTGCGCCGAGCCCAGCACATGGCCGGCCGGGTGAAAGCTGACGGTGACGCCGTCGAGCGCAATCGTCTCGCCGAGCACGGCGGCCTGCGTCGTTCCCGCAAAACCTTCGCCGTAGCGCAGCGCCATAATGTCGAGTGTCTGCTGCGTCGCCATCACCGAGCGGTGGCCGGAGCGGGCATGGTCGGAATGGCCATGCGTGATCAGCGCCCGGTTGACCGGCCGCACCGGATCAATGAAGAAATCGCCGGGCGGGCAATACAGCCCTTCGGGCCGAGGATGAAGCAGGTCGCTGGCGCGCATGGCCCCAAGATAGGCGCTAATTCCGGCGCGGGAAGTCTGTTGTAAGTCACTGCTGACTCCAGCATAGAGCGCAAGCCGGCTGCAAACACCCGGCGGAACTCGATCGCCATGAAACCGCTCCAGACCTCGTCCGGCGATTTGACCGCCGACCGCCGCGCCGACTATGCCGAAATGCTCCATACGTCCGGCGATCACGCGGCTGCGGCGGAATTGCTGCTCGGCGCGCTCGAACTGGCGCCGCAATGGGCGGCCGGCTGGTTCCGCCTCGGCGAGATGCAGGAGGCGGCTGGCGCGCCCGATCTCGCCGCGCAGGCCTGGACGACGGCACTGCGGCTGGACCCGGCGGACAGGCTCGGCGCGGTGCTCAAGCTGCAATTGATCGGCAAGGCAGCGGCGACCCAGGCGCCGCCCAGCGCTTTCATCGAGACGCTATACGACCACTATGCCGAGAGCTTCGAGGGTGAACTGGTCGACAGGCTCGGCTACCGTCTGCCCGAATGTCTCGACCGCGCCATCCGGGCGGCACGGCCGGGCCGGTTTCCGCTGGTGCTCGATCTCGGCTGCGGCACCGGCCTTATGGGCCAGAAGCTGCGGCCGATCGCCGATCGGCTGGCGGGTTACGACATCTCGGCCGGCATGCTGAGGCAGGCGCGCGCCAAAGGCGTCTACGATCTGCTCGTCAAGACGGACCTGCAGGATTTTTGCTATTCTGGCCCGAAAGCCGATCTGGTGACGGCGGCCGATGTGTTCATCTATCTCGGCGCACTCGACAAAGTGATGAACAAGATTGCCGGAATGCTTGCCGACGGTGGTCTGGTTGCATTCTCCGTCGAGACGCTGGCTTGTGACGGATTGTCTGGCAGCGCCGGCTTCGCCCTGCAGCCGTCCCGCCGCTACGCGCATTCGCAAGGCTATGTAGAGCGGACTCTCGACGCCAACGGCTTTTCGGTCCTGTCGCTGCAGGCAACGATTATCCGGCAGGATCGCCGCGAACCGGTCGACGGGCTGGCCGTAGTGGCAAGCTTGCTTTCCGGCAGCGAAAAATCTGGCTAAGACTCCTGCCGCTGCGCATGAGAAGCCGCAGCTGCGAAAGACAAGGAGCACGTTCATGCGCTGGAACATGATGGTCTTGGCATCTTGCCTGGCGATGGCCGGCTGCGTCGGCAATTCGATGTCCGAACGGCAGGACGAAAACGTCCAGTCCTCGCTGCAATATGACAAGGTGCCTTGCGATCAATTGCTGGCGCAACGAAACGGTCAGGCGCAGCAATATCATCTGCCGTTGGACGCCAAGCCGTCCTTCTCCAACCCGGCGACGGGCTTTGGCCCGTTCACGCCGGATATGCGCTCCAAAGCCAAGCGCGACGCCGACCAGGCAAGCGGCAAGATCGACGCCATGAACCGGTCGATCACCCGCCGCGAATGCGGCAAGCCGGCGAAAAAGAATAAGCTCGGCCTGCCAGGTTAGACGCAGGTGATTTTGCCTGGTTGGAGGTCGTTAGACAGCGAATAGTGATCTAGTCTAATCCGCCACCTTCCATTGCTCGCGCGAGGCACTGGCGGGATAGACGCCGAGAATGCGCATTTCGCGCGAGAAGAAGGCGAGTTCGTCGAGCGCCAGCTTCACCAGCGGATCGTCGGGATGACCCTCGATATCGGCGTAGAACAGGGTCGCTGTAAACGCGCCGAGCTGGTAGCTCTCCAGCTTGGTCATGTTGATGCCGTTGGTGGCGAAGCCGCCCATCGCCTTGTAGAGCGCGGCCGGCACGTTGCGGACGCGGAAAATGAAGGTCGTCATCATCTTGGCGTCGGCCGAGGGCCGTTCGGCCCATTGCTTGTTCTTGGTCAGCACGACGAAGCGGGTGACGTTGCTGTCGGTGTCCTCGACATTCTCCTCGACGATGTCGAGCCCGTAGAGCGTCGAGGCCAGCGACGGCGCCAGCGCGGCCATGGTGCGGTCCTTCATCGCGGCGACCATCTTGGCGGCGCCCGCCGTGTCGCCGGCCACCGTCGCCTTCCAGCCGTTCTTGCGGATATATTTGCGGCATTGGCCGAGCGCGTGGATGTGGCTGTGCACGGTCCGGATCTCGTCGCGCCTGACACCGGGCAGCACCATCAGCTGGAAATGGATCGGCAGGAAATACTCGCCGACGATGTGCAGCTTCGATTCCGGCAAGAGGTGATGGATGTCGGCGACGCGGCCGGCAATGGTGTTCTCGATCGGGATCATGGCCAGATCGGCCTTGCCGGTCTCGACCGCGTTGAAGGCATCCTCGAAGGTCGGGCACGGCAACGGCTCCATCGACGGGAACATGTTGCGGCAGGCGGTGTCGGAATTGGCGCCCGGCTCGCCCTGGAAGGATATTTTGTTGGTCTTGTCAGGCATGCGCAAAGTCTCGGGATTGGGGGAATGTCTTAGTTGGAGAGGATCGCCCTGGCGCGTTCGAGATCGTCCGGCGTGTCGACGCCAAGCGGCACCGACTGCACGATCTCTGCATCGATGCGCATGCCGGCCTCCAGCGCCCGCAACTGCTCCAGCCGCTCGCGGCGCTCCAGCGGCGACGGCCTTAGCGCAACGAAGCGTTCGAGTGCGGCGCGCCGATAGGCGTAGAGGCCGATATGATGGTAGAGCGGGCCTTCGCCCCAGGGGGCGGTGGCGCGGGTGAAATAGAGCGCCCTGAGCCGCGTCGCCGAGAGTGGCGAGCCGACCAGCTTGACGACGTTCGGATTGGTCTTTTCCTCGTCGCGGACGATCTCGACGCAGAGCGTGGCGATGTCGACCGCGGCATTGTCGAGCGGCTTCAACGCGGCGCCGACGATGTTGGGATCGATGGTCGGCAAATCGCCCTGCACGTTGACGATCGTTTCGACCGCGTGTCCGGGGTCCAAAATGGTCAGTGCCTCGAAGATGCGGTCGGAGCCGGTTTCGTGGTCCGCCCGCGTCATCACCGCCTCGAAATCATGCGCGCGCACCGCCTCCGCAACGCCTTGCGTATCGGTGGCGACGACCACCCGGCCGAGCCCGGCCTCGGCGGCGCGGCGGGCGACGTGGACGATCATCGGAGTGCCGGCAATGTCGGCCAGCGGCTTGCCCGGCAGGCGGGTCGAGGCCATGCGGGCCGGGATCAGGATGAGCGTGGACATGAGGCGGGCAGGGGCTCGAAAAAGAGGAGGGCAAAAGTGGCAAAAGGTCTCACTGGCAGCGCCCTTATAGGTGTTGCAACGCTGGAGCAAAAGACCTAGTTTCCGCGCGATTTGACCGCCTCACAGGGTGGTTCACGATACCGACGGACGGAGTGGACGGATCGGTCCGCCGGAAAAGGGAGCCTGGGGCGTATGGATTCCAACGAAGTCAACAAGCTGCTCGCCGGTTTCCTCGGTACCGTGTTCATCGTCTTTTCCGTTGGCATCGTGTCCGACGCGCTGTTTGCCTCGCCGGCGCCGGAAAAGCCCGGCTTTGCCATCGAGGCGACCGAGCCCGCCGAAGGCGGCCCGGCCGCGCCCGCCGCGGAGGCCAAGCCGATCGCCGAGCTGCTGGCCACCGCCAATGCCGAAGCGGGCGCCGCCATCTTCAAAAAATGCCAGGCCTGCCATTCCGGCGAAAAGGGCGGCCCCAACAAGGTCGGCCCCGATCTGTGGGACATCATCGACCGTCCGGTCGCCGAGCATGAGGGCTTTGCCTATTCGGCCGGCATGAAGGAGTTCTCCAAGGGCGGCAGCGAGAAGTGGACCTACGACAATCTCAACCACTTCATCACCTCGCCGAAGAAGTTCGTGAAGGGCACGGCAATGGGCTTCGCCGGCCTGCCGAAGGATGAGGACCGCGCCAACGTCATCGCCTATCTGCGCACGCTGTCGGACAATCCGAAGCCGCTGCCGGCGCCCGGCGCCTCGGCCGAGAACGCGCCCGCCAAGCCGGCCGAAGGTGCAGCCCCTGCCAAGCCGGCAGAAGGCGCGGCGCCAGCCGCTCCGGCCGCACCCGCAAAATAACAAAACTGTAATGACATAATCCTTGAAAAAGCCGGGTTCAGCCCGGCTTTTTCGTTAGGAAAAATGCATATGCGACGACAAAGCCGCTCGGTTGCGGTTTTCAGCGCCGCCAAATGATCTAGATTGGGCCAGACGCTATCGTGACGGCGCTATATCACGAAGAGGAGAACGCATGACGGTTGGCCGAGCGCGGACGCTTCTGAAATCAGTGCTGTTTGTGGCCGCTTTTGCCGGCGGCCTGCAGGCGGCCTTTGCGGACGAATGGCGCACGATCTCCTCGCTGATTGGCGAATCCAAATACGGCGACAATTTCCAGCACTACGATTACGTCAATCCAGATGCGCCGAAGGGCGGCACAGTGAACTCAGTGGTGCTCGGCACGTTCGACAGCTTCAACCCCTATATCGTGCAGGGTTCGCCGGCCGCCGGCTTTGCGCAGTTCGGTGGCGGCTTGCTCTACGACACGCTGATGGAGCAGGCGACGGATGAGGGCAGCACCAGTCATCCGCTGATCGCCGACGCTTACAAATATCCGGCCGACTATTCCTCGGCGACCTACCGGCTCGATCCGCGGGCGAGGTGGCATGACGGCCAGCCGATCACGACCGACGACGTGATCTGGTCGTTCCAGGTGCTGAAGGCCAACAGCCCGATGTACAGCCGCTATTTCGAAAACGTCACCGACGCGGTCGCGATCTCCGACCGTGAGGTCGAGTTCCATTTCAGCCAGAAGGGCAACCGCGAACTGCCGAAAATCCTCGGCGATCTCGTCGTGCTGCCGAAACACTGGTGGGAAGGCACAGGCGCCAACGGCAAGCAGCGCGATGTCACCAAACCGACGCAGGAGCCGCCGCTCGGCTCCGCCGCCTACCAGATCGCCAGCTTCAAGCCGGGCTCGGAAATTATCTGGCAGCGCGTGCCGGACTACTGGGCGGCCAAGCTGCCCGTAAAAATTGGCCGCGAGAATTTCGACAGGCAGCGTTTCACCTATTTTCTCGACGACAATGCCGCCTGGCAGGCCTTCACCAAGGGCGGGCTGGACGACATCAAGCCGGAGAACAGTTCGAGGCGCTGGAACACGGCCTACGATTTCCCGGCAGTCCAGGCCGGCGACGTCATCAAGAAGGAATTCAAGACCGCGTCGCCCGAACCGATGCAGGCCTTCGTGCTCAACACCAGGCGCCCGATGTTCCAGGATCGCCTGGTGCGCGCCGCGCTGATGTACCCGTTCGACTTCGAGACGATGAACCGGACCCTGTTCTTCGGTTCCAACACCCGCACCAGCAGCTATTTCCAGGGCACTGAACTGGCGTCGAGCGGCCTGCCGCAAGGCAAGGAACTGGACATCCTCGAGCAGTACCGCGACAAGCTGCCGCCTGAAGTCTTCACCCAGGAATTCAAGCTGCCGGTCTACGACACCGCCCAGGCGGAGCGCAAATACCTGAAAACCGCGGTCGATCTGTTCGCCAAGGCCGGCTGGGTCATCAAGGGCGGCAAGATGGTCGACGCCAAGACCGGCGAACCGTTCAAATTCGAGATCCTGGGCTGGAACGACACCGACCAGGTCATCGCCAGCCCCTACATCGCCAATCTGCGCAAGATCGGTGTCGACGCCACGCTGCGCCTGATCGATCAGACCCAGTATATCAACCGCGTCACACATTTCGACTTTGACGTGGTCACTTCGATGCTCGGCCAGTCGGACTCTCCCGGCAATGAACAGCGCGATTTCTGGAGCTCCAAGGCCGCCGATACGCCGGGATCGCGCAATTACGCCGGCATCAAGAATCCGGTCGTCGATGCGCTGGTCGACCGGGTCATCTTTGCCACCGATCGCGACGATCTGGTTGCCGCCACCCATGCGCTCGACCGGGTGCTGCTGTGGAACTACTATGTCGTGCCGCAATATTACCGCGCCGTGGTCTGGCTCGCCTACTGGAACAAGTTCGGTATGCCGGAAAAGCAGCCCGCCTACAGCGGCGTCGACCAGAATTCCTGGTGGATCGACCCCGAGAAGGAAAAGGCGCTGGCGGCCAAATACAAGAGTGGCAATTGATGGCGACGCTACCCCGTCGCGACTTCCTCGCCCTGGGCGGCGCTGCTGCCGCCGCGGCGCTGCTGCCGGGCCGGGCTTTCGCAGCCATTCCGACCGGCGTGAAACTGCACGGGTTGTCGGCCTTCGGCGATCTCAAATACGGGCCGGATTTCACGCATTTCGACTATGTCAATCCGGACGCGCCCAAGGGCGGCCGGATGAATTTCGCCCCGCCGAACTCCACTCTCAATCAGAGCTTCCTGACTTTCAACACGCTGAACTCGCTGGTGTTGAAAGGGGATTCGCCGCCGCGCACCGAGCTCTGCTTCGATTCGGTGATGGCAAGGGCAGTCGATGAGCCGGATGCGGTCTACGGCCTGCTTGCCGAATCCGTTACCTTGTCGCAGGATCGCAATGGCTACCGCTTCAGCCTGCGGCCACAAGCGCGCTTCCATGACGGCTCGCCGCTGACCGCCGAAGACATTGCCTTTGCCTTGAACCTCTACAAAGACCGGGGACACCCGAACCTTTCCCAAGCTCTGCGGCATATGACGGAAGCGGTCGCAATCGATCCGCTTACAGTCAGCCTTTCCTTTAACGGCCAGCAGTCGGCGCAGAATATCCTCGCGATCGTCGTAATGCCGATCGTGTCCAAAGCCTTCTACACGGCCAATGATTTCGACGCCTCGACGTTAACCCCACCGCTTAGCTCCGGACCATACAGGGTGGGACGGGTCGTGGCCGGGCAGACTGTCGAATATGAACGCGTCGCCGACTATTGGGGCCGCGATCTGGCCGTGAACCGCGGCCTTAATAATTTCGACCGCATCCGTATCGATTTCTACCTTGATCGCCAGGCAGCCTTTGAAGCGTTCAAGAAAGGGGATACGCATTTTCGCGAGGAGTTCACCGCGCGGGTATGGGCGACCGGCTACGACTTTCCAGCGCTGAAGGATGGCAGGGTCGTCAAACGCGAATTTCCCGGCGAGAAAACGCCATCCATGCAGGCTGTCGCGCTCAATCAGCGCCGTCCGCAGTTCCGCGACATTCGCGTGAGACGGGCAATCGCCTATTGCTTCGACTTCGAATGGACCAGGCGGGTTCTGTTTTTCGACTCCTACGAGCGTTCGCAATCGAACTTCGAGCGATCGGATTACAAGGCCAAGGGCCTGCCCTCACCCCAGGAATTGAAACTGCTGGAGCCGTTTCGAGCCGAGTTGCCGCCGGAGACCTTCGGCGAACCGGTGATGCAACCCGTCTCCGACGGTTCTGGGCACGACCGTAAGCTGCTGCGCGAGGCTTCGAGGCTGCTTGCCAAAGCCGGCTGGAAGCGAGCGGGCAATTTCGTCGTCAACGACAAAGGCGAGCGACTGCAGGTGGAAATGCTGGCCGAGGACGAGGGTCTCGTTCGCATTTTCGCGCCGTGGTCCGAGAATATGAAGGCGATCGGCATCGACGCTTCGATCCGGCAGGTCGACTCGACGCAATTTGAAGCGCGGCAGAGCAATTTCGACTTCGACTTCAATATGCTCGCATGGTCGATCGGAGCGACGCCCACCGCCGACGGTTTGGAGATTCTCTATGCTTCCCGGATGGCGAAAACGCCGGGGATGCGCAACTATCCGGGTACGGAAAGCAAAGCCATCGACGCGCTGATCGAGGCAGCCGGCAAGGCGCAGAGCCGGATCGAACTCGTCACAGCGCTCAATGCGCTCGATCGGGTCTTGCGCGCGCGGCTAGACTGGATTCCAACATATCATCTGGCGAATCACCGGGCAGCCTTCTGGGACATGTTCGGCTTTCCCGCCCAAAAGCCGGATTATGACTTTCCGGTCGAGACGCTGTGGTGGTTCGACAAAGACAAGGCGGCAAAAATTGGCAAAGGCTGAATTTCTTGCGGGCGTTGGCGCCGCCCCTCACCTGCCTGCCGGCATCCTCTCCCCGTATAGCGACGGGGAGAGGGGCGCTGTCATCGACGATTTCGCCAATCACAAGTGTCGCAATAAAAGCCCCGAGACTACGGCCAGCCCCTTTCTCCCCGTCACTATACGGGGAGAAGTGCCCGGTCCACCCTCCGCAGCTGCAGCGCAGCTGCTGCGGAGGACGGGCAGGACAATGAGGGGCGGCGCCGGCGTCGACAATTGGTCCGAAGCGATTGCCTTGGGGGCACCTTCAGACACAATGGTCGTCCTCAAGGAGGATAAAAACTGATGGGCGCCTATATACTGCGCCGCATCCTGTTGATGATCCCGACCCTGTTCGGCATCATGGCGGTGTCCTTCGCCGTCATCCAGTTCGCTCCAGGTGGACCGGTCGAGCAGGTCATCGCCAGGCTGACGAACCAGGGCGGCAGCGATCGCCTCGGCGGCGGCGGCGGCGATGCCGGCGGCGGCAATGTCGACGTCGCCGGCGACGTCGGCTCGAAATACCGCGGCGCGCAAGGGCTCGATCCGGAATTCATCAAGAAGCTGGAGAAGCAGTTCGGCTTCGACAAGCCGCCGCTCGAACGCTTCGGCATGATGCTGTGGAACTATCTCCGCTTCGATTTCGGCGACAGCTATTTCCGCGACATCTCGGTGCTCGACCTGATCCTGGAGAAGATGCCGGTGTCGATCTCGATCGGGCTGTGGATCACGCTTTTGTCCTACCTGATCTCGATCCCGCTCGGCATCCGCAAGGCGGTCAAGGACGGCTCCACCTTCGACGTCTGGACCAGCGGCGTCGTCATCGTCGGCTACGCCATTCCCGGCTTCCTGTTCGGCATCTTGCTGATGGTGCTGTTTGCCGGCGGCTCGTTCTGGGACTGGTTTCCGCTGCGCGGCATCACCTCCGACAATTGGGACCAGCTGTCGTGGCCGGCGCGGATCGTCGACTATTTCTGGCATATGACCTTGCCGCTGACCGCGCTGGTATTGTCGGCCTTCGCCACGACGACGCTTTTGACCAAGAATTCCTTCCTCGAGGAAATCCGCAAGCAATATGTCGTCACCGCCCGCGCCAAGGGCCTGTCGGAGCGGCAGGTGCTCTATGGCCACGTCTTCCGCAACGCCATGCTGATCGTCATCGCCGGTTTTCCCGGCGCCTTCATCTCGGCCTTCTTCACCGGCTCGCTGCTGATCGAGAACATCTTTTCGCTCGACGGCCTCGGCCTGCTCGGCTTCAACTCGGTGGTGCAGCGCGACTATCCAGTGGTCTTCGCCAATCTCTACATCTTCTCGCTGCTTGGCCTGTTCGTCGGGCTGCTGTCCGACCTGATCTACACCTGGGTCGACCCGCGCATCGATTTCGAGCGGAGAGACGTCTGATGGCGCAGGCCACGGTCGAAACGGCGCCGGCTCGGATCGCGCGGCCCTTTCTGTCGCCGCTCAACCAACGGCGCTTGCAGAACTTCAAGTCCAACCGGCGCGGCTACTGGTCGTTGTGGATATTCCTGTTCCTGTTCGTGCTGTCGCTGGTTTCGGAATTGGTCGCCAACGACAGGCCGATCATCGCCTCCTACAAGGGCGAGATCCTGTTTCCGGTCCTGGTCGCCTATCCCGAGGAGAAGTTCGGCGGTTTCTACGCGGTCACCGACTATCGCGATCCGGTCATCCAGGACGAGATCAATGCCAATGGCTGGATGATCTGGCCGCCGGTGCGCTACTCCTACCAGACCGTCAACAACGCCATTCCAGAGGCAGCACCGACCAAGCCGTCCTGGCTCTACGACAAGAAGACGCGCTGCAACCAGTATCCGAAAGGCGAGGCGGACCCCAATTGCATCGTCGGCAACTGGAACTGGCTGGGCACCGACGACCAGGCCCGCGACGTGCTGGCGCGCGTCATCTACGGCTTCAGGGTCTCGGTGCTGTTCGGGCTGATCCTGACCGCCGGCTCGGCGCTGATCGGCGTGGCGGCCGGCGCTCTGCAGGGCTATTTCGGCGGCTGGACCGACCTTCTGTTCCAGCGCTTCATCGAGATCTGGTCGGCGATCCCGGTGCTGTATCTGCTGCTGATTGTCGCCGCCATCCTGCCGCCCGGCTTCTTCATCCTGCTCGGGCTGATGCTGCTGTTCTCCTGGGTGGCGCTGGTCGGCGTGGTGCGGGCCGAGTTCCTGCGCGCCCGCAACTTCGAATATGTCAACGCGGCGCGCGCGCTCGGCGTATCCAACGTCACCATCATGTTCCGGCATCTGCTGCCCAACGCCATGGTGGCGACGCTGACCTTCCTGCCCTTCCTGCTCAGTGGCTCGATCTCGACGCTGACCTCGCTCGACTATCTCGGCTTCGGTCTGCCGCCCGGCGCCGCCTCGCTGGGTGAGCTGTTGAAGCAGGCGCAGCGCAACCTCAACGCGCCATGGCTCGGCATTTCCGGTTTCGTCGTCATCTCGCTGATGCTGTCGCTGCTGGTCTTCGTCGGCGAGGCGACGCGCGACGCCTTCGATCCGCGCAAGACGTTCAGATGAGCGATACCCCGCTGCTCTCGGTCCAGAACCTCAGCGTCGCCTTCACGCAAGGCGGCAATCAGTCGATCGCGGTCGACCATATCTCATTCGACCTCGCCAAGGGCGAGACGGTGGCGCTAGTCGGCGAATCCGGCTCCGGCAAGTCGGTCACCGCGTTGTCGGTGCTGAAGCTGCTGCCCTATCCGACCGCCAGCCATCCGTCGGGAAAGATCCAGTTCCTCGGCGCCGACCTGCTTGCTGCCGACGAGAAGGAATTGCGCCGCGTGCGCGGCAACAAGATCACCATGATCTTCCAGGAGCCGATGACTTCGCTCAATCCGCTGCACACGATCGAGCAGCAGATCGTCGAGGTCCTGAAGCTGCACCAGGGGCTGGGGGATCGCAACGCCAAGGCGCGCACGCTGGAACTTCTGCACGAGGTCGGCATCCGCGAGCCGGAGAAACGGCTCGACGCCTATCCGCACCAGCTTTCCGGCGGCCAACGCCAGCGCGTCATGATCGCCATGGCGCTGGCCAACGAGCCTGAACTCTTGATCGCCGACGAGCCGACGACGGCGCTCGACGTCACCGTCCAGGCGCAGATCCTCGAACTGCTCGCCGGCCTGAAAAGCCGCAAGAACATGTCGATGCTGTTCATCACCCACGATCTCGGCATCGTCAGGAAGATCGCCGACCGGGTCTGCGTGATGACCAAGGGCAAGATCGTCGAGACCGGGCCGACCAAAGAGATATTCGCCAATCCGCAGCACGCCTATACACGGCATCTGCTTGCCGCCGAGCCGAAAGGCAAGCCGCCGGCGGCCAACGAAGCAGCCAAGCCGGTGATGGTCGGCAAGGACATCAAAGTCTGGTTCCCGATCAAGAAGGGTTTCTTCCGGCGCACCGTCGACAATGTGAAGGCGGTCGATGGCATCGACGTCACCGTGCGGGCCGGCCAGACGCTTGGCGTCGTCGGCGAATCGGGCTCCGGCAAGACGACACTCGGCCTGGCTCTGGCCAGGATGATCTCGTCGACCGGGAACATCCAGTTCAACGGACGCGGCATCGATCAGCTGTCCTTCAACGAAATGCGGCCGCTGCGGCGCGAACTGCAGATCGTCTTCCAGGATCCGTTCGGCTCGCTCAGCCCGCGCATGTCGGTCGCGGAGATCATCGAGGAAGGGCTGAAGATCCACGAGCCGAAGCTGTCGCCCGATGAGCGCGACGAGCGCGTTGTCGACGTGCTCGGGGAAGTCGGCCTCGATCCGGCGACGCGCAACCGCTATCCGCACGAATTCTCCGGCGGCCAGCGCCAGCGCGTCGCCATTGCGCGCGCCATGGTGCTCAACCCGCGCTTCGTCATGCTGGACGAGCCGACCTCGGCGCTCGACATGAGCGTGCAGGCGCAGGTCGTCGACCTGCTGCGCAGCCTGCAAGCCAAGCACGACCTCGCCTACCTCTTCATCAGCCACGATCTGAGGGTCATCCGCGCGCTGGCCAATGACGTCATCGTCATGCGCAATGGCAGGATCGTCGAGGCCGGCCCTTCGGAACAGATTTTTGGCAACCCGCAGACCGATTATACAAGGGCGTTGATCTCGGCCGCCTTCAAGATCGAAACGGCGCCGGTCGGCATCGTCAGCGAGTAGATTTTCGCTGACGATCATGCACAAAATCAAAACGCTGCAGCGCCCTTGCACGTTGGGACGCGAACGCTGTTGGTAAAAGGAAAAAAATCCGCAATGGAAAAAGGCCGCATCCTGCTTGCCCTCACCGGTATTCATCCGCTGCGCTGGCGCGAGCTGCTGTCGGCGGAGCGCGAGGTGGTGCTCGAGCCGAATGGCGCCGGCGATCCTTCGATCACCTATGCGGTGGTGTGGAAACAGCGGCCTAACCTCTTGTCGTCGCTGCCCAATTTGCGCGCCATCTTCTCGATCGGCGCCGGCGTCGACCACATTTTCGCCGATCCCACCTTGCCCGACGTACCGGTCGTCAAGGTGGTGGCCGACAACCTGACCCAATACATGACCGAATACGTCGTCTGGCGGGTGCTCGACCACCATCGCCAGGGCATGCTCTACCGCGCCCAGCAGCAAAAGAAGATCTGGCACGAGCCGCCGCAGCGGCCGGCCGGCGACATCTCTGTCGGCATTATGGGGCTCGGCACGCTTGGCCGCGCGGCGGCGTCGGTGCTTTTGTCGCTCGGCTTTCCGGTCAATGGCTGGTCGCGCAGCGACCGGCCGATGCAAGGTGTCTCGACCTATACGGGCGAGGCCGGCCTGATCCCGTTCCTCAACGCTACCGACATCCTGGTGGTGCTTCTGCCGCTGACGCCGCAGACGCAAGGCATCATCAACCATGGCGTGCTGAAGGAGCTGCGAAAGCGCAACGGCCTCGGCGGCTCGGTGCTGATCAATGCCGGACGCGGCAGGCTGCAAAAGGACGCCGACATTTTGCGCGCGCTGGACGACGGCGCGCTGAAGGAAGCCAGCCTCGACGTGTTCGAGGTCGAGCCGCTGCCGAAGACCAGCCGGCTATGGAGCCACCCGAAAGTGTTCGTGACGCCGCATGCGGCGGCGACCTCCGATCCGGTCCACCTGGCGCCGATCATGCTGCGCCAGATGGACGCTTTCGAGCGCGGCGAAGCGCTGGAAAATGTGGTGGATCGCGACGCGGGGTATTAGAGCAATTCCAGGAAAAGTGTGAACGGTTTTCCGTCCGGAATTGCGTCAACAAAAAGATGGACCGGTTCGGCGTTTCCGTGAAACGATGAACCGTTCTAGAGCGCCGCGTCGGTCGGCTGCGGCAGTGTTTGCTGTCGAGGCCCCGATCTTCGCCAAATCCACGTTGCAGCCGCCTGAGGCCCGGGCATGGCGATCGTCCCAGTCTCAGCCCCAGCCGAGCGGCACGTAGTCGATCTCCATAAACGCCTCGACCTCAGGGATCCAGCGGTCGCGGACGAAGGCGACGTGGTCGGGGTGGTCGTTATAGCCGGAATAGGCCCTCTGATCGGCGAACTCCATCGAGAAGCCGAAGCGGTAGTCGTTCTTGGGGCTGACCTGCCGCAATTGCTCGAAATGCGTGACGCCCTTTATCGCCGTGAGGATTCTCTTGGCGTCGGCGAGGAACCTTTTTTCCTCGAGCGAATGCGGCGGATGTTTCAGCGTGAACACGACGGTGTGACGGATCATTTTCTGCTCCTGCGATGTCGATCCTGTTACGCGCTGTCGGCCCAGGCGCGGATCAGGTTATAGGCGATCGCCCCCTTCGGCGGCGTCACCAGGCCGCCCGGATGCTCCCTGGCCAGCATCGAAAGCACCTCGTCGCGAAAGAACCAGCGGCAATCTTCCAACTCGTTGAGATCGGGATGGATGTCGTCGTTGAGCGGTTCGCCGAAGCAGCCGATCATCAGCGAATAGGGGAACGGCCAGGGCTGGCTGGCATGGTAGACGACGCGGCCGAGCCTGATGCCGGCTTCCTCCAGCGTTTCGCGGCGCACCGCCGCCTCGATCGTCTCGCCCGGCTCGATGAAACCGGCGAGCGCCGAATACATGCCGGGCCCGAAATGCCGGCCGCGGCCGAGCAGGCATTTTTCACGCGTCGCCGTCAGCATGATCGCCACCGGGTCGGTGCGCGGAAAGTGCTCGGTGCCGCAGGCCGGGCAATGCCGCTTGTAGCCGCCGGCCCGCATCTCGGCTTCGGTGCCACATTTGCTGCAGAAGTGATGGCTGGCATGCCAGGCGAGCAGGGCCGCCCCTTGCGCCAGCGCGCCGGCCGCTGCTTCGTCGATCAGCCCCTGCATATAGACCGAGCGATAGTCGATGGCCTTGATCGTCTCGGGAAGCTGCTCGGGCTCGACCCCGGCCGGCACCGCCAGCACCGGGCCGCTTTCGGAAAAGCCGAGCAGGACGCCGTTTTCGAGCGATGCCTCGAGCGGCCGGCTTTCGGCCGCGCCGAACCAGGGATCGAATGCGCCTTGCGCAAGCTTCAGATAGAGCCGGCCGCCATGCATCAGCAAAAGCCGCGCCGAGGGATCGGCGAGCGCCTTTTCGACGGAATCGTCGGTGCGGTTTTCGGACTGCCGGTCGATAATGTTGCCGGCGAAGCCGACGAACTGGCTCGGCTCGCGCACGGGCGCGTCAAACAGGCTGAAGCTCATGCAGACTCGGGAAGGTTCAAGATGGACAGGTTCACGATGGACACGGGAGAGGCTTATAGCGCTGCCTTGATCTTTTCCGCAAACCGGCGAAGGTCGGAGCGCTGGTAGGGCTCGCGCAGGCCGTGCCCCCATACCGGGCCAGGCCAGCCGGGATCGCCTTCCGAGCGCGCGATGACATGCACGTGCAATTGCCGCACGATGTTGCCCAGCGCGCCGGTGTTGATCTTGGTGCAGCCGGTCACCCGCTTCAGCGCCAGCGCCACCATGTTGGTCTCGAAGGTCAGCATCGCCTGGTCGAGCGGCGTCATGTCGTGGATTTCCTCGGCGCCCGGCCGCTGCGGCACCAAAAGCAGCCACGGCCAGCGGCGGTCGTTCATAACGCGCAATTCGCACAGGCCGAGCCACATCAGCTGCTCGCTGTCCGCTTCCAGCCGCGCGTCAAGCGTGAATCCGGCCTTGAGGCCCGGCAGCATTGGCGTTTCCTCGATTATGACGTTTTTTGAACTTTATGGACGCTAGAGCGGCTGCCGGGGGGCCGCAAGGGGCAGCAGGCAAACATTGGCCATCGTGGCGCTGATTGTCCGGCGAAGAATTCAGGCCTGGGGCAAATCGCTTCAGGTTTGCGCTGCCCCTCACCGTTACCTTCTCCCCGTTGTTCACGGGGCGAAGGTGCCGGCAGGCAAATGAGGGGCAGCACCGAGGTAAAAAATTGACCGCAGTCATATTTTGTTCTTGCTTTGTGCCGGCAGCTATGCTATTAATTTCCATATGGTGCTTATTGGCGCCAGCGACCCGCCCGCCGAGGCGGGTTTTTGTTTCAGCTTTCGCCGTCCTTCACTACTCTATCATCCGCACTTGCATTTCATCGCCGGATTGCCGATATGGGGAGCGGGAGGTTGGTGGTGGACGATCCACTCGCCAACCGGGTCAGGTCCGGAAGGAAGCAGCCCTAACGAGCCCGGAACGGGTCATTGTTCCAGCCTCCCGCCTCTTCGCCTTTTGCCCCGACATTGACGGCGCCAAGCCGTGCGGGCGAAACTATGCGCAGGAATCGGCCGCCTCCAGTGGCAGCCCTGGGAGCTTAACGGGCGAATGAGCGAAGCCGGAAACGAGGCCGGGAAGTCGGGCAAGCCTGCCGCCTATCGCGTGCTGGCGCGCAAATACCGACCGTCGAATTTCTCCGAACTGATCGGCCAGGAGCCGATGGTCCGCACGCTGACCAATGCCTTTGCCACCGGCCGCATCGCCCAGGCCTGGATGCTGACCGGCGTGCGCGGCGTCGGCAAAACGACGACCGCGCGCATCCTGGCGCGGGCGCTCAACTACAAGACCGCCACCGTCGACCAGCCGTCCGTCGACCTTGCCGTGCTCGGCGAGCATTGCCAGGCGATCATGGAAGGCCGCCATGTCGATGTCATCGAGATGGACGCAGCCTCGCATACCGGCATTGACGACATCCGCGACATCATCGAGCGCGTGCGCTACGCCCCGGTATCGGCGCGCTACAAGGTCTACATCATCGACGAAGTGCACATGCTCTCCACGCAAGCCTTCAACGGCCTGCTGAAAACGCTGGAAGAGCCGCCGCCGCACGTCAAATTCATCTTCGCCACCACCGAAATCCGCAAGGTGCCGATCACCGTCCTGTCGCGCTGCCAGCGCTTCGACCTCAGGCGCATCGATGCGGCAATGATCAAGGCCGACCTTGCCAGGATAGCCGGTCTGGAGGGCATCGAAGTCGAACACGATGCGCTGGCGATGATCGCGCGCGCGGCCGAAGGCTCGATGCGCGACGCGCAGTCCATCCTCGACCAGGCGATCGCCCATGGCGGCGGCGCGGTCAGCGCCGAGGCGGTGCGCGCCATGCTCGGCCTGGCCGACCGTGCCCGCATCGTCGACCTGTTCGAACATGTCATGAAGGGCGACATCGCCGCCGCGCTTGCCGAATTCCGCGCCCAATACGATACCGGCGCCGATCCGGCAGCGGTGCTGACCGACCTTGCCGAGTTCAACCATCTGGTCACCCGTCTGCGTTTCGTGCCGGCGGCCGTCGACGACGCCTCGCTGTCCGAGGACGAGCGCCGGCGCGGCGCCGATTTCGCCAAGACGCTGTCGGTCAAGGTGCTGTCGCGGACATGGCAGATGCTGCTGAAGGGCATTCCCGAGGTGCAGACCTCCAACCGCCCGGTCAGTGCCGCCGAGATGGTGCTGATCCGGCTGGCGCATGCCGCCGACCTGCCGACGCTGGACGAGGCGCTGAAATCGCTGGAGAACGGCTTTTCCCCGCCGGGTGCCGCGCCGCGCGCGAATGGCACACCGGCAAGCCCCGGCCCAGCAAACCATGGGCCTGCAAGCGGTGGTGCCAGTGCCGTTGCGCAGGCGCGGATGCCGACTGCCAATGGCGGCGCGCAGACCATGCGGCTGGTCGAGGCCGAGCTGACACCCACAGCCTTCGTCGCAGTGCCGAAACCTGTGGACGAGGCGCCGCCGGTGCCGGTGAAATCGCTGGCCGACATTGTCGCCCTTGCCGACGCCCAGCGCGACATGGCCTTCAAGGTGCTGGTGAAGCGCTGCGTGAGGCTGGTGCGCATCGAGCCCGGCCGTATCGACGTCAGCCTGACCGACGATGCGCCGAAGATGCTGCTCAACGATTTGACCGCCAAGCTGCGCGCCTGGACCGGCCGCAACTGGCTGGTGTCGCTGTCGAAGGAGGAGGGCGGCCAGACCTTGGCCGAGATGGAATCGACAAAGCGCGAAAACGCCTTCCTCGATGCCAAGAGCGACCCGACCGTCGCCGCCATCCTGGCGCGCTTTCCCGGCGCCAAGATCATCGACGTGCGCATTCCCGACGCGCCGGAAGCCGATGCGGCCGAGGCCGAAGTGCCGGTCGAGCCGCCGTCGGACGACGACGAAACCTAGAGCATGATCCCGAACCGAAGGTCAGCGTAGCAAAAAGTGGGACCGGTTTTTCGGCGAAGATCATGCTCAAATAGAGATACAACAGCAACCAGCACCAACTGCAAAGGACCGTGCGATGAAAGATCTTCTTGGCCTGATGGGCAAGGCAAAGGAAATGCAGGCCAAGTTCCAGGCCATGCAGGACGAGATCGCCACGCTGGAAGCCACCGGGCAGGCCGGCGGCGGCCTGGTCAGCGTGACGCTGACCGGCAAATTCGAGATGAAGTCGCTGAAGATCGACCCGTCGCTGTTCAAGGAGGACGAGGTTGAGATTCTCGAGGACCTGCTCCTCGCTGCCCACAACGACGCCAGGACCAAGGTCGAGCAGACCATGCAGGAGAAGACCAAGGCGCTGACCGCGGGACTGCCGATACCGCCGGGAATGAAGCTGCCGTTCTAGTGATGAAAACCTGACATTTGGTACCCCGCGAGGGATGGCAGGGTTCGACCCTTTAAGTCGCTCGGGCGAATGCCGCTGAACGGCTCAAAAAGGGTGAAAAGGTGACGTTCAATACTTATCGCGAAACAATGAAATCCCCGCCGATTGATTAATCCAGAAAATCCCACGGAATCTCACTTTTGAACCTCGCAATGGCCTCCTCTACTCCAACGGAATGTCCGCTCGGTAGAGGGTTACTTCTCTGGCACGCTTTGTGTCATCACGAAAAATCTCCAATACAAGGTCGCCTTCAATCAAAAGCTCGACGCCGATTCCGTCCCGGTCACTTACGTCGCTCGCGACTATCCAAGAATTTTTCGGTGCTGCGGCCATTAGGCAAATCCGGAGTGTGCGGCTAAGCGAGTGTATCTCCACCAATGAAGGTCTGAAAAGGGGTACTTCCAGACATCTGTTGAACGAGTACTCGGCGGCCGCTTTCCACCCTGAGCAGTAGTTGAGTTTCGGATACCATTCGTCAGGTTTTCACTAGAGTTGAACTTTAGCGTTTCAGCGGCGCCATGACCGAGGAGCCGTCCGCCAGGCCGATAGAGCAGCGCGTGCGAAACCGGATCTACGAGATCCTGGATATCCTTGCCTATTGCGACGACGCCGTCGATCTCGTCGGGATCAGCGGCTATTTCAACCTGTTCGACGATTTCGTCCATCGTCCGTCCGCCGAGATCGCCATGCCGGTGCTGTCGAACGATGAACGCGCGATCGTGCTGGAAGTCGCCGAGTTGCTGGAGGCTGCCTGCGCGGCAACGCCAGACTTCACCAGGGCCGAGTTCGTCGATAGCGGCTGGCCGCGGCAGATCGCGCCGAAGGCAAGGGACGCGCGGAGCCTGTTCCTGCGGCGCGGCTTGTTTTCGGAGGAATTCGAAGAATACGAGCCCGGGCAACCGGCGGTCGTACCGGCAGGCAGATAGGCCAGTCTTGCCCGCCAAGCTGTGTCTATTGGGCAACTCCCCACACTTAATAACGCTTTAGCCATCTTTTTGCCTGAAAGTGTCTCATTCTTGCCGCAACCAGGGGCGGGCTGGCAGCAGAATTGAGGGGACACCTGTTGATCTCTACCCGATGGAAGACGCCGTTGCGGCTCGGCGTCGTTATCTCGCCGCTGTTTTTGGCCGCCTGCAGTCAGACCGCCTCGCACGGCATGTCCAGCCTGACCGATGCCATTACGCCGAGTTTCCTGAACTCGCGCTCCTACAATTCCACGCCGAAGGAAAAGGAGTGCCTGGAGCGGGCAATGTTCTTCGAGGCCAACCGGTCGAGCCGTGACGGCATGATTGCGGTCGGCACGGTGGTGATGAACCGGCTGCGGTCCGGCAATCACGGCAGCACCATCTGCGAAGTGGTTGGCGAGCGCGGGCAGTTCGCGCCGGGCGTCATGACACGGCCGATGAATTCGAAGGCGATGCCCGACGTCGAGGAAGCCGCCGAGGCGGTGCTCAAGGGCGAGCGCAAAGCCAAGCTGAAGAACACCATGTTCTTCCACACCGCCGGCCTGCGCTTCCCCTACAAGAACATGCACTACACCATGGTCGCCGGCGGCAATGCCTTCTATGAAAAGCGCGGCCGCAACTGGCAGCCGCTGCCGGACGAACCGGTAGTCGCCGTGGCCCAGGCCAAGCCGCAAGCGCCTGCCGCTCAGGCCATACTTGTCGCCTCGGCGGAGCCGGCACGCAGCGCCAAGCCGACATTCGCCAAGGCGACCTATGTGACCGCCGCGGCATCGCAGCCGGCAAAGCAGACAAGGGTGACTGCCGGGATGGCAACCGCGGCGAGGGCGACACCGGAGAAGCCGATGCTTGTAGCGCTGCAAGAACCAATGCAGGAGCCGGATGCGGCCCGCTTCGGTGGAACCGTGAGCGCGCGGCCTGTCACCTCCTTCCAGGCCGCGCCGGCAGAGCCGACAATGTCGTTCGAGGCGACGCCCGAGAACACCGACGCCATCGGCGCGATGATCGCCGGCCAGACCCGGCCACTGGAAGAAAACTGAGGCGGTCGATTGTTGAGGGCGCCGCCGCCCTCATCTGGCTGCCGCCATCTTCTCCCCGTATAGTGACGGGGAGAAGGACGCCTTTGCAAAGGATTTCGCCAATTTCCGGCGCTGCAAAAAGGGTGCCGAGGTCGCGGTTGGCCCTTTCTCCCCGTCACTATACGGGGAGAAATGCCCGGCAGGGCAATGAGGGGCGGCGCAAACCTAAAGCGATTGCCTCTTTGCGCGTCGAACAGCACGCGCCTCAGCAGTGTTCCAAAGCCGGTTGAAAAATCCTAGAGCCGGATCCATTCCGATAGATCGGAATGGGGCTCTATCGTCTTGTTTGACCATGATCTTTTCCGAAAACCGGTTTCCACTTTTCGGGATCATGGTCTAAACCGGTGCGATGTCGAAGCGAATCGCCGGTCCCGAGATCGAACGCCTGATCCAGCTGCTGGCCAAGGTGCCGGGGCTCGGTCCGCGTTCGGCACGCCGCGCCGCGCTCCACCTCATCAAGAAGAAGGAACAGCTGCTGGCGCCGCTCGCCGCCGCCATGGGCGAGGCGGTCGACAAGGTGCGCATCTGCTCGACCTGCGGCAATGTCGATACCTCAGATCCATGCATGATCTGCACCGACCCGCGCCGCGACCCCACTACGCTCATCGTCGTCGAGGACGTGGCCGACCTTTGGGCGCTGGAGCGGGCGACAGCCATGAACGTGCGCTACCATGTGCTCGGCGGTACGCTGTCGCCGCTCGACGGCATTGGTCCTGATGAGCTAAACATCCGTTCGCTGGTCGATCGCGTCGCCGGCGGCGAAGTCAAGGAAGTGATCCTCGCGGTCAACGCCACGGTCGAGGGCCAGACCACCGCGCACTACCTCACCGACCAGCTTTCCGGCTTCGACATCAAGGTGACGCGGCTGGCGCACGGTGTTCCGGTCGGCGGCGAACTCGATTATCTCGACGAAGGCACGCTGGCCGCCGCACTGCGCTCGCGGACGGTGTTTTGAGGAAGTTGGGGGGAGAGTGCTTCCGAGATGATTGCGTTCCGTCGCGCCCCCCTCTGTCCTGCCGGACATCTCCCCACTTGGGGGGAGATTGGATGTCACGCCGGCTTTCGCCAACCTCCAGCGCCGGAGAAAAGGCGCCATCGTCAAAGCTGCCAATCTCCCCCCAAGTGGGGGGAGATGTCCGGCAGGACAGAGGGG